>JAFLDU010000008.1 GCA_017309145.1 Zoogloea sp. | reverse complement strand
CGCACCAAGTGGATGATGGAGTTCGTGCTGTCCGATCTGGCGGCGGCGGATCCGGAGTGGCGGGTGGCGCTGCTCCGCTACTTCAACCCGGTGGGGGCCCATGCCAGCGGGCGCATTGGCGAGGATCCGAACGGTCTGCCCAACAACCTGATGCCCTTCGTGAGCCAGGTGGCGGTGGGGCGCCTGCCGCAGTTGCGCGTCTTTGGTGGCGACTACGCCACACCGGACGGTACCGGCGTGCGGGATTACATCCACGTGGTGGACCTGGCGGTGGGCCATGTGGCGGCGGTCCGCCGCCTGGCTGAACGCCCGGGCGTGCTGACGGTCAACCTGGGCACGGGGCGCGGTTACAGTGTGCTGGAGGTCATCAAGGCCTTCGAGGCGGCGAGTGGTCGCAAGGTCCCCTACGAGATCGTTGCGCGGCGGCCGGGTGATGTGGCCCAGTGCTACGCCGAGCCCGGGCTGGCAGAGGCCGAACTGGGCTGGCGGGCGAGCCGTGGCATTGACGAGATGTGCGCCGATTCGTGGCGCTGGCAGAGTTCCAATCCCCAGGGGTATCCCGATTGAGTACTGAAGACCTGCCTGTAAGCGACGCCCTCAATGTGCTTGGGGGGCCGTTGCTGGCCTGTAGTTATGCGCCCTTGACCGGCTGGATGAGGACCGGCTGCTGCGAGGCCGACCCGGACGACCTGGGGCGTCATCACGTCTGCGTGAAGGTCACCGAGGAATTCCTGGCCTTCAGCGCGATGCGTGGCAACGACCTGTCCACGCCACGCCCGGAGTACCGTTTTGCCGGCCTGCGGCCCGGCGATCGCTGGTGTCTGTGTGCCCTGCGCTGGCGCGAGGCCTGGGAGGCTGGCGTGGCGCCCCCGGTGGTGCTGGCGGCGACGCACATGGCCGCCCTGGAGGTCATCCCTCTTGAGGCGCTCAAGCGCTACGCCGTGGATCGCTGAACGGCCTGATCTTCACAGGTTCGCCACCCATTCCAGCAGGGCATCCTGGACGTCCCTCCCGGCGCCTGCGTTGGGGTGGTTGATCAGCAGCACCACGATGTAGCGGTGCCCGCTGGCGCCCTGCACGTAGCCGGCCAGGCTGCGGACGCCGTCGAGCGTGCCGGTCTTGATGTGGGCGGCGCCGGCAGCCGGGCTGTTGGCCACCCGCCTTCGGGCGGTGCCGTCCCGGCCGGCGATCGGCAGCGAGGCAATCAGCTCCGGCATGCTGCGGCTGCGCCAGGCCGCCATCAGCAGCTGGCCCAGGGTGTGGGCGCTGACCCGCTCGTTGCGGGAGAGTCCGGCCCCGTTCTCGATCACCAGGGCATCGGTGGGGATGCCGGCACCGGCCAGGGTGCGTTCGACCACCTTGCCGCCCGCCACGGCCGAGTCACGGCCGGGCTCGCTCTCCGCACCCAGGGTGGCGAGCACATGGCGGGCGATCACGTTGTTCGACCACTTGTTCATGTCCCGCAGCACTTCGGGCAGCGCGGGCGAGGTGCTTTCTGCCAGCGCCCGGGCACCGGCCGGGGCGGGGCCGTCCACGAAGCGGCCGTCGATCTCCCCGCCGAGTTCCTGCCAGAGTGTCCTGAACAGGCCTTCGAACAGCCTGGCAGGCGGCAGTGGGGCCAGGTTCCAGTCGAAGGCTGCTGTGCAGGCCGGCGGCAGGCTGCCTTCCAGGGTGAGTACGCTGCCGCCGTTCCCGCTGCTCCGGCTGTCGGCGCTGAGCAGGGCCGTCGGGTCGGGGCAGGGCCCCGTTCCGCCGCGACGTATCCGGTTGTCCAGGCTCAGCCCGGCTGGTAGCGGGTCGATGCCCACCTCGGCACCTGCCGCGTTCGGTGCGAGCCGCAAGGGCAGGGCGCCGTAGTCGATATTGAGGGCGTCTGCGGGGGCGTTGTAGGGGCGCAGCGGGCGTTGGTCGAAGGCGCCGGGGTCGTGGGCGGGCAGCTGGAAGAAGCGCCGGTCCGTGATCACGTCACCCTCGATGCGGCGGATGTCGCGGCTACGCAGTTCCCGCAGCAGCAGCCACAGCCGTTCCCGCGATAGGCGGGGGTCGCCGCCGCCGATCACATGCAGGTTGCCCTTGAGGACGCCGTTGCGGACTGGCGCCTCTGCGACGATGCGGGTCTTCCAGGTATAGGTCGGGCCCAGTTGCTCCAGGGCCGCGTAGGTTGTCACCAGCTTCATCACCGAGGCCGGGTTCATGGCCTCACGGGTCCGGTGGGCCAGTACGGGGGTGGCCGAATCCACGTCCTGGACCAGTACGGCGGTGGCTGCGCGGGGGATCGCCGCGCGGACCAGGCTGCTCTCCAGGGCGGCTGGCCAGGCCGGTGCGGCCTGGGCGGCCGGTGCCAGTGTGGCGAGGCTCAGCAGGGTGGCGATGTGAAGCGATATCCGGGCGGGCTGAAGGCGTGGCATGGCAGGCGCTGAGGGGAAAGAAGTGAGGCGGAGCGACGCGGCGATTATGCCTTCACGCTGCATGAACTCGCTGCTGCACTGCGCAAAACGGGCGGATTATTACGCCATCAGGGAGCGCCTGGAAAGGTCGGGAGAGGATGCCGGTTGCCATAATTCCCAATGCTGGCGCGGGTTTAGGCCACTAGCCCTTTTTTTGGGTAAGGGTTTTCGCTATACTCCGCAGGTTTTCCGTATTGCGATCTTCGAAGTCTCTTTTATTGAGGTTAGTGGGCCATGAGCGTGGATCAGAAAGTAGATGCGGGTCGGCGCCAGCTGTTGCTGGTGACGTCGGCGGCAGGGGGCGTGGGCGCAGTCGCCGCGGCCGTGCCGTTCGTCGCGAGCCTGACGCCGTCGGAGCGTGCAAAGGCAGCCGGTGCGCCGGTTGAAGTGGATATCAGCAAGCTGGGCCCGGGTCAGATGATGACCGTCGAGTGGCGCGGCAAGCCGGTCTGGATCATCAATCGCACCAAGGAAATGCTGGAGTCGCTCAAGAAGACCGACAGCGAGGTCAGCGATCCCAATTCCGACAAGCCGCAGCAGCCGGAATACGCCAAGAACGAAACCCGTTCCATCAAGCCGGAAATCCTGGTGGCCGTGGGCATTTGCACCCATTTGGGCTGTTCTCCTTCCGATAAGTTCAAGACGGGTGCCGAGAGCGGCGTGAGCGCCGACTGGGCGGGTGGCTTCCTGTGCCCCTGTCACGGTTCCACCTTCGACATGGCTGGCCGCGTCTACAAGAGCAAGCCCGCGCCGGACAATCTTGAAATTCCGCCGCACAAGTACCTGGCCGACACCAAGATCCTGATCGGCGAAGACGGAAAGGCCTAAACGATGACGACCAAATCTCAAGCTGTTCTGGACTGGATCGACGCGCGCTTCCCGCTGACGTCGACCATCAAGGGGCATCTCACCGAGTACTACGCACCGAAGAACTTCAACTTCTGGTACTTCTTCGGCTCCCTGGCCCTGCTGGTGCTGGTGATCCAGATCGTCACCGGCATCTTCCTGGTGATGCACTACAAGCCCGATGCGTCTCTCAACGCGTCTGGCGTGCCGGTGGCCTTTGCCAGCGTCGAATACATCATGCGTGATGTGCCGGGTGGCTGGATCATCCGCTACATGCACTCCACCGGTGCCTCGGCGTTCTTCATCGTCGTGTATCTGCACATGTTCCGCGGCCTGCTCTACGGTTCCTACCGCAAGCCCCGCGAGCTGATCTGGATCTTCGGCACCCTGATCTTCCTGGCGCTGATGGCCGAGGCCTTCATGGGCTACCTGCTGCCCTGGGGCCAGATGTCCTTCTGGGGCGCCCAGGTGATCGTGAACCTGTTCTCCGCGATTCCCGTGATCGGTCCGGACCTGTCCGTGGTCATCCGTGGTGACTTCGTGGTGTCCGACGCGACCCTGAACCGCTTCTTCTCCTTCCACGTCATCGCCGTGCCGCTGATCCTCATCGGCCTGGTTGCTGCCCACATCGTCGCCCTGCACGAAGTCGGCTCCAACAACCCGGATGGTGTCGAGATCAAGAAGAAGAAGGGCGCTGACGGCCATCCGCTGGACGGCATCCCCTTCCACCCGTACTACACCGTCAAGGACATCGTGGGTGTGGTGGGCTTCCTGATCGTCTTCTCCTTCATCGTGTTCTTCGCACCTGAAGGCGGTGGCTACTTCCTGGAGTTCAACAACTTCATCCCGGCCGACCCGCTGAAGACCCCGCCGCACATTGCGCCGGTGTGGTACTTCACCCCGTTCTACTCGATCCTGCGTGCGGTGACCTATCCGCTGTTCGGCATCGATGCCAAGTTCTGGGGCGTGGTGGCGATGGGTGCTGCCGTGGTGATCATCGCCTTCCTGCCGTGGCTGGACCGCAGCCCGGTGAAGTCGATCCGCTACAAGGGTGGTCTCTTCAAGCTGATCCTGACCGTCTTCATCATTGCCTTCTTCATCCTCGGTTATCTCGGCGTTCTGCCCCCCACCCCGGGTCGCACCCTGGTGTCGCAGATCTGCTCGGTGATCTACTTCGGCTTCTTCCTGCTGATGCCGTGGTACTCGAAGATCGACAAGTGCAAGCCCGAACCTGATCGGGTGACCGGTTAATAGAGAATGAAAGCCATGAAAAAACTTTTGTCAGCTCTCTTGTTCGCACCGCTGCTTGCGCTTGCCAGCGGTCCCGAACTGCACCTCGACAAGGCGCCGGTGTCCACCGATCCGGCTGCCCTGCAGAATGGCGCCAAGATCTTCGTGAACTACTGCCTGAACTGCCACGGCGCCAGCTATATGCGCTACAACCGGCTGCAGGAGATCGGCCTGTCCGAGCAGATGATCAAGGACAACCTGATGTTCACCGCCGACAAGATCGGTGAGCCGATGCGCATTGCCATGCAGCGCGACGAGGCCAAGGTCTTCTTCGGTGCGGCGCCTCCGGACCTGACCGTGATCTCCCGCTCCCGTGCCTCCGAGTTCGGTAGCGGTGCGGACTGGCTGTACACCTACCTGCGCAGCTTCTACCGTGACGAAAGCCGTCCGACCGGCTGGAACAACAAGATCTTCGAAAACGTCGGCATGCCGCACGTCCTGTACGAACTTCAGGGCGAACAGGTTGCCAAAGTCGAGCAGAAGGACGACGGTCACGGCAACAAGACCAAGGAGATCACCCTTGAGCCTGGCAAGCCCGGCAAGCTGTCCAAGGAAGAGTACGACAAGGCAACCGCCGACCTCGTCTCCTATCTGGTATGGATGGGTGAGCCGATGGCCGAGAAGCGCAAGAGCATCGGTACCGGTGTGATCGCGTTCCTGAGCCTGCTGTTTGTCCTTTCCTATCTGCTCAAGAAGAATTTCTGGAAGGACATCCACTAATACTCGGCGGCGGGTTTGCTGATGCACTCCCTTGCTGTCGCCGAGCAAGACGCACCCCGCGCCACACGGCGCGTGGTGCGTGATTCAGAGTATCCGTGGGGTAACACAACGATGATGAATTTGTATTCCGGAACGACAGATCCTTTCAGTCACCGGTGCCGTATCGTGCTCTTTGAAAAGGGCATGGATTTCCAGGTGATTGATGTCGATCTCTTCAACAAGCCGGAAGACATCGCTGTCATCAACCCGTACAACCGGGTTCCTGTGCTGGTTGATCGCGACCTCGTGCTTTACGAGTCCAACATCATCAACGAGTACATCGACGAGCGTTTCCCGCATCCCCAGCTGATGCCGCCCGACCCCATCATGCGCGCCCGGGCCCGCCAGCTGCTGCACACTTTCGAACTGGAGTTGTTCTCCCATATCGACGTCCTGGAGAAGAATCCCAAGGGTGCCGACAAGGAGCGCGCCCACGTGCGCGACCAGCTGACCCAGCTGGCGCCCATGTTCACCAAGCAGAAGTTCCTGCTGGGTGACGAGTTCTCCATGCTCGATGTGGCCATCGCCCCGCTGTTGTGGCGTCTGGACCACTACGGTATCGAGCTGCCGCGTTCGGCGGCCCCGCTGATGAAGTACGCCGAGCGGATCTTCAGCCGCCAGGGCTTCATCGATGCCATGACGCCTTCCGAAAAGGTCATGCGCCGCTGATGCATTCCGGGGCTGCGTGCTGAACGCAGCCCCTCTTCCTTGTCCCGTTTCTGCGGCCTGTTTCGGGTCCGCACGCCTGAGGCCACAGGTCATGAGTGAAGTTTCCACCAAGCCCTACCTGATCCGCGCCATTCATGAGTGGTGCGTGGACCAGGGGCTGACGCCCTACCTGGCGGTGGCGGTCGATCGCCGCACCCTGGTTCCCCGTAACTTCGTGCAGGATGGTCAGATCGTACTGAACATCAGCCCCGATGCGACCCAGAGCTTGGTCATGGGTAACGAGATGATCGCTTTTCAGGCGCGTTTCGGTGGGGTTGCCCAGAATATTTCCGTTCCAGTCGACAATGTGTCGGCGATCTATGCCCGGGAGAATGGGCATGGCATGGCCTTCGAGCCGGTGTCCCTCGCGGATGGCGAGTCCTCCATCGATGAGGATGCAGCCGAGGCGCCGGTTGATGTGGCGGGAACGTCGCCCGAGCCTTCACCCGAGCCGCCCAAGGGCGGTGGTCTGCGTGCCCACCTGAAGCTGGTCAAGTAAGCGGCCATGAGGCCGGGCAGGCCTGATTGATCTGGCTCAGGGTCCCCCCAGGGGTTGGACGATAGAGTTGCAAGCATCTTCTTATTGCGAGGTTTCCCGACATGGCTGCGATGGAATGGACTGAAAAGCTGACCTTGGGTCTGGGGGTGATGGATCAGACCCACCAGGAGTTCGTCGAGGCCTACAACCGCATGCTCGCAGCGGAAGGCGACGCGCTGCTGGTCGAGATGGACGCCTTCTTGGCGCATACGGTCGAGCATTTCGATCAGGAAAACCGCTGGATGGAGAAGATCGGTTTTCCGGGCTGCCACAAGGCCGAGCACGACCGTGTGATCGCCGTGTGCCGGGATGTGCGCAAGCGCGTCGAGCGTGGTGACGCTGCACTGGGCCGCCAGTTGCTTCAGGAGTTGCCGATCTGGTTCGACAATCATGTCGAGTCCATGGATGCGGCACTGGCCTCTTATATTGAGTCCATCGGCTTTGATACCGAAACCGGCGAAATCCGCAATCCGCCGGCGCCCGATTGCGGGGATGGCTCCTCGTCCTGTTGCACCCCGCCAGTGAAGTCCGAGGCCGAGCAGCAGCCGGCCTGATCCGTTTCAAGCCCACCGCCGTCGGGCGGTGAGCGAGTCGCCCCGTGGCAGGTGCCCGGGCGATGACAATGCCGACTTCGCGTCGGCATTGTTCTTTCTTGTCTCGCTCTGATCATGCTCCCATATTGTGCTGGCATGGCGCAGGGGTTTGAGCGTGAGCGCCTGCGCTAAAGTCGTCGCCTGCCGTGACGATATGCCTTCCCATAAGGTCTCGAAGGGTGGGGGAGAGATGTCTTTTGTGCGCATCAGCAGTGGCGAGGTGGAGGTCGGGCGGCCCGTGCCCTGGCCTCTTTACGACGACAAGAAGCAGCTCCTGCTTGCCCGCGGGGTGGTTGTCGAAACGGAGTCCCAGAAGAAGGCCCTGATTGAGCGTGGCCTGTTCCGAAAGTTGCAGGTCAGTGAGACCCGGGGCAACACCGAGAGCGGGGACAAGCCTGCGGGTGACAACTGCAGCTTCGACGAGATCAAGCTGGATATCGGCGATACCCTCCAGTTACAGACCCAGAGCGATACCGGGCAGGCGCGCTATTACGTCAAGCTGATCGGCTATCTCAAGGGCAAGAGCGTGCTGGTGACCACGCCGACCCAGGATGGCAAGGTTCTGCTGATGCGGGAAGGGCAGGCCTTCGTCGTGCGTCTGTTCTCGGGCAAGAGCGTGTTTGCCTTCGGGGCGACCATCTACAAGGTGGCGAACGTGCCCTTCCCCCATCTTCATCTGACCTATCCGTCCCAGGTGCGGGGGCTGGTGGTGCGGCGCGGCGCCCGGGCCAGGGTCAGCTTGATTGCCGCGGTCTCGTCCTCGGATGGGCGCTCCCATGCATCGACGATCGTGGATCTGAGCACTGGCGGGGCGATGCTGGTGGCCAAGTCACCCATGGGGGTCAAGGACGATCGCATCTCGATCAAGTTCCGGGTGGTGGTCAGTGACGTGGAGCAGTACCTGACGATTCCGGCGGTGCTGCGCTCGGTGCACGCCACTGCGGGGCAGGACGGCGAAGCCCCGCAGGTGCACCACGGCGTTCAGTTCGAGGAACTGCCCCATGCGGAGCAGGTCGTACTGTCGGCCTTTGTTTACCGCATTCTCTTCGAGGAGACTGCGGAGGGCTGATCAACCCACGCGGAACGGAAAGTCCGGCTCCGGCTTGCGGCCGTCCATGATGTCGGAGAGCGCCCTGGCCGAGCCGCAGGCAAGGGTCCAGCCCAGGGTGCCATGCCCGGCATTCACATACAGGTTGTCAATCGAGGTGCGGCCGATCTGCGGCAGGTTGCTCGGTGTCGCCGGACGCAGGCCGCACCAGTGCTCTGCACGGCCCAGGTCGGTGGCGCCCGGCAGATGGTTTTCCAGCCACTTTACGATGGCCGCGCTGCGTGCCGGATTCGGAGCGAGATCGAAGCCGTTGAGCTCCGCAGTACCCGCAACCCTCAGGCGATCACCCAGCCGTGAGCAGACGATCCGTCGGGATTCATCGGTAAGGCTGTGACGGGGTGCCAGCGATTCGTCGATGATCGGGGCCGTCACGGAATAGCCTTTTACAGGATAGATCGGCAGCTTCACGCCGAAGCGTTTCAGCAGCCCCGGGCTGTAGCTGCCGGCGGCCACCACGACGGCATCGGCCTTGAAGACCCCCGCACGCATGTGCCCGTCGAGCACCCGGGCGCCCCGGATCTTGCCCCTCACGACGTCGAACTCGTAGAGATTGCTGTCGAAGGAGAAGCGGACGCCCGCAGCCGCGGCCCTGGCGGCGAGGGCCTGGCAGAACAGGTGGGCATCGCCGCTCTCGTCATCCAGGCCGTGCAGGGCGCCGGCCAGCTGTGGCCGCAGCTTGCTCAGGGCGGGCTCCAGGGCGACTGCCTCATCCGGGCTTAGCAGGCGGGTGTGGATGCCCATGGCGCCGAGTGCCTTCTGGCGTGCCGGAATGCCGCTGAACTCTCGCTTGCTCTGGAACAGGTGAAGGATGCCCGCCTCGCTCGCGTGGTACTGCAGGTCAAGGCTTTCACGGAGGGCCTTGAGCTCACGTCGGCTGTAGAGGGCCAGGCTGGCGATCGCGCGGGTGTTGTAAGCCGTTCGGCCCGGCATGCATTCGCGCAGGAAGGCCGCGGCCCAGCGCCACTGGGCGGGGTCGGCACGCAAGCGGAACAGCAGGGGCGCATCCTTGCGGCCGAGCCAGCGCAGGACGGTGGCGGGCGCGGAGGGGTTGGCCCACGGTTCCGGGTGACTGACGGAGATCTGCCCGCCATTGGCAAAGCTTGTTTCCATCCCCGGTCCGGCCCGGCGGTCGACGACGGTGACGGAGTGACCTGCCTGGTTGAGATACCAGGCGCTCGTGACGCCGGCTAGGCCGGCGCCGATGACCAGAACTTCCATGATGCCTTGTGAGGAGAGTGCTTCGGGAGGGGGCGGAGTGCCCCGGTGCAAATCCAGTACCTAATCATAAACGACGGACGGGGCCGATCCGGGCGATAATCCGTACTTTTAGCGCTTATCCCGGAGAAACGAGCATGCGCCGAGTCACGCTTACCCAATTTCTGATCGAACAGCAGCGCAAGGGCCTGATGAGTGCCGATCTGCGTCTGCTCATGGAGGTGGTGGCCCGGGCGGTCAAAGCCATCGCCGTGAATGTCTCCAAGGGCGCCCTGGCCGGCGTGCTGGGCGAGGCCGGTAGCGACAATGTGCAGGGTGAGGCCCAGAAGAAGCTGGACGTGATCGCCAATGACATCCTGATCCAGGCCAACGAGTGGGGTGGCCACCTGGCGGCGATGGCTTCGGAGGAGGTCGAGGAGATCCGCCCGATCCCGGGCGAATACCCGAAGGGCGCCTACCTGCTGCTGTTCGATCCGCTGGACGGCTCCTCCAACATCGATGTGAACATCTCCGTCGGTACCATTTTCTCGGTGCTACGCTGTCCGGAAGGTGTCAGCACGCCTACGGAGGCTGATTTCATGCAGCCCGGCACTGCGCAGGTGGCGGCCGGCTATTCGGTGTATGGCCCGTCCACCCAGTTGGTCCTGACCGTGGGCAGCGGCGTGCATGGCTTCACCCTCGACCGGGAGATGGGCAGCTTCATCTACACCCACCCGGACATGACCATCCCGGCGGATACCAAGGAGTACGCCATCAATGGGTCCAACGAACGCTTCTGGGAGGCGCCGGTACAGCGTTACGTCAGCGAACTGAAGGCCGGTGCCGAAGGTCCGCGCGGTCGTGACTTCAACACCCGTTGGGTGGCCTCGATGGTGGCTGATGTGCACCGCATCCTGACCCGTGGTGGCATCTTCATGTACCCCCTGGACAGCAAGATGAAGGACAAGGGGGGCAAGCTGCGCCTGATGTACGAAGCCAATCCGATGGCGATGATCGTGGAGGCTGCAGGCGGTGCTGCTTCCACTGGGCGTGAGCGCATCCTCGACGTCAAGCCGGTCAAGCTGCATCAGCGGGTGCCGGTCATCCTCGGTTCGCGCAATGAGGTGGAGCGGGTCGTCTCCTACCACCTGGAGTCCTGAGCGCCCAGATGGGTTCAACCGGTGGCGGCTGCGGCCGGTTGAATCGTTTCCAGTTGTGATGGTCGAATCGGACATCGGCGACAGCCAGACCCACCCAGGTGATGTCGTATGTCCAGTCAGCCCTTTTCCGCAGCCCATGATCCTGCTTCTTCACCCGATCCGGCCGCCCTTCTGCTTGCCGAGCTCCGGCAGGCCGTGGCGGCCGCGACCCGGCTTCCCGAAGCGGAGTGCATCCTCCCCCTGATTGAAGAGGCCCGGCCCGATGCCGGGCAGGCACCCCAGATCCGTAAGCTGGCCCTGGATCTGGCCACTGAGGTCCGCCACCGGCGGCGGCGGGCAGGTGGCGTCGATGCGCTGATGAACGAGTTCGCCCTCGACAGCAGCGAGGGCGTGGCCCTGATGTGCTTGGCCGAAGCCTTGCTGCGCATTCCCGACCGGGAGGGGCGGCTGCGCCTCATGCGGGACAAGCTCCTGGCGCGTGACTGGTTCGGTCACCTTGGCCACAGCCCGTCCCTGTTCGTCAATGCGGCTGCCTGGAGCCTGGCGCTGACGGGGCGTTTGCTGGGGCCCAGGGACGCTGCGCGTCTGCCGGGGGTGATGTCCCGCCTGGCCAGCCGTGGTGGTGAGTTGCTGGTCCAGGAAGCCATGGACTTTGCCATGCGCCTGGTGGGGCAGCAGTTCGTGCTTGGCGAAACCATCGAAGAAGCGCTGGAGCGCGCGTCCGGCGGCCCGTGGGCGGACTATCTCTACTCCTTCGACATGCTGGGTGAGGCAGCCCTCACCTCCGAGGAGGCGGCCCGTTACCAGGCCGCCTATGCCGCAGCGATCCGGTTGATCGGAGCCGCCGACCGGGGGCGCGGCGTGATGGATGGCAACGGCATCTCCATCAAGCTTTCGGCGCTGCATCCGCGCTACACCTGGTCGCAGCGGGGGCGGGTCCGGGCCGAGCTGGTGCCGCGGGTCCGACAGCTGTGCCTGCTGGCCCGTCATCACGACATCGGCTTGACCATCGATGCGGAGGAGTCGGACCGCCTCGAACTCTCCCTGGATGTGCTTGAAGCCCTGGTGGGCGAGCCTATGCTGGCCGGCTGGGACGGGCTCGGCTTCGTGGTCCAGGCCTACCAGAAGCGTGCCCCAGCCGTGATCGACTGGATCCTGGCGCTGGCCCGCCACCACCGCCGACGTCTGATGGTGCGTCTGGTGAAGGGGGCCTATTGGGATGCCGAGATCAAGCGGGCCCAGCAGGAAGGCCTGTCCGACTACCCGGTCTACACCCGCAAGGCTCATACGGATGTGGCCTATCTGGCCTGTGCCCGCCGCCTGCTGGCCGCCAGGGATGCGGTGTTTCCCCTGTTCGCCACGCACAACGCCCAGACCGTGGCCACGCTGATCCACGAGGGCGGGGCCTTCCTCCACGGTGATTACGAGTTCCAGTGCCTGCACGGGATGGGGGACAGCCTCTTCCGGCAGCTGGTGGCGGCGGAGGATCCAGCCCTGAGGCGGCCGGTCCGGGTCTATGCCCCGGTGGGGCATCACCGCTCGCTGTTGGCCTACCTGGTGCGGCGGCTGCTCGAGAACGGCGCCAACTCCAGTTTCGTCAATCGCATCGTCGATGACCGGGTGGCCATCTCCGAGCTGGTCCGGGATCCGGTCGAGGCTGCAAGCGCGGCAGGCGGCAAGCCCCACCCTGCCATCCCGCTGCCGGCCGACCTTTACGCCGGGCGGCTCAACAGCCGGGGCTTCGACCTGGCCTCGGCGGGGGTGAGGCGGGCGTTTGCTGCCGCCCTGGCGAGCAGCCGGGAGACCTCGCTCTGCGTGTTTCCGAGGGTTCCCGGCGTGGAGGAGGGGCCGGCCGGGCCTGTCCTCATCCGCAATCCGGCCCGACCGGAGGAGGTGGTCGGTCGGGTCCGTTTTGCTGAACCCGAGGAGCTGGAGCGGGCTCTTGCACTGGCCTGTGAGGTGGCGGCGGAATGGGGCGGTACTTCTGCTGCCGAACGGGCCTTGTGCCTGGATCGCATGGCCCAGGCCTTGGAGGGGCGTACCCATGCCCTGGTGGCCCTGCTGGTCCGGGAGGCCGGCAAGACGCTTGCCGCCGGGCTGGGCGAGGTGCGGGAGGCGGCGGACTTCTGCCGCTATTACGCGTCCCGGTTGAGGCAGGGGGAGCTCGAGGGCGCCCGTCCGTTGGGGCCGGTGCTGGCCATCAGCCCCTGGAATTTTCCCCTGGCGATCTTCGTCGGGCAGATCGCCGCGGCCCTGGCGGCAGGCAATCCGGTGCTGGCCAAGCCGGCCGAGCAGACGCCGCTGATCGCCGATCAGGCGGTGGCGCTGTTCCATGCTGCAGGCGTTCCCCGGGGTGTCCTGCAGTGCCTGCCGGGCCTCGGCGAGACGGTCGGTCGTCAGCTGGTCGCCGATGCGCGGATCTGCGGCGTGATGTTCACCGGCTCGACACAGGTGGCACGGGGTATCCATCAGGCCCTGGCGGCCCGGGGGGATATTCCCCTGGTGGCGGAGACGGGCGGGATCAATGCCATGATCGTCGACTCCACGGCCTTGCCCGAGCAGGTGGTGGCCGACGTGATGGTCTCCGCCTTCGATTCGGCGGGGCAGCGCTGTTCGGCATTGCGCCTGCTATGCGTGCAGGAAGAGATCGCCGAGCGGGTCCTGTCCCTGCTCGACGGGGCGCTGGCCGAGCTGCGCCTGGGACCGCCCGATGATTTCTCTACCGATGTGGGGCCGCTGATCGACGCTGACGCGCGCCTGCGCATCCAGGCCTATGTGGATGCCCGGCGGGCTGACCGTTGCCCCGTCCTGTCGCGCAGCCTTCCCGATGCCTGTGGCAAGGGCTACTTCATGGCACCCACCCTGATCGAACTGGCTTCGCCGGAGGCGTTGCGCCAGGAGGTGTTCGGGCCGGTGCTGCATGTGCTGCGCTACGCCGCCCAGGATCTCGACGATCTGCTCGAGGTCATCCAGGCCACCGGGTATGGGCTGACCCTCGGCATTCAGTCGCGGCTGGATGACTGTGTCCGCCGGATTGCCGGGCAGGCCCGGGTCGGCAACCTCTATGTCAATCGCAGCATGATCGGCGCGGTGGTGGGGGTGCAGCCCTTTGGTGGCGAGGGCTTGTCGGGGACGGGCCCGAAGGCGGGCGGACCCCTGAGCCTGCGTCGGCTGGTCCATGGCGCGCCGCAACCCCTGCCGGAGCTGTCCCGCCCAGTCCGTCCCGACCTCGAACGGTTCAAGGACTGGCTGCGCAGTGGGGGTGGGGCGGGCGAGGCGTCACGGGAGAGGCTCATCCAGGCCGCTTCGCACTACGCCAGCGTCTCGTTGGAGGGGATGTCCCTGCAGCTGCCCGGGCCGACGGGGGAGCGCAATACCCTGCGCTTCCAGCCACGGGGCAGGGTGCTGGGTCTGGCAGACCGGGAGGAGGGGTGGACGCACCAGCTGGCTGCCGTGCTGGGCACCGGCAACCAGCTGGTCCTGCCGGCCGGCGATGCCGCCGAGGCCTGGCGCCGCAGTGTCCCTGAGGCCTTGCGGGGGCGGGTCACCATCGATCCGCGGGGCCTGATGGCAGAGTCCGCGGCCGTGCTCCTGGATCTGCCCGACGCCGACCGCTGGCGTGACTCGCTGGCCCGTCGGGAGGGCGCCATCCGACACTGCCTCGAGCCGCAGCCCCTTTACCCGATCGAATGGCTGGTCGTGGAGCGGTGCTTGACCATCAATACTGCGGCCACCGGGGGCAATACGGCGCTGATGGGGCTTTCCGACGACTGCTAGAATGCGCGCGTGCCGCGCCATTCGATTGTTCTTCGCCTGTTGATCCTGGCTCTTGCCCTGTGTGGGGCAGTGGCCGCCCACGCCGTGGAGCGGGTTCGCCTGGAGCTCGCCGATGATGCGCTGCGCGCCCTCCTCGACAAGCACCTGGATTTTCCTGAGGCCGCCCCTGGAGAGTCCCCTCAGGGAGACGAGGTGGTGCTGATGCGCCGCGCCCGCAAGGAGATCCGCGACATTCTCGCCACCGAGGGCTACTTCAGTCCGGAGATCGAGCGGCAGGAGAAAGGCGATGCCACGCTCCATATCCTGGTCCGGCCGGGGCCGCGTACCCACGTCTCACGGGTCGAGTTGCGTTTCACCGGCGCGGTGACAGAGGCGGGGCAGGCCGGGCGGCTCGCTACCCTGCGGGAAAGCTGGGGGCTGCCGCAGGGCGAGGCATTCCGGCAGGCTGCCTGGGATGAAGCCAAGCAGAGGCTGCTCGACGCGCTGACCACCCGGGATTTTGCCGCGGCGGCCATCACGGAAAGCCGGGCCGTCATCGACCCCGAAGCCGCGACGGCGACACTCGAGCTGGAGGTGGACAGCGGCACCGCCTTCCGTTTCGGCCCGCTTGAGGTCAGCGGCCTGTCGGATTACGACGTGGACCTGATCCGGCGCTACCGGCCGCCGGAACCCGGCGAGCCTTACTCTCAGGAGCGCCTGCTGCGTTTCCAGACCGCCCTGCAGAACACCAGCTATTTTGCGTCGGTCCTGGTGGACATCGATCGTGGCGCCGCCAGACCTGACGCGGCGCCGGTACGGGTGCAGGTCGTCGAGGCCCAGCCCCGGCGCATCGGCTTCGGGGGCGGTGCCAGCAGTAATACGGGCTACCGCATCGAGGCCAGCTACCGGGATGCGCATTTCCTTGGCCAGCCCTGGAACCTCGTCAGTGGTGTCCGGATGGAGCAGCGTCGGCAGCTGGGCTATACCGATGTCTTTCTGCCGCCCTCCTTGGACGGCTATCTCGACAGTGTGGGCTTGCTGGCCGAACGTACCGACATCTCGGGCCTGAAGACCCAGCGCCAGTCGGTGGGGGTGGTGCGCACCATTCCCCGTGGTAATACCGAGAACCGCATCGCGATCAACTACCAGCATGAGATCCTCACTCCCGAGGGGAGCCTGCGCTCTTCCCGCTCTGCGCTGGCAGCAAACTGGTCCTGGACTTACCGCGCAGTGGACAGCATTCTCGATCCGCACCGCGGGTATGTGCTCAATCTGCAGGTGGGCGGCGCTTCTCGGGCGCTGTTGTCGGACCGCAACTTCGTGCGGCTTTACGGCCGCTACCAGATGTTCGTGCCGATGGCCGAGCGGGATGTCCTGATCCTGCGGGCCGAGGGGGGCATGACGGTTGCCGCCTCCCGCGACGGTGTGCCTCAGGATTTCCTGTTCCGCACCGGCGGTGCGCAGACGGTCCGGGGCTATGCCTATCAGAGCCTCGGCGTCACCGAAGGCAGCGCCACGGTAGGCGGACGCTACATGGCGGTGACCAGTGCCGAATACGTACATTGGTACAAGGGGAGCGACTGGGGGGTGGCCACCTTCGTCGATGCGGGAAACGCCAACGACGAACGGCAGCTCTTCAAGTTGAACCTCGGCTACGGCCTGGGTCCGCGCTGGCGCAGCCCCGCAGGTCCCATCGCGGTGGATCTGGCCTACGGCCAGCGTGATCACCGAGTCCGCCTTCAGTTCGCCATTGCCATCGCTTTCTGAGCGCGTCCGGCACCGATCTGCCGTGGTCGGGTCAACGGGACGACCGGTCCCCGCGTTGTTCGGCTGCGACGCCATGTCACGCAACAGCCTGGCAGCTGCCTGGCCGCGAGAATTGGCAAACCTGTCGGGGAGGATTAGACTCCCGCGACATTCTTCCCGTCACACAAACCAAGAGGACCACAATGAAGAAGCTCGTTGCTGTCGCCGCCATCGCCGGCCTGATGGGTTCCACCGCAGCCTTTGCCGATGCCGGCGCCGATCTGGCCAAGGCCAAGAACTGTCTGGCCTGCCACGCCGTGGACAAGAAGCTGGTGGGCCCGGCCTACAAGGAAGTTGCGGCCAAGTACAAGGGTGACAAGACCGCCGAAGCCAAGCTGGTCGAGAAGGTCCAGAAGGGTGGTACGGGCGTCTGGGGTCAGATCCCGATGCCTCCCAACCCCCAGGTCAGCCCGGCTGAAGCCAAGACCCTGGTCGCCTGGGTGCTGTCCCAGAAGTAAGCAGTCACCTCCCGGTGCAGAGGCCAGCGCATCACGCTGGCCTTTTTTTGTGCTGCGGTTGTAGTTTTAATGAATACATGTTTGGCGCTTGTTGCGAAGTTGCAACACTCCACGCGGTTCCCGCATCCAAAAAACAACGCTGTCCTTGCCTACCCCTTTGCCCCGCACCCACAATGCAGGCCAACTTCTCGTTAGAGAGGTGAAATTGGTCGGGGCCGCTGCAAGGCGGAACATGCCAGTCTTCAATCAAGAGGAGAAACATATGCAAAAGAAACTGATCGCTCTGGCCGTCGCTGGCCTGGCTTCCACCGGTGCCTTCGCTCAAGCCAACGTGACCGTTTACGGCGTGGCTGACGCTTCCTTCGACGTCGTCAAGATCTCCGGCGATGCCAAGAATGATCTGGGCAACACCACCCGCGTGTCCACCAACTCCTCCCTGATCGGTTTCAAGGGTGCTGAGTCCCTGGGCAACGGCCTGACCGCCGTGTTCCAGTATGAAAGTGCTGTTGGTTTTGATAACGCTGGCGCCCTGGGCACCGTCCGCGACAGCTTTGTTGGTCTGGCTGGCGGCTTCGGTACCGTGGTTCTGGGTAACCTGACCGGCCCGACCCGCGCTCTTGGCGGCGCTGTTGACGTCAACGCCGGCGCTACCGGCATTGGCTCCAACTCCGGCATCCTCGGCAAGCTGGGCAACAACCTGCTGAGCAGTACGGATGGTAATGGTTCCTACCCCGCTGGTCCTGTGAGTAACGCCACCAACAGTTGTAACCGCAGCAGCATCTGCACCTCCATCTTCGATACCCGCTGGAAGAACGCCATTGCTTACGTGTCCCCGAGCTTCGCTGGCCTGAATGCCACCGTTGCCTACGTGGCCAACGAAAACAAGACCCTGCAAGGTACCGGCTCTGCCAGTTCCCTGAACACCACCGGCTACGATATCGGCCTGAAGTACGCCAATGGCCCCGCCATGGCTGCTGTGACCTACAACGCCGTGTCCCTGGGTAACTCCGCTGACACCAAGGTCGCCGACTTCCGTGTTGGTGGCTCCTATGACTTCGGCATCGCTTCCGTTCGCGCGATCTTCGATCTGGCTCGTGCCGACAACTTCCTTAACAACAAGGTTACCCAAGCTGTGTACGGCCTGGGCGGCACCTTCAACGTGACCCCGGCTTCCAAGCTGCTGGGCCAGGTTTACGTTGCTCGTGACCTGAAGGTCAACGGCTCCAGCGCCAACGACACCGGTGCCAAGCTGTTCGAACTGGGCGTCGAGCACAGCCTGTCCAAGCGCACCATGGTCAAGGCCGTCTACGCTCTGATCAATAACGACAAGGGTGCTGCCTACGACTTCGGCATCAACGCTGTGGGTATTAACCCGACTAACGGTTTCGGCAATGGCATCAACGCCACTGGCGGCACCGTGCAAGGTCTGTCCCTCGGCCTGCGTCACACCTTCTAATTCAGACTGCGTCTGAATCAGGAATTGACGGGCACCTTCGGGTGCCCGTTTTTCATTGGCTGTCGCGTTTGCGATGCCGTCAGGAAGAGTGGTGCTGGATGTGTTGGCGACGCCCAAATGAAACTGGCCACCCGGAGGTGGCCAGTTTCATTTGATGGAGTCTGGTCTCAGCCTATCCGTACCAGGTTGTCCCGATGGATCAGTTCGGGCTCTTCGATGAAGCCCAGTACGGCTTCGATCTCGCTGGAGGGGCGGCGAAGGATGCGGCGGGTGTCGTTGCTTGCATAATTCACCAGACCCCGAGCGATCTCCTTGCCATCGGGGGTGCGGCAGGCCACGACGGCCCCTCGGGCAAAGTCGCCTTCCACCGCGGTGACGCCAATCGGCAGCAGGCTCTTGTCCGAGCGTAGTGCTTCGATCGCGCCTTCGTCCAGGGTCAGGCTCCCTGCCAGCAGCAGATGGTCGGCCAGCCACTGCTTGCGCGCGGCGAGCGGGGTGCTGGTGGCGTAGAGAAGGGTGCCGATATCATTGCCGCCCGCCACGCGGAGCAGGGCGTCCGGCTCGCGACCGCTGGCGATGCAGGTGTGGGCGCCGCTACGGGCGGCTCGCTGGGCCGCCCGTACCTTGGTGATCATG
Organism: Zoogloea sp.; assembly: GCA_017309145.1. GTDB lineage: Bacteria > Pseudomonadota > Gammaproteobacteria > Burkholderiales > Rhodocyclaceae > Zoogloea. The sequence continues at coordinate 24,371 of JAFLDU010000008.1, read as the reverse complement.
CCGCCCTTGCTGATGCCGCTTCCGGCGCCGCCGGCCATGGCCTCCAGGGCGGTGTTCTCGGCGCGCTCCTCGCCGATCAGGGTGGCGGCCGGGTCCTTGCGCGGATCGGCCGTGTAAAGGCCTTGCTGGTCGGTCAGGATGATCAGGGCGTCGGCATCGATGAGGTTGGCCACCAGGGCGCCGAGCGTATCGTTGTCGCCGAACTTGATCTCGTCGGTGACCACCGTGTCGTTCTCGTTGATGATCGGAACGACGCCGAGTTCTAGCAGGGTGACGAGGGTGGAGCGTGCGTTCAGGTAGCGGGTGCGGTCGGCCAGGTCGGCATGGGTCAGCAGGATCTGGGCGGTGTGCAGGCTGTTGCGGGCGAACACGCTCTCGTAGGCCTGGGCGAGGCCCATCTGGCCTACGGCGGCTGCGGCCTGCAGTTGATGCATCTCCTGCGGGCGGCTGGTCCAGCCGAGGCGTTGCATGCCAGCGGCGATGGCGCCGGATGAGACGAGTACCACTTCGCGCCCTTCGGCACGGAGTGCGGCGATCTGGCGGGCCCAGTCGGCCAGCGCCTCGACGGCAAGGCCTTCGCCGTTGTTGGTGACCAGGGCGCTGCCGACTTTGACGACCAGTCGGCGGGCGTTACGGATTGCTGTTCTCATCGTCTTCGTCGTCTTCGTATTCGTCGTCGTAGTCGTCCCCGGCGTCGAGGTCTTCGGCGCTGCCTTCAGGTCTGGACTCGGCTGCCAGCGCGGCGGCGGCATCTGCGGCGGCCTGGGCGGCGGCTTTTTCCTCGTCGAGGATGTCCTGTATCGCAAAGACCACTTCCTGGCAGCCGGTGCGGCTGATGGCGGAGACCTGGAAGTGCCGGTCCACCGGGCCATAAGCTTCCAGGAAGGCGGCCACGCGTGCCTGGCGCTCCTCTTCGTCCGGGATCAGGTCGAGCTTGTTGAGGACCAGCCAGCGTCGCTTGTTGACCAGCTCTTCATCGTACTTGCGCAGCTCTTCGACGATCGCGCGGGCGTCGCGGACCGGATCGGCCTCGGGGTCGAAGGGGGCGATGTCGACAATGTGCAGCAGGATGTGAGTGCGCTGCAGGTGGCGCAGGAACTGGTGACCCAGCCCGGCACCGTCGGCGGCACCTTCGATCAGGCCGGGGATGTCGGCGATCACGAAACTGCGGTTCTCGGAGGTGCGCACCACGCCGAGGTTGGGGGCGAGGGTGGTGAAGGGGTAGTCGGCGACCTTCGGCTTGGCGGATGACACGGCCCGGATGAAGGTCGATTTGCCGGCATTGGGCATGCCCAGCAGGCCGACGTCGGCCAGTACCTTGAGCTCCAGATTCAGGCTTTTGCGCTCGCCTTCCTGGCCCATGGTCTTCTTGCGTGGGGCACGGTTGGTGCTGGTCTTGAAGTGCAGGTTGCCGAGCCCGCCACGGCCGCCTTTGGCGATCAGCACGCGCTTGCCGTCGTGGTCGAGGTCGGCGATGACCTCGCCCGTTTCTTGCAGCGAGATGATGGTGCCCACCGGCATGCGCAGCTCGATGTCGTCGCCGCCCTTGCCGTAGCAGTCGGCACCTCGTCCGTTTTCGCCGCGTTCGGCGAGGAAGGTGCGCTTGTAGCGGAAATCGATCAGGGTGTTGAGGTTGCGGTCGGCGACCGCATAGACGTCGCCGCCCTTGCCGCCATCACCACCGTCCGGGCCACCCATGGGGATGTATTTTTCGCGGCGGAACGTGGCTGCGCCGTTACCGCCGTCTCCGGCGATGACTTCAATACGGGCTTCGTCGAAAAATTTCATGGGTGCTTCCGGTAGTGACCTTCGCCTCACTGATGGGGCGGAGTGTCGGGGGGTGAAGAGAGCGTCGCGAGCGGTTCGAGTCCACGGCGAAGCGCGCAGCTGTACTTGAGTACAGCGAGCACTGCAGTTGCGGAATCGGGCCGCGCAGTAGCTCTATTCGCCCCCCGAAATGAAAAAAAGCCCTATCTGGGATAGGGCTTTGAATGCTTGCCGGCTGAAATTATTCAGCGGCGGGCACGATGTTCACGGTACGACGCTTGTTGGCGCCCTTGACGGTGAATTGCACGGTGCCTTCGGTCAGCGCGAACAGGGTGTGATCCTTGCCGATGCCGACGTTTTCGCCCGGGTGGTATTCGGTGCCGCGCTGGCGAACGATGATGTTGCCGGCGAGGACGAACTGGCCGCCGTAGCGCTTGACGCCAAGGCGTTTGCTTTCTGAGTCGCGACCGTTACGGGAACTGCCGCCAGCCTTTTTGTGTGCCATGTCGGTTACTCCTTGCGCTTAGGCCGAAATCGCTTCGATGCGAAGCTCGGTGTAGTTCTGACGGTGACCTTGATGCTTCTGGTAGTGCTTGCGGCGACGCATCTTGAAGATCTTGACCTTGTCGTGACGGCCGTGGGAAACCACGGTGGCCGTGACGGTGGCGCCAGCCACAACGGGGGTGCCGATCTTGACCGACTCGCCTTCGCCGACCATGAAGACTTGGTCGATGGTGATTTGCGAGTCCACGTCAGCCGGTATCTGTTCTACTTTGAGTTTTTCGCCGACGGTGACACGGTACTGCTTGCCGCCGGTTTTTATGACCGCGTACATGGATGTACTCCGATTAAGGGTTTGCAGGAAACCGTAAATGATACGAGAAAGCCCTGGCTTTGTCAAACGAAGGTGGGGTCGCCTCGTTTTTGAGGTGGATGCTGGGCGAACTGCCCGCTTAAGGTCATTGGCCGATCCGCTCGGCCACGATCAGCCAGCGTTGCTCGCTGCGTACGAGCTCAAGTGTCTTGATCTCGGACAGGCGCTGACCACCACCAGTGTAATTCTGGACGAAGCGTGCTGTTGCGCGCTCACCGTTGACCTTGATCTCCGGGCTGGAGATCTTGATCGAAATCTCACCGGGGCGTCCCAGCCGCTCCTTCCGTTGCTGCACCCAACTGGTGTAGCCGAGCTGGTTGGCAGGGCGGAAATCCGGTGCGTAATGAGAGAGATAGGCGCTTACGTCCTTGCTGGCCCAGTCGTTGACCCAGGCTTCGATGCTGCGTGCGACGTTATCGGTGGTGGTGTCGGCGCGCTCCGACGCGCCGTGAGAATGCGCTTCCGGAGCAGCGTTGGACGGCGCCGTGGTCCGGTTGCTCGGATCTTCCTTGGAGAGCTGGGCGATGTCGGCAGGAAGGACGCTGTCGGTGCCTGCAACGAAGTTCGCCTTGGCTTCCGGGCGAGGGGTGTCCCCAGTTACTTCCACTGCCGGCATCTCCGTGCTGTTCGCGGGGGTGGGCGGGGTGACGGGAGGCGGGGTGACCTTCTGGGCGCTGCTCTCCGGCGTGCTCGGGATGACGGAGTTGGGGCGTTTCTGGAAGAAGGGTAATCGCCCTTCTAAGCCGAGCTTGACCACGAAGAGGATGGAGATCACCAGGAACATCAGCATTACGCCGCCGACGATCCACATGAGTGTCTGCCCTGCGGTGAGGGAACTGCTTGAATGGTAGTTTCGGGACTGAGTCAGGGATTTCATTGCGGGGCTGCCGGCGCATTGGCGATAGCAGCGGATTTTAGGGCCGCCAAATGAATGCAAATGCAACTATTTCCTGACCTAACGCAAATTTGCATTAATTCGGCAGTTTTTCTCGATATTGGGGTTTTCAGGGCAGTCGCAGCAGGATACGAAGACCGGTTGTGGCATCACTCCGATCCAGATAGCCGATGATGTTTGGTGTGTCGGTCAGCCATTGCCGGGCTTCGGCAATGCTGCCAGCCTCCTTGGGCGGGTTGGCCCGACCGGTGAAGACGATGCGGGACCAGTAGGCCTGGATCTGGGTGGGGTTCTTGCCGGTCAGCTTGAGGTAGAACTCGTCCCGGGTGCTTCCATTGGGCAGGTCCACCAGATTGACCGGGGTGCCGTCGCCCAAGGTCGTGCTACGGCCGAGATAGAGTTTTTCCGCTTGCTCGCGACTGAGCTCGATCGGGCCGCTGCGCGCGCTGGTGACCAGGACCACTTCGGCTTGCGCTGCACTGGTGCAGGCCAGAAGTATGCCGATCAGGAAAGCGTGGAAAGTGCGCATGGGCTCAGAAGACGAAGTCGGCCGAGAGGCTGAACACATGAACCGGGCCGCCCGGACTGAAGTTGGTCACCGGTGTGCTGGATATGAGGATACCCAGGCCGTCCGGGCCAGGCTGAATGCGCTCTAGCTGGGTTTTCAAGGCCAGGTTGCGTGTCACGTCCCAGCGAATGCCTGCGGCGATGCTGGTCTGCGCCTTGTTGCGGGCAAAGTTGAGCATCTTCAATGCGGCATCTGCCGATGGATTCCCGGTATTGGCCGCGTTGTCGGTGGCTACCTGATGCTGCCGGGCGAAGGTGGCGAAGGGGGTGATCGAACCGAGGCGGTAGCCACCGGTCAGGTACCAACCGATGGCGCTGGCGCTGTAGCGCTCCATCATCCGCGCTGCGTATTCGCCGATCAGCAGCAGGCGGTTGTCGTCGTACTGGAAGCTGGTGGAAATGAATGTGGTGGGGCTGCCAGAACCCGTGATCTGTTCAAGGATCTGCCCGTTGCCAGTGGCGATCAGCTGGTTGCCGAGTGCTACGAAGGTCGGGCCGTTCCAGTACATGGCCAGATCGGCTTTGGCAAAGTTGGCGTGCAGGGTCAGCCTGGAAGCACTGAGCGAGGCTTTGATGCCGCGGATGCGGGTGAGGTTGCCGGTGCTTTCACGGGCGTCGAGATCGCTCCTCCCCTCGTAGGCGTGCAGTTCGAGTTCCATGCCGCTGACTGGCAGCCGGTAGAAGGCGTCCAGTCCGTCGAGATTGGCAAACGGATTCAGGCTGTAAACTTCGACGGGTGGGCGGACCCAGGGAGTCACATAATTCAGATTCAGCGAGTCCGAGTAAAGGAAGAAGGGCGTGCGCATGCGTCCGGCGCGCAGGGTGAGTTCGGGTGTGGCCTGGATCCGCAGGAAGGCAAAGCTCAGCGTGGGGTCATAGCTGTTCGACGAGTCCTTGCGCACGACCGACTGAAGTGTCACATCCAGCGCGCTACTGAACTTGTAGGTGGCTTGTAGCCCGAGGACCGAGTCCACGGACAAGTCGAAGTCGGTGCTGGCGCCGCTGCTTTGCGTGGTGCTGCTGCGGAAGGCCCGGTTGTCCTTGTCAGTGCGTACGGCGCCGAGTGTGCCGAAGCCCGACACGCTGAAGGGCGATGGTGATGCGACCTCCGTGGCCAGAGCGGTGCCTGCGTGGATCTGGAGGGTAGCCAGAAGGATGGCGGCGAGGTGTTTCATGCAAGGCTTCCCTGGGCCGGTTTGAGTTGAGCGGCGAGCCATTCCCTGACTTTCTCCGAAGTTTGTGCGGGGGCAAAAAGGAAGCCCTGACCGTAGTCGCAACCGAGCTCCTGGAGGAGGTCGGCCTGGGCGCGGGTTTCAATGCATTCGGCCACGACGCTCATGCCCAGCTCATGGGCGAGGCGGATGCTCGTACCGACAATGGCCCGCAGGCGGGTATCGCGCTCGATCTCGCGGATGAACGAGCCGTCCAGCTTGATGGTGTCGCAGGGGATGGCATGCAGGTAGCTGAGGGATGAGTAGCCGGTGCCGAAGTCGTCGATGAGGATCTTCAGGCCTTTTGCGCGTAGCTTGCTCAGCTGGCTGGTGGCCAGCTCCTTGCGCGTGACCAGCGTGCCTTCGGTGATTTCGAGCTTCAGTGCGCTGGGTGGAAGGTCGTGGCGTTCGATGCAGCTGACGATCTGGTCGGCCAGGTCGGTCTGGGTGAGTTGTCGGGCGGAGAGGTTGACGCTGATCGTCACGTGGTCGTCGGCGAGGCCGAGGTCCCGCCAAGAGCGGAGCTCCCGGCAGCTCTGGTCCAGCATCTGCATGCCGAGTTCGTGGACCAGGCCGAGGGATTCGGCAAGGGGGATGAACACGTCGGGCCCGACCCGCCGCGAGTTGCCCTGGGGCCAGCGGACCAAGGCTTCGAAGCCAGAGGTCCGCCCCGAGGCAAGGTCGACGATGGGCTGGAAATGGGCGACCAGTTCCTGGCCCTGCAGGGCGGCGCGGAGCTGGGATTCGAGCTGCAGGTCGCGCATGACCTGTTGGTGCATCGCCGACTGGAACACCGTGATGGTGTTCTCGGGGCTGCTGCGCGAGCGGTTCATGGCGTTGTCGGCGTCGCGGATCAGGTCTTCCGCGTTGTGGAAGCCACCGCTGCCCAGGGCCACGCCGATGCGGGTCTTGGGGTAGAGGTTGTGTCCGTTCAGCTCCGCGTTTTCGGCGAGGCGGGTCTGGAGCTGTTCCGAGAAGCGGATGGCTTCGCCGGTGTCGGAGATGTCGTTGAGCAGCACCGCAAACTGGTCGCCGCCGATGCGGCCGACCACGTCGCCGGGGCGGGCCAGCGCCTGGATGCGGGCGGCGACCAGGCGCAGCAGGTCGTCGCCGGATGAATACCCCAGGCTGTCGTTGACCACGTGGAAGCGCTCGATGTTGATGTGCAGCACGGCAAACAGACTGCCGGCCACCCGGTCGGCGTGACGCAGGGTGTTCTGCAGGTGCTCGACGAACAGGGCCCGGTTGGCCAGCCCGGTCAGGCCATCGTGGAGGGCGTCATGGATCAGCTGGTCCTCGGCACGTTTGCGCAAGTGGATGTCGCTGATGGAGCCCGCCATGCGCAGGGCTCGGCCGCTGACCGGATCGAAGACCGCCATCCCGCAGGTGAGCACCCAGCGGTAGCTGCCGTCGGCATGGATGACCCGGTGCTCGACCATCAACTGGGCCGACTCCCGCTTGAGGTGGGCGATCAGGCGCAGCCGGAAGGGCTCGCGGTCGTCCGGGTGGAGGTAGTTCACGATGGCGGTCTGGCGCGCCTGCATGTCCTCGGGGGAAAGGCCGAGGATCTCCGCGAAACGGGGGGCGTAGTAGGTCTTGTTGCTGACGATGTCCCAGTCCCACAGGCCGTCGTTGGCGGCGCGTGTGGCCAGGGCGTAGCGCTCCTCGCTGAGGGTCAGCTGGCGGGCGGTGCTTTCGAGTTCCTGGATCCGGGACTGCAGGGCTTCCGCCATCCGGTTGAAATGCTGGCACAGCTGCGCGAGTTCGTCCCTGCCTTGGTCGGGGAGGCGGTGGGACAGCTGGCCTGCGGCGATGGCCTGGCTGCCGCGGAGGAGGCGGCCCAGGTTGCGGGTCATCAGGTAGCCCACCGCGCCGAGCAGCAGTAGGGTCAGCAGGATCTCCGCGCTGGCGATGGCGATGCCCTGGCTTAGGATGCGCTGGCGTGCCAGGCTCAGTGCCGAGACGGAGACACCGAACTGCACGAAACCCACCTGGTTCTTTTCCAGCAGGACCGGACGGCGGATGTGGATCAGACTCGAGTGCGGGCCGGCCGAAAGGTTGAGGGATGACAGGTCATCGGGTTGCGGCAGGGCGCTCATGCCCGGCAAGCCGGCGCTGACCCGGGTCTTGCTGGCGCTGTCCACGATCCGGACGTAGACCAGTCCCTCGTTGGTTTCATTGAGAAGCTCGCCGAGCGCATCCTGCAGATCCGTGTAACGCCCTTGCGGGACGAAGGTGGCGGTCACCACGTTCAGGATGGCGGCGTTTTGCGCGATGAGTGTGTTCAGGCTGGCCGTGGTGGCCTCGTTCATCAACCGGCCGCTGTTGCTGAGCAGCAGTGTCAGCATGACGATCTGGACCACGGTACTGGCCAGCAGGAGGCGTACACGGATCGATAGATTGCTCAGCATGCAATGCGATGGCCTGGCGGGGTCTGGGTTGAGTCTGATTCATCCTGGATTCATGCAGGAGAAATCGGACAACGAACGGTTCAGCCATTTGTAATCGGCAGGACCTCCCAAAGCTTAAGCCAGTGAGCCAAACTCAGTGGCATGCGCCGATGCCACGGCCATCATGACGCTGTCCGTGTCGCTTTGTGGTCACGTGGAGTACTTATTTCTTCCAGGCGTCCCGCAAGGTGACAGTACGGTTGAAAACCGGCGCGCCGTCGCGGGTGTCGACCCGGTCAGCCACGAAATAGCCGTGCCGTTCGAACTGGAAGCGGGCCTCGGGGCGAGCGGCACGGAGGGCGGGCTCCAGCTGGGCGGTGACGACGCGCAGGCTGTCCGGATTGATGTCGTCCAGAAAATCCCGTTCGAGGCCTTCGGGGTCGCCGTCGCGCCGGTTGCCGGGATAGGCATGGGCAAAGAGGCGATCATAGAGGCGCACTTCCGCGGTGTAGGCGTGGGCAACGGAGACCCAGTGGAGGTTGCCCTTGACCTTGTAGGTGTCGGCACCGGGGGTGCCAGACTTGGAGTCGGGCATGTACTCGCACAGCACGGCGGTGATGTTGCCGTCGGCATCCTTCTCGCAGCCGGTGCATTTGACCACGAAGCCGTAGCGCAGGCGGGCCATGTTGCCCGGGTAGAGGCGGTGATAGCCCTTCACCGGGGTTTCCATGAAGTCTTCCCGCTCGATCCACAGCTCACGGCTGAAGGGCATCTCGCGCTTGCCCAGCTCCGGGTGCAGCGGGTGGTTGGGGGCGTGGCAGCGTTCGGAATGGCCTTCCGGGTAGTTGGTGATGATCAGCTTGAGCGGATCAAGCACCGCCACGCGACGCTCGGCGGCTTCGTTGAGGTGTTCGCGCATGCAGTCTTCGAGCACGCTCATGTCGATCCAGGAGTCGGCCTTGGAGACGCCGATCCGCTCGGCGAACAGGCGGAAGCCCTCGGGCGTGAAGCCCCGGCGGCGGGCACCGATCAGGGTCGGCAGGCGCGGGTCGTCCCAGCCTGCCACGTGCTTCTCCTCGACCAGCTGGATCAGCTTGCGCTTGGACAGCACCACGTAGGTGAGGTTGAGGCGGGCGAACTCGATCTGGCGGGGCACCGGACGCTGGAAGAAGCCGCCGTCGGCGAGGGACTCCAGCAGCCATTCGTAGAAGGGGCGCTGGTCCTCGAACTCCAGGGTGCAGATGGAGTGGGTCACATCCTCCAGCGCGTCCTCGATCGGATGGGCGAAGGTGTACATCGGATAGACGCACCAGCGGTCACCCGTGCGGTGGTGGGTGGCGTGGCGGATCCGGTAGATGGCCGGGTCGCGCAGGTTGATGTTGGGCGAGGCCATGTCGATCTTGGCCCGCAGGATGTGGGTGCCGTCGGGAAACTCACCGGCCTTCATGCGCTGGAACAGCTCCAGGTTCTCGGTCACGCTGCGGTTGCGGTAGGGGCTGTCCTTGCCCGGTGCCGACAGGGTGCCCCGGTAGGCACGCATCTCCTCGGCGGACAGGGAGTCCACATAGGCCTTGCCGACGGTGATCAGGTGTTCCGCCATCGCATACATCTTGTCGAAGTAGTCCGACGCAAAGTAGAGATGCTGCTGCCAGTCGAACCCCAGCCACTGCACCGCCTCGATGATGGCGTCGACGTACTCCTGCTCTTCCTTGGTCGGGTTGGTGTCGTCGAAGCGCATGTGGCAGGCGCCACCGTAGGCCTCGGCCAGCCCGAAGTTGAGGCAGATGCTCTTGGCGTGACCATAGTGCAGGTAGCCGTTGGGCTCGGGCGGAAAGCGGGTTTCGACACGCCCGTCCCATTTGCCGAGGCGGCGGTCTTCGTCGATGAGGTTGCGGATGAAGTTGCTGGGGGTCGATTCTTCGGCGGCGGTTTTGGGAGCGGTCATCTGGGTCCTACCTTGACAGGCTTGACGGGCGCAGGCGGTGCGGCGCGGCGCCGGGTGCGAATTACGAAAGCCTGCAATTGTAGCCGATGGAGGAGGGGGCCGACCCGGCCGCGTGGGAAATGGCGATATGGCCGCGCCATGCCGGGCGGCGTCCGGCGGTGGTGTGTCACTTTTTGTTGCAGATGTAAGGTGTTGTAAGTTGTTCTGGCGGGAAATGTGGAGTCCGTGCTGTGCATACGCAGGCATATCCACGACAATTCGGCATCAGGGGCAGGCAGTCGGGGATGGCGTGCCTGCCTGTCATCGCAATGCATAGAGAGTTTCAAAATGAACCGAGTCAAAGCCGGTTTCCTGGCTTCCGTCGTGGTGGGATGTTCAGCGGCGCAGGGGGGGGAGGCACCGCTGGTTGATCTGACCCTTGAGGAACTGGCCCGTCTCGACGTGGCCACGGTGTCCCGCAAGGCGCAGAAGCTCTCTGATACACCGGCCGCGGTCACGGTCTTGTCCTCCGAGGAGATTCGTCGCAGCGGTGCGCGCAGCATTCCGGAGGCCTTGCGCGAGGTGCCCGGGGTGACCGTGTCGCAGATCGGTTCCGGGCGCTGGGCGGTCGGGGTGAGGGGAACCGACGGCCGCTTCTCCAACAGGCTGCTGGTTCAGATCGATGGACGCAGCGTCTATAGCCCGCTGTTCTCCGGTGTGTTCTGGGAGTCTCTGGACATCCTGCTCGAGGATGTCGAGCGCATCGAGGTCATCCGCGGCGCCGGGGCGTCCCTGTGGGGGGCCAACGCGGTCAATGGTGTCATCAACATCGTCACGCGCAAGGCCACCTCCACCCGGGGTGGGCTGGTTTCCGCGGGCATCGATGACAAGGGGAGGCCCACGATGGCTGTGCGTCAGGGCTTCGACCTGGGGGACGCCGGGGCGGGACGGGTTTATATCAAGGGGAGCGAGCTGTCTCGCTCCCGTTCTGCCGGTGATCGCGAGGACTCCGACAGCAATCGGGGCTGGAGTGCGGGTTTCCGCCTCGATGGTGCCGGTTCGGGCGAGGATGCCTGGTCAGTGCTGGGAAACGCCTATCGCCGGACCAGTGCCGAGAACATCGTAAGTTCCTCGGTGGCCGGCTTTCAGGGGCTTTATCCGATCAGCTTCGAGTTCGAGGGGAGCAGCCTGCAGGGGCGGCGCAACTGGGGCTGGCTGGGCGGAGAGGCCTCCCTGCAGGCCTATTTGGACCATCAGTTTGCCAATGTAGGCTCCTATGGGCGTGGCACGGTCGACACGATCGATGTGGATTTCCAGCACCGCCTGGCGCCCGAGGGGGCCCATGAACTGATGTGGGGGCTTGGGGCCCGCTACGTGAGAACTGAGATCATGGCGACCACCAGCATTCTGGCGGTCGATCCTGCCCGGCGTCATTCGCGGGTCCTGAGCGCCTTCGTGCAGGATGAGATCACCTTGGTGCCCAAGACATGGAAGCTGACGCTGGGAGGGCGCTTCGAGTACTCCAGCATGACCCGCTTCGAGCCCCAGCCGACCGCGCGCCTGATGTGGACGCCGAGCGTCGATGACAGCCTGTGGACCAGCTGGTCGAGGGCTGCGCGGACGCCATCCATCGGGGAGAGCGATGCCACCATTCTCTACGGCTTCAGTGCTGCCCCACCCCAAGCGCCTTTCCCAGCGGTGGCGACGATCTCCAGCCCGGGACCACGCTGGAACCGCCGCGCCGAGCGGCTCGATGCCTTCGAGCTGGGCTACCGCCGCATGCTCGGGAACGCGACGCTGGAAGCCGTGGCCTTCTATAACGACTACCGCCGTCTGATTGGCACGTATTCGGATCCGAATGGGCTCGGTTTCCCAGGGCTGCCTATCCCTATACCGCCCTTTTATGCACCGACGCAGCTGCTGTACCGGAGCAATGTCAGCGAAGCGCGGAGCCATGGCCTGGAGCTCGGGGTCGATCTTCCGGTTACCTCCAGCCTCCGCCTGCAAGCAAGCTACACGGTCATGGATACCCGGGCCAAGGCGAGCAGCGACCTGGCCCTCGAGGCTTACGGAAAGGGGCTGGAGACCACATCACCCCATCATTGGGCAAGTCTGCGCACCATGTTCAATGCCGGGCAGGGACACGAGTTCGACCTGATCCTGCGTCGGGTCGGGTCCATCGGTGCGGCGGGTGTGGCCGCCTACACCGCAGTCGATCTCCATTATGGCTGGCGTGTCGGGCCGCTGTTCGACCTGTCCCTCGGGATCCAGAACCTCTTCGACCCCCTGCACCTCGAGTACGTGTCGAACTTCTTCCCGGGCCAGCCCGTCTATCAGCCCCGCCGGGGCTATCTGCAGGGTGTCTGGCGCTACTGAGGATGCTGCCGTGAAACAGGGCCTCCTCCGTCGGCTGCTGCGCGCCACCGCTCTGCTTGTGGTGCTGCCGGCGCTCGCGGGTCCTCCGTCCCGCGAATACCAGATCAAGGCGGCCTACCTGCTCAACTTCGCCCGTTACATCGAGTGGCCGGCAGGGCGCCTGCCGGCCGGGGCGCCTCTGCGCATCTGCGTGCTGGGCCGGGACCCCTTCGGTGGGGCCCTGGAGGGGCTGGAGGGGCGCCAGGTACAGGGGCGTGAGGTGCGTGTCCGCCAGGCCGACAGCCTCGAGCAGGCTGCCGACTGCCATCTCGTGTTCATCTCCGGGTCGGAGGAGCGCCGCATGGGGGTGATCCTGCGCGGGCTTTCCGAGCGCGCGGTGCTGACCGTTAGCGACATCGACGGCTTTGTCGAGGCCGGCGGGGGGATAGGGCTGGTCATCGAGGAGCAGCGGGTCCGTTTTGATATCAACCAGGGGCCCCTGTTGCGCGACAACCTGCGCGCCAGCTCCCAGCTCCTGAGGCTTGGCCGGCAGGTACTCGGTGTGGAAAGGGGGGGGAGATGAAGGCCCTGAAGGATCTCCCCATCGGCGCCAAGCTCGGGATGGTGGTTCGCTTCAGTGTGCTGATTGCCCTGGGGGTGGCCTTGTTGACCATCTTCATGCTCGAGGTGCGCGGAGAGTTGCGCCGTGCTGACGACGATGCGCGGACCCTCTCCGAGATCGTCGCCGACAGTGCGATATCGCCGTTGCGCTTCGACGACCCCCGCGTTGCGGACTCCCTGCTGGCCTCCCTGCGCTACCACGAGCGGGTGTCTGCGGCCATGCTGCTGCGCCCCGATGGCGCCGTGTTTGCCACCTATCCGGTGGCCTTGCGCGCCCAGCCGGATCAGATCGCCCGCCTGAAGACCATCGGGGCGGGCAAGTCGTCGCGCTGGAGCATGCTGAGCCTGGTGGTGAGCCAGCGCCTGGTCAGCGACGGCGAGGAGCAGGGGTGCCTGATCCTGGAGTTCAACCTGCAACCCATCCTCGGTCGCCTGGCCCTGTGGATCGGCTTTGCCTTCCTCGGGCTGCTGGTGGCTCTGCTGGCGGCTGCCCTGTTCGTCCGCCGCGTTCAGGGGATGATCGTCGATCCCATCCAGCAACTGGGCCCTGGTGGTCCGCGAGGTGGGCGCCCAGAAGCGCTACGACCTGCGGGCGCCGGCCGGCTATGCGGACGAAGTGGGCGAGCTCATCGCCGGTTTCAACGGCATGCTGGGCGAGATTGCGACCCGCGACCGGGAGCTCATCCTGCACCGGGAGCACCTCGCCTCGGAGGTGGCTGCCCGTACCGCCGAGCTGCAGGCGGCCAAGGAGCAGGCTGAGGCGGCCAGCCGGGCCAAGTCCCAGTTCCTGGCCAACATGAGCCACGAGATCCGGACCCCGATGAACGGGGTGCTGGGCATGATCGGGTTGTTGCGCCAGACCCCTCTGGCCGGTCGTCAGGCGCGCTTTGTGGACATGCTTGGCAATTCCGCCCATTCGTTGATGGAGATCATCAACGATGTGCTGGATGTGTCGAAGATCGAGGCCGGCCGGCTCGAGCTCGAAGCGCTGCCGTTCTCCCTCAGGGATACCGTCGATCAGGTGGCCACCCTGTTCGCCGTGTCGACCCACGAGCGTGGCTTGCGCCTGCGCCTGCACGTGGACCGGCAGGTTCCCGAGCGGGCCGTCGGTGACGGCCTGCGGGTCCGCCAGGTGCTGAACAATCTGCTCTCCAACGCCCAGAAGTTCACCGAGAAGGGCGAGATCGCGATCCGTCTTTTCCCGGTTGCGGGAGCTGCCAAGGGCCGTCTGCGTCTGCGCGCCGAGGTGCGCGATACCGGCATCGGTGTGCCGCGGGAGGCGGGGGCGCGCTTGTTCCAGTCCTTCTCCCAGGCCGACAACTCCATGGCGCGCCGCTTTGGCGGCACCGGTCTGGGCCTGTCCATCGCCAAGCAACTGGTTGAGCTGATGGACGGCAGCATCGGTTATCTCACCGAGCCTGGCCAGGGGTCCTGTTTCTGGGCCGAGTTCGAGGTGGGTGCGAGCCCGGCCCCTCGTGAGCTGGAGCGTCCCCTGTCCGGCAGCGCGGCGCTGCTGGCCCTCGGTGATTCGCGTCTGCGTGACGCGCTGGCCGAGCAGTTGCTCTTCCTCGGCTGCCGGACTGAACTGGCCTTCGATGTGCCTGCGGTGGATGAGATGCTGGCCGTCGACACCGGCTTCGACTGGGTGATCGTCGATCCGGCCTTTGACGCGGGCAAGGGCATCGAATGCCTGCGCGTCCTCGGCGCTCGGCCCGGTGGGCCGGCGCGGGTGGGCATCTGCGATGCCGGCCGCGACAATGCGCCGGTGCTGGAGGCGGCGGGGGCCACCCATCTGCTCGCCGAGCCCTTCACCGGCCTCGATGTGCTGCGCGTCCTCGGGCGCGAGCCAGGCCCGGAGGATGTATCCGACCCGGCCGTCCCGCGGACGCTCGCCGCCCATGTGCTGGTGGTGGAGGACCATCCGGTCAATCGGGAGGTGGTGACCGCCGTGCTCGAATCCCTGGGGTGCCGGGTCTCCGCGGCGGAGAACGGGCGCAAGGCCCTCGATGCCTGTTGCGAGGCCCGCTTCGACCTGGTCCTGATGGATATCCAGATGCCCGAGATGGACGGCCGTCAGGCCACGCTGGGCATCCGCGCCCACGAGGCGGCCCAGGGTCTGCCCCGCATGCCGGTGGTGGCGCTGACCGCCAACGCCCTCAAGGAGGACAGGGATGCCTGCCTGGCTGCCGGCATGGATGACTATCTGGTCAAACCGGTGTCCCGCGAGCAGCTGTGGGCGGTGTTGAGCCGCTGGCTGCGGGAGGCCCTGCCGTCCGACCCTGACACCTCCTTCCCGCGGATCCTTCCCGATCCGCCGGTGCAGGTGGGGCGCGACGTCGAGACGGCGATGGACGTCGATCTGCTGATGTCCCTGCCCGGGGTCAACGGCAACCGGGCCTCGCCGATGCTGCAGCGGCTGCTGCCGCTTTTCGTGGGTGAAACCGAGCGTAATGTGGCAGGTTTGCGGGCGGCCCTTGCCGCGGGGGATGTTCAGGGTGTGCGTGCCCTGGCCCACAAGATGAAATCCGGGTGCCTGGCCGTCGGTGCGGTGAGGCTGGCCTCCCGCGCACGCAGCCTGGATGAGCGGATCAAGGAGGGCCAGGTGCCCACCGCGGCCGACGTGGAGAGGCTTGCCGAAGCCTGGGATGCCTGCAAGGATGTACTCCTCCGCGAACAACTGGTTAGTACGGATTTACTGGACGGGGCGATGAGCCCGACGGAACGATGACGCCAAGCGAACATGCTCAAGTCCTGGTCGTGGACGACGACCCCCTGACCCGCATGATGGCCACCGAGGCGCTGCGTGAGGGCGGCTTTGCCACCCTCGAGGCGGCGGATGGCTACCAGGCGCTGAGTGCCTTCGACAGCACCCTGCCGGATCTCGTCCTGCTGGATGTGATGATGCCCGGCCTCAGCGGCTTCGATGTGTGCCAGCAGCTACGGGCCCGGCCGAGCGGAGCGCTGGTGCCCATCATCATGCTCACCGGGCTGGACGACAGCGAATCGGTACAGCGCGCCTTCGACGCGGGGGCCACCGACTTCATCTCCAAGCCCATCAACTGGACGCTGTTGCGTTTCCGCATCCGCTACGTGCTGAGTTCCGCGCAGGCGATGAAGGAGCTCACCCGCAACAAGGAGAGCCTCTCCAATGCCCAGCGCATTGCCCGGCTGGGCAGTTGGGAATGGTTCGTGGAGGAGGATCGGGTACAGCGTTCGGACCAGTACTACCGGCTGTTCGGCCAGTCGCCGCAGGCCTTCGGCACCGGCATGGATGCAGTCCTCGGTCACGTCTATGCCAGTGACCGGGCCGCCGTGACCGCCGCCGTGGAAGGGGCCCGCAAGGGCATCGGCTACCAGCTGACCTATCGCGTCGTGTGGCCGGATGGCAGCGTGCGCACGGTGCTGGAGACAGCCGAGCCGGGTGATGTGCGGGACGGGCGGGGCCAGCTGGTGATGGAGGGCAGCGCCCAGGACATCAGCGATCACGTGGATGCCCAGCGTCGCATCCGCCAGCTGGCGTACTTCGATCACCTCACCGGCCTGCCCAACCGCGAGTTCTTCCGTGAGAGCCTGCTCGGCGCGGTGGCCCGTGGCCTGCGCAACGACAGCCGGTGCGCCGTGATGGTGGTGGACCTCGACCGCTTTGCGCGCATCAACGACAGCCTCGGCCCCGAGCGGGGTGACCAGGTCTTGCAGGTGATCGGCCACCGCCTGCGAGAATGCATGGGCGACCGGGCGCCTGCCGAGCCGGCCGGGGGCGGCGCGCTGCCGCGCCTCAAGGTGGCCCGCCTGGCGGCGGATGAGTTCGGCGTGCTGCTCAGCGATGCCGGTGACACGGACGCCATCATCGCGGTGGCCGAGAGCCTGCTGCAGGCGGTGCGTGCGCCGATCCGCGTGCCCGGGCAGGAGATCACCCTGTCGGCCAGGATCGGCCTGGCGGTGATGCCCGATCATGCGACCGACGCCGATGCCCTTCTCAAGGCGGCGGAGACGGCCCTCAACCGCGCCAAGCGCGTCACCGGCGAGCAGGTCGCCCTGTTTTCCGAGGAAATGAAGGTGGCAGCCTTCCTGCGCTTCACCCTCGAGGGGGATCTGCGGCGCGCGATCGGCGACGATGAATTGCGCGTCGTCTATCAGCCCATCGTCGACCTGCATCGGCGGGCCGTGGTGAAGGCCGAGGCACTGGTGCGCTGGCCGCATCTGTCACGGGGGGCGATCCCCCCGCCGGAGTTCATCTCCCTGGCCGAGGAGACCGGCATGATCGTGCCCCTCAGCCGGGCGGTGATCGAGCGGGTGTGTGCCGACATTGCGATGCTGGAAGCCCGGCTGCCGCCGGATTTCCGGTTCTGCATCAACCTGTCCGGGGTCAATTTCATGGACACCCAGCTCATCCCCACCGTGCGTGCCGTGCTGGACGCGGCGGGGGTGTCGCCGCAGCGGATCGAATTCGAACTGACCGAGACCGTGCTGATGCGCGATCTGGACTATGCCACGGTGATCCTGGCACAGCTGCGCGAGATGGGGGTGCGGGTGGCCGTCGACGACTTCGGTACGGGGTATTCATCCCTGGCTTATCTGCGTCGGCTGGCCGTGGATACCTTGAAGATCGACCGCTCCTTCGTCAATGAGCTGGACGACGGGCAAGGTATCGCGATTGTCGAGGCGGTCATCGGTCTGGCCCACAGCCTGGGGCTGGAGGTGGTGGCGGAGGGCGTCGAGACGGTGTCCCAGCTGTCCGCCCTGTCGGCCCGCGATTGCCATCTGATCCAGGGCTATCTGTTCGCCCGGCCGATGCCGGTGGATGCCCTGCTCGAGGTACTGGGGTGCGAGGTCTCGATGCCCGGCATGCAGGCCTGTGGCACGGCCCCGCGCGGAGCCTGACGGAGGCCGCTCAGGGGTGCCTGTCGGGCCGGATGGCGATCGACAGGCGGATGCCCTCCGAGGCTTCCAGCTCCCGGAGCTGGCGGATCAGGCTCTCGTCCAGCACGAAGTCGGCGGCCAGCAGCATGACTCCGTCGCGGGTCACCAGGTCCCGCGCCAGCACCATGCCAGGCTTGAGAGACGAGGGGTTCAGCTCATGCCCGGTCTGGCTGGCCGTTTCCGCCGCACCGAGTACTTCGATGAGCGCATCCACCACCTGGGGGCAATAGCGCTTGCCCCGGTTCTGCTGGATGAAGGCGAGCGCTTCGTCCTGCTTCATCTTGCGTGGCGACAGGCTGCCGATCTGCAGGCTGTCGAAATCGTTGGCGACCGCTAGCACCCGGGCTCCGTAAGGAATCGCCAGGCCTGACAGGCGGTCGGGATAGCCCTGGCCATCCCAGCGTTCGTGGTGAGCGCGGATGAAGGTGCCGGCCTTGCGCAGGTTTTCGATGCCCATCAGGGCGGCCTGGCCGGTGACGGGATGCTTGCGCAGCAGGCCCAGCTCGTCGCCACTCATGTGCGATACCGGCTTGGACAGCAGCTCGTCGGGCAGGCCGATCTTGCCGACATCGTGGAGCAGCCCGGAGAGCATCACATCCTGCACGTCGGCGGAAGGAAAGTTGAGCTTGAGGGCGATCTTGCGGGCCAGATCGGCGACGCGCCGGGAGTGGCCGGAAATCACGCCTTCGCGGAGCTCGATGAGGTTCGAGAAGACCCGGATCGAGGTCAGGAACTGCTGCTTCAGTTTCTCGTGGGCCGCCTTGAGCTCTTTGGTCCGCGCCTCCACCTTGTCCTCGAGGCTGGCGTTGAGCGCCTTCAGCTCGATGTTCTGGGCCTGGGTGAGGGCCTCCAGGCGGTGCTTCTCCCGCTCAAGGGCCTTGCGCTCAAGGGCCTCCCGGACTGTCAGCACCACGTCCTGGTCATTCCAGGGTTTGGCGATGTAGCGGGAAATCTGGCCCGCGTTGATGGCAGCGATGGTCGAGTCCATGTCGGCATAGCCGGTCAGCAGCAGACGCACCGTGTCCGGGTGGCGCTTGCGCGCCTCGGCCAGGAAAGCCGCGCCGTCCATGCCGGGCATGCGCATGTCGGAGATGATCAGGTCCACCGGCTGCTTGCCGAGGATCTCCAGCCCCTCGGCTCCCCCGGTGGCCGTGAGGACCGTATAGCCGTGGGGGCGGAACAGGCGGCGCAGGGAAGACAGGATGTTGGCTTCGTCGTCCACGCAGAGCAGTGTGAAGGGGGCGTTGTCGGGGGAAGAGGTCATTGCGGGGCTCCGCTGGAGGCCGGGTGATGGATGGGCAGGGTGATGCGGAAGGTGGTGCCGACGTCGGGGGTGCTGCTCACGCTGATCTTGCCGTGGTGTTTCTGGATGATGCCGTAGGACAGGGACAGGCCCAGCCCGGTGCCCTTGCCGACCGGTTTGGTGGTGAAGAAGGGGTCGAAGATGCGGGCGATGATATCTGGCGGAATGCCCTTTCCGTTGTCGTGTACCTCGATCCATACCTGCTCGTCGGCCACGCCCGTGCGGATCGTGATCAGGCCGCGGCGATCATCCGGCATGGCCTGGGCGGCATTCACAAAGAGGTTCATGAAGACCTGGTTGAGCTGGGACGGCAGGCACTCGACGAAGGGCAGCACGCCGTATTCCCTCTGCACATCGGCCCGGTACTTGATCTCGTTGCTGGCGATGTTGAGGGTGCTGTCGATGCCGTGGTGCAGGTCGGCGGCTTGCCAGTCCTGGGTGGCATCGGCGCGGGAGAAGTCGCGCAGGTCCTGGACGATCTTGCGGACCCGCTCAGTGCCTTCCTCCGACTCCCGCAGCAGGGCGTGGATGTCGTCCCGGATGTAGTCGAAGTCGGCCGCCTCGCGGATCTGCCTGAGGGCGGCGGCCTCGGCGGGGGGCAGGGCGCCTTCCCGTGCGGCGTAGGCATCGACCACGTCCAGCAGTTGGTCGATGTAGCCCTTCAGGCTGCGGATGTTGGAGTGCACGTAGCCGATCGGGTTGTTGATCTCGTGGGCCACCCCTGCGGCAAGCTGGCCGATGGAGGCCATCTTCTCGGACTGCACCAGTTGTTCCTGGGCCTCGTGCAGCCGGCAGTTCAGCTCGGTCAGTTCGGTGTAGCGCTTCAGCAACTCCTCTTCGGCCCGCTCGCGGCGCTCGATGTCCTCCTCCAGGCGGGCCTTGGCCTGCTGCAACTGCTCGGTGCGGATCGCCACCGTGGCCTCCAGGTCGGCCTGCAGGCGGAGCAGACCGGCCTCGGCGTTCTTGCGTTCGGTGACGTCCTGCAGGGTTTCGATGGCGCCGATGATCTCGCCATGGGCATTGCGCAGCGGCGCGGCGGTGAAGTGCAGCCAGCGCCCCTGGTCGCCCATGTGGGGAAAGAAGTCTTCCGCTTCGTAGGCGCCCTCGATCACCGGCGAACGGCGCAGGTTCTTGGTGCCGTAATGATCGACGATGGCCTCCATCTGACCGGAGACGATCAGGTCGGCCATGATCGGTCGCTCGGACCGGTAGAACGCCGACCACTGCCGCCGGGTGCCGACGATGCTCCGGGCCGGGATGCCGATGACCTGCTCGCAGGCGTGGTTCCAGTGGGTGACCACGTGCCTGGCATTGATGACCAGGGTGGGGACCGGGTCGCCATCGATGATCTGGGTCATCAGCTGCTGGGTCTGCTTCTGGGCCATCTCCGCATGCTTGCGTTCGGTGATGTCGATGAAGCTGCAGACGAAGGTCGCCTCGCCCTGGATCGTCTCGGTGGCGATGGACAGTTCCACCCAGCGCTCTTCGGACGCTGCCGTGAGGAGCAGGGTTTCATAGCGGGCCGCATGATCGTCCCTGGCCAGCAGGGCGCGCCCCTGGTCGCGCACCTGGGCGGGAAATAGATCCCAGAAATCCCGGCGGGCCAGCTCCTCGGCAGGCAGGCCGGTGAGGCGTGACATGGCCAGGTTGGCGAACAAGACCGGGCCACCCCGGTGCAGCAGGATGCCGGTGTTGAACGACTCGGCCAGCGGAAACAGGCTGCCCGGGATGCGGTAGGGAGAGGCAGGGATGACGCTGCGCGGTGTATCGGGTGGCATGGATTCAGCCCAGCATCAGACGACAGCTCTCGAAGCGGCTCTGGGTTTCCTCGAGCACGCTGTTCAGTTGTTCCCAGCTGACCCCCAGTCCGTCGATGGTGGTCTGGTCAAGGTGGGGGACTTGCCCATCGGCCTCGCCATCGAGCTCGAGCGCCCGTGCAATCGCATCGGCGTAGTGGATGATCCCCACCAGGCTGCCGGGTGGGGTGCCGCCCGGCGTATGGTGCCGGCCGATGGCATCGACGATGGCGGGTGGGAAGTTCCACAGCGCGGCCAGGCTTGCCCCGGCTTCGGCGTGATCGAAGCCGAAGCAGTCGGTTTCCAGCAGCCCCAGGGGGCGGTCCTCGCGGATTGCCTGCTCCCGCAGTGCCGCGAAGGTATCCGGATACAGGGATACCATCGCCAACCGACCGATGTCATGGAGCAGGCCGGTGATGAACATCAGTTCGGGGGGGCGCTGCAGGACCCGGGCCAGGGACTCTGCCGCAGCCGCCGTGCCCAGCCCGTGGCGCCAGAAGGCTCCCTGGCTGAAGCCGCGTGCGTCCCCGCCCGGCAGGCGGGTGATCATCGAGGCGGCCAGGACCAGCGAACGAACCGTCGAGAGTCCGAGGACGACAATCGCATCATGGATTGAGCCGACCTGTTTCTGCAGGCCGTAGAAGGGCGAGTTGGCCACCCGCAGGACCCGGGCTGCGATGGCCTGGTCCTGAGAGATCCGGCGTGCCAGGGCGTCTACGTCCAGGTCGCTGTCCTGCAGCGAGCGGATGACATCCAGAGCGATCGCCGGCATGGCCGGCAACAATCGGATCTTGTCGGTCAGTTCGGCGAGGGAGGGATGGATCACCGGCATTGCTCCTGGCGAAACCTGATGACGGCATGCAGCAGGGCGCTGGAGCCCGGCTCGCCGGCCGTGTGACGGAACAGGTGCATGACCCGCTGGTGTATTGCCTCGCGCCGGCGGGCAAGCTCGGCGGGGTCCACGGCGGCGATGGGCGCTTGCAGCTGCAGATGGGAAATTCCGCGCCGGCGCAGGCTCTCCAGATGGGCTTCGGTCAGGGACTGGCCGGCGGGCAGGAGCACGCTACCCGCTTCGTCGCGCACCGGAGCGGCCAGGATATCTCCCGGACAGGCCTGGTCGAGGGGACAGGGCGGGGTGTCAGTCGTGGTGGGCATGGCAGCAGGTGAAGGTCAGCAGGCAGTTGCGGTGTGACGTGGGCCCGGCCAGCGGGCGGATGTCCACGTGGAAGGATCTGCCGTCCAGCAGGAGGTCGGTGTGCCCTTCACCCCGCGCGATGAGGGAGAGGATCTCGCCGGGCAGGATCTCCTGGGCGTATTGGCCCAGCAGGGGGGCTCGGTCGGCCATCAACTGCTCGGCAGCCAGGTTGCTCAGGGCGATCATCCCGTCCGGCGCGATCCCCATCACCGGCATCGGCATCGCCGCAAGGGCTTCCTGGGCGAGGCTGAGGGCGCGCTCATCCAGGTCGAGGCGCCGTTCCCGCTCAGCCACCGTGCCGCGCAGTTGTTCGTTGATGTGGGCCAGCTCCCGGTTGGCGCGTTGCAGTTCGGTGGACAGGCGCAGGTTTTCATCGGACAGGGCCTTGCGACGGAAGGCCTCTTCGATGTTGGCCCGCAGCATCGCGTCGTCCCAGGGCTTGGTCAGGAACTTGTAGATGGCTCCCTCGTTGATGGCGTCGGTGACCGACTGCAGGTCGGTGTAACCCGACAGCACGAGGCGGACGCTCTCCGGATGCATGTCCTTGGCCTTGCGCAGGAACTCCACGCCGGTCATGCCCGGCATGCGCTGGTCCGAGAGGATCACATCCACCGGGTTGGAGGCCAGTACCTCGAGCCCCTCCCGTCCGCTGGCTGCGGTCAGGATGGTGTAGCCGTCCCGGCGCAGCAGGCGGCGCAGCGAGGACACGATGTTCTGCTCGTCATCCACCAGCAGCAGGGTCCGCCCGGAGGCGGCCGTCTGGCCCAGGCCCTGGCTCACCGGTGGCGTCTCCGCCAGGCGGTGGGCGAAGGCTTCCAGGCTGCAGGCCTCGCCAGGCTGCGGGCCCTGCAGGGAGTCGCAGCCGCAGGCCTTCATCACCGACAGCACATGGGAGGTACGGACGCCCTTGGCGTTCACCGTGAGCTTCATGTTGTGGGCCCGGGTGACCAGGGCGCGGACGATGGCGACCCCTTCCGGATCCGCGGTGACGTCCTGAACCAGCCGGGCCGGAACCTCCAGGCCGTCGAGGGGCATCCGGCGGATCCAGGCCTGGTGGGCACAGATCGGGCTGGCTGCGCTGGTGACGAAGCGGATGCCGCTCTGCCGGAGGTGCTGCAGCGCAGCCAGTTCGGCATCCGAGAGCTCGCCCTGGTGGGTCACGATATTCAGTTCCAGACGGCAGGGCTCCAGGCGCGTGTCCAGCAGCAGGGCGCCCAGCCGCTGGGGAAACTCGGCTTGGCAGAGCAGTTCCAGCCGCACATTGACGGCCAGGGTCAGCCGGCGTCCGCCACGGTTCCAGGCGGCCAGTTGGGTGAAGACTGTCCGCAGCGCCGCATCTTCGAGCGCAAGGATGTCTTGCAGGGTCACGCTCTGCGCCGAGGTGCCGCTGCCGGCATACAACTGGCCTGCGACCAGTTCGCCGCTGCGGCAGTCGAAGCGCGGCTGGAGCAGGGGACGGGGTACCGGGCCAGCACAACCGGACGGGGAAGAAGGCGGGGCGTCAGGGCGATCCATCTGATTTCCTGTCGATGTTGACTGCGCTGGCGGGGTCGTCCGCTGCACATCCTTAAGGGGCCTCCGGTGTATCGGCGATGGTTCCAGGCAGCTTGAGGCATTAAGTCACAGCCAGCCCCCCGCTGCTGGGGCGGAGTACCCGTTTTGACGCGCTAGTCCTGCCGGGTCGGTCCGCAGTGGGCAGGGCAGGGTAAAATCCTGCCCATGACCGCACATTCCCACCCGTTTCCCGCGCTCGCCCTCGTCGCCATCGGCATCGGTGCCGCGCTCGGGGCCTGGCTGCGCTGGTGGCTGGGTCTCCGCCTGAACCCGCTGGTGTCCCAGCTGCCGATGGGCACCTTGGCCGCCAATTTGCTGGGGGGCTACCTGGTGGGGGTGGCGGTGGCCTTCTTCGCCTTCCGCCCCGATCTGCCGCCCGAGGTGCGACTCTTCGTGGTGACCGGCTTCCTGGGCGGGCTGACCACCTTCTCGTCCTTTTCGGCGGAGGTCGTGCACTTGATCGACACGGCCCGCTACGCTTGGGCCTTCAGTGCTGCCGCCCTGCACCTGCTGGGCTCCCTGTCGATGACCGCGCTGGGCATGTGGACCGTCCATAGCCTGCGCGCCTGATCCACTCCCGTTTCATTTCCGATTTTCGCTGCATTCCCGATGGCCTCTCCGCAAGACCGGCAAGATCCGTATTCCCTTCTCGAACAGTGCCTGTCCGCCGACCGGCCGGCCCTGCGCCGCGACCTGCGCCGCCTGCCCAAGCGGCCGCGCAGTCTGGCCGAGTTGCCCGAGGCCCTGCGCCTGCGCATCGCCGACTCCGCAGCAAAGCTGATTGCCCGCGCCAATGCGCTGCCGAGGCCGGACTTTCCCCCCGACCTGCCGGTCAATCAGCGCAAGGACGAGATCGCCGCAGCCATCCGCGACCACCAGGTGGTCATCGTCTGTGGCGAGACCGGCTCCGGCAAGACCACCCAGCTGCCCAAGATCTGTCTCGAACTGGGCCGCGGGGTTGCCGGCCTGATCGGCCACACCCAGCCGCGGCGGATCGCC
>JAFLDU010000062.1 GCA_017309145.1 Zoogloea sp. | reverse complement strand
CGTCACCAAGCAGATCCGCGCCGGCTACCTGTTCCTGTCCGCCGTGCTGTTCGAGCCGCCCATGGAGTTCTGGGACCTGCCCGCCGACTTCATCGACAACCAGCGCGAAGCCGAGGAAGTGGCCCGCGGCGCCGGTTTCGGCATTCCCACCTACGAGGCCAAGCTGCAGAACTGGAAGAACGCCATGATCAACCTGAAGGGCGTGCTCGACCGCTACAACATCCCCTTCCCCGCCATTCCGGAAGTGGGCATCACCGGCCAGGAAGTCAGCGATCTGGACATGGAAGACATCATCCCAGTGTTCTGACGCAGCACTACGCGGGGGGATGTAGAGGCAGATTTAGGGGCGATGTAGGGGCGACTTCAGTCGCCCGCGGACGCCGCTCAACGGCCTGCCATCGATCAACGCAAGTCGGGCGACTGAAGTCGCCCCTACACGCCCCCCTGCACGGCCCCATCCGCCCCGCCTCACTGAAAACGAAAAGGGCACGAACGGCCCCAACCTGACAGGAATCCTCAATGGCCCGCATCATCATGCAACCCTCGGGCAAGTCGGTGGAATGCGCCTA
This sequence comes from Zoogloea sp., assembly GCA_017309145.1. Lineage (GTDB taxonomy): Bacteria > Pseudomonadota > Gammaproteobacteria > Burkholderiales > Rhodocyclaceae > Zoogloea. Next base: position 20,763 of record JAFLDU010000062.1, on the reverse strand, counting down.
TGGCGACACCGTGCTGATGGCCCTCGAAAAGGCAGGCTACGCGCTGCCCAACAACTGCCGCGCCGGTGCCTGCGGCGAATGCAAGGTCAAGGTCACCGCCGGCCAGTTCGACCAGGGCATGGTCCTCGACATGGCCTTGTCCCAGGACGAACGCCGCCAGGGCTATGGCCTGATGTGCATGGCCAAGCCCATCTCCGACGAACTCAGCATCGAATGGGGTACCGAAGACGCCAGGCCCAAGCTCTTCCCCCCACGGGAGGATGCCCTTTTCGTGGTCACCGACAAGCGCGAGGTCGCCGAGCGGGTGGTCGAACTGCGCCTCCGCCCGGTCGGCCAGCCGATCCGCTACTGGCCCGGCCAGTACGTGACCATCGGCAACCCCCGCGCCGGCATCCCGGCCCGCGCCTACTCCATCTCCAACGCCCCCCGGCCCGACGGCGAGCTGGTCCTGCAGGTGGCCCGCGCCGACGACGGGGTGACCAGCGCCTGGGTCCACGACACCTTGGCCGTGGGCGAAAGCATCAAGGTGTCCGGCGCCTATGGCACCTTCATCGGTGACCCCGGGGTCGACACCCCGGTCCTGTGTCTCGCCGCAGGCACCGGGCTGGCCCCCATCCTGGCCCTCACCGAGGCGGCGCTGCGGCGCGGCTTCCGCAAGCCGGTGACCCTCCTGATCTCGGCACGCAGCGAGGCCGACGTGTACGGCCGTGGCCTGCTCGCCTGGTGGCGGACCAAGCACCGCAACTTCGACTACAAGATCACCCTGACCCGCGAAACGCGCGACGGCTACCTGGCCGGCCGTGTCGATGCGGTACTGCCCGGGCTCTTTCCCGACTTGTCGAAGCACACCATCTTCTCCGCCGGCAGCCCGGAGTTCGTGGATAGCTGCATCGCCACCGTCAAAACCCTCGGCGCCCGGCCTGAACTCATCCACACCGAAGGCTTCTTCGCCCAGCAGCAACCCGTGGTGCCGGATGCGGCGCACCTGCTGACGCTGTGAGGCTGTTGTGGGGGCGGCTTCGGCCGCCCGCTACGGGTCATACCGGGGCACGCCATCGATCGCAGTCCGAGGGCGGCTGAAGCCGCCCCAACATGGACCCTGCATGGCCCACTGACGCCCAAAATCCCCAAAAAGGGATAGCAAGTCGCTAAAATCCCGGCTTTGTTGCAGCCATACGGCCCCGCGCGTGCTTCCCCCCCTTCAGAAACGCCTCGACGAGTTCCGCCAGCAAGGCCGCGTGCAGGCGGGCTCCTTGATCATTTCCGTGTTCGGCGACGCCATCATGCCCCGGGGCAGCCGCATCTGGCTGGGCAGCCTGATCCGCCTGCTGGAACCCCTTGAACTCAACGAACGCCTGATACGGACTTCAGTCTTCCGACTAGCCAAGGAGGAATGGCTGCGCTCCGAGCCCTCCGGCCGGCGCACCGACTACCTGCTCACCCCCGCCGGACAGCGCCGCTTCGAGGAAGCCTCCCGCCACATCTACGCCTCCAGCGCCCCCCAGTGGGACCGTCGCTGGCGCCTCATCATCGCGGCGGGCGAGCTCAACGCCAAGCAGCGCGACGCCCTGCGCCGGGCGCTGTTCTGGCAGGGCTTCGGCAGCCTGGGCGGAGACTGCTTCGTCCACCCCAGCGCCGACCTGCGGGCAGCCTTCGATGCGCTGATCGCCGACGGCCTGGCCGAGGTACTGGGCAAGCTCAAGCCACTGATGGCCGCGGACGCACAGCTGGGCGGCGCAGCCAGCGACATCGAGATGGTGCACCGGGCCTGGAACCTCGAACGCCTGGCCGGGGTGTATGCGGAATTCGTCGACCGCTACCAGCCGGTGCTGGATCAACTGCGGGACGGCCACGACGCGATCGACGACGAGAGCACCTTCCTGCTGCGCATCCTGCTGATCCACGACTACCGCCGCCTGCTGCTGCGCGATCCGGAACTGCCCGATGTGCTGCTCTCCACCGACTGGCCGGGCCAGCAGGCGCGGCTGTTGTGCAAGGAGCTCTACCGGCGCCTGCTGACGCCCTCCGAGCGCCACCTGGATGCCCATCTGCAGCTGGCCAGCGGTCAGACCCCCGAGGCCGCCCCCTTCCTGCTCGAACGCTTCCGCGAAGCCGACCCCCTGGCCCAAGTCGCCTGAGTCCGGGCAGCAGGCGCCTGATCGCCCTTGTCATGCGCGGGCGTAGCGCGTCTAATACCGGGCTTTTGGAAAGGCCATCCCGCGATGTACTCCTCCACCTTCATCTTCGCGGCGAAGGAATTCGACACGGAGTTCCACCGTCTCGACGCGATCATCGCTTCAGCCGCCCGTGACATTCCCGGCTACCTGGGCGAGACATCCTGGGAAAACCCGCAGACCGGCCTGGTGGCCAATGTGTACTACTGGGACAGCCTCGATGCCCTCCAGGCGCTGGTCCGGCACCCGCAGCACATCGAGGCCAAGGCGCGCCAGGCCAACTGGCTGAATGGCTACCAGGTCATCATCTCCGAGGTGCTGCGCACCTACGGGGACGGCGGGCTGGGCGCCCTTCCCCCGGGCCTGGCTCCGCAGGAGGCACGGCCATGAGCGGACCGGACATCATCATCCGCCAGGCCTGTGCTGACGACGCAGCTGCCATCGCACCACTCTTTGATGCCTACCGACGCTTCTACGAGCAGGCCGCCGATCTGCAAGGCGCGGAGCGCTTCCTGAGTGATCGCCTCGCGCGGCAGGAATCGGACATCCTGCTGGCCTGTGATGAAAAGGGCTGGATCCTGGGCTTCTGCCAGCTCTATCCGACCTTCTGTTCGGTGGAGGCCGCGCCGATCTTCAGCCTCTACGATCTCTTCGTGCAGCCGGCCCATCGCCGCACGGGCGTCGGCCGGGCCCTCCTGCTGGCAGCCGAGGCGCTGGCCCGGGAGCGGGGCAAGGTCCGGATGGACCTCACCACCGCCCGCAGCAACCACATGGCCCAGGCTCTGTACGAATCCCTGGGCTGGCAGCGGGATGTCGTGTTTCTCGCCTACAGCCGCCGCATCGGAGGCTGATGCCGCCCGGAGGCGCCCCCAGGCAGCGGGAAGACGGCTCAGCCTTCCTTCTTGCGCAAGGCGACCAGGGGCACCACGTCAGGCATGTGGATGCGCGGCCGGTCGGGTTCGATCTCGGTAAGAGGCGTCGTCTCCACCATCGTGGCCAGGCAGCGTCGGGTGAGATCCTGATAGGTGGCGGTGCCCTCCCCTTTCCAGCGGATCTCCTCCTCGGAGAGCGGTCGCACCACCTTGGCGGGCATGCCGGCCACCAGCATCCCGGGCGGGATCTCCATGCCGGCCTTGACGAAGGCCGAGGCCGCCACGATGGAGGCCTCGCCGATCACCGCATTGTCCATGATCACCGCATTCATGCCGACCAGCGCATTGCGCCCCACCCGGCAGCCATGCAGCACGGCACCGTGACCGATGTGACCGTCCTCCTCCACCACCGTGTCGGTGCCTGGGAAGCCATGCATGACGCAGGTGTCCTGAAGGTTGGCCCCCTTTTCCAGGATCAGCCGGCCGAAGTCGCCGCGCAGGCTGGCACAGGGCCCCACATAGCAGCCGGGGCCGACGATGACATCGCCGATCAGCACCGCCGAAGGATGGACATAGGCCGTGGGATCCACGACTGGCACAATGCCGTCGATGGCATAAACCTTGAGACTCGTCATGCTGGGTTCTCCTTCACGTGTTGTTGTGTTACTAATATTAAAACCAATTCTGGAATTCGTAACATTTTAACGAGCCTGCGATGAGTGAAGAACTGGAAGGAAAACACGGCGTCCAGTCCCTGGAAGTGGGGATGGGCATCCTCAAGGCCATGGCCACCGGCAAGCGCTCGATGATGCTGAAGGACATCGCAGCCTCTGCCGACATGCCCCCCTCCAAGGCCCACCGCTATCTGGTGAGCCTCATCCGCAGTGGCCTGGTGGAGCAGGACCCGCTCACCTCCCGCTACAACCTGGGCCCCTTCGCCCTCAATCTGGGCCTCGTCGCCCTCGACCGTCTCGACCGCATCCGCCTGGGGCTCAGTGCCATCACCGACCTGCGCGATGCCGTCAATGAAACGACTGCGCTGGCGGTCTGGAGCGAGAATGGTCCGGTCATCGTGCGCTGGGAACGCCCCCGCCGCCCCATCACGGTGAACGTGGTGACCGGCACCACCCTCGGGGTCCTCAGCTCCGCCATCGGGCGGGTCTTCGCCGCCTGGCTGCCGGAGCGCCAGACCGAGGCCTTGATCCGCCGGGAGATCGACTCGGGCAAGGCTCCGCTGGGAGTACGCACGATGGAGGATGCCCGCTCCCTGCTGGCCGGCATCAAGGCCCGTGGAGTGTCAGTCATCTCCGGCGACTACGTGATCCGCGGTGTCGAGGCGGTGGCGGCGCCCGTGTTCAACTTCAAGAACGAGATCACCCTGGTGATCGTACTGGTAGGCGTCGAAGGTTCGATGGACATGCGCGATGAGGGCCCGACCCTGACCGAACTCAGACAGGCGGCCAAGGCCCTCTCGGCCCGCCTCGGCGCCCCCTCCGAATCTGCCGGCTAAGCCGGCTTTTTTATGCGCCCTCACCCCGGGGGACGCCACTCCAGCCCTAGCAGACAGGTACCCGACCGCAAGGGTCGGGACCATCGCGGCCATCAGTCTATTTGATACAGATTTTCCTGTTGACTGAATTAATTGTATCACTTCTAATAGACGGAAACGATTACAAAATACAGAACAAACACCGACCGACTCACCTCGGCACAACACCACAGGAGGCACGATGAATCCGCATTCCCCCGAGCCCATGTTCTCAGGAGGCGCATGATGCTCGCCCAGTTCCTGCAATTCTTCTTTTCCGGCATCACCGTGGGCGCCACCTATGCGCTGGCCGCCCTCGGCTTCACCCTCATCTACAACGCCAGCAACGTGATCAACTTCGCCCAGGGCGAGTTCATCATGCTCGGCGGCATGCTGGCGGTGTTCTTCACCCAGGCCGGACTGCCCCTGCCCGCCGCACTGCTGCTGGCCATCCTGGTGCCCGCCGTGGTCGGGGTCCTCATCGAGAAGCTGGCCATCGAACCCGTCAAGGGCGCCGAGACGGTCACGCTGATCATCATCACCATCGGTGCCTCCCTGGTGATCCGCGGCCTCGTCGCGGTGATCTTCGGCAAGGGCACCCACAGTCTGCCGGCCTTCTCCGGCGACGCGCCGATCGAGATCCTCGGCGCCACCCTGATGCCCCAGAGCCTGTGGGTACTGGGTGTCACCGCCGTGGTGGTGGTGGTGCTGTGGTACTTCTTCACCCGTACCCTCACCGGCAAGGCCATGCTCGCCACCTCCTACAACCGGCTCGCCGCCGAACTGGTGGGGATCAACACCAACGGGGTGCTCTTCATGAGCTTCGCCATGTCGGCCGCCTTGGGCGCGCTGGGCGGCATCCTCGTGACTCCGATCACCCTCACCTCCTACGACGCCGGCATCATGCTCGGCCTCAAGGGCTTCGTGGCGGCGGTGCTCGGTGGCCTGGGCAACGGCCTCGGTGCCGTGGTGGGCGGCCTGCTGGTGGGCCTGCTGGAAGCCCTCGGCGCAGGCTACCTGTCCTCCGCCTACAAGGACGCCATCCCCTTCGTGCTGATCCTCTTCATCCTCTTCTTCATGCCCCGCGGCCTCTTCGGCGCCCGGGTCACCGACCGGGTGTAAAACATGCAGAAACGCGCCTACTACGGGCTTTACATCGTCATCGCGATACTCGCCGTGCTGCCGATGGTGCTGCCCAACAGCTTCTATCTGGATCTGGCGATCCGCATGGCCATCAATGCGGTGATCGTCCTCGGCCTCAACCTCCTGATCGGCTTCGCCGGTCAGATCAGCCTCGGCCATGCCGGCTTCCTCGGCATTGGTGCCTATGCCTCGGCGGTGCTGCCGACCCACTTCGGCTGGCACCCGTTGCTGGCCATGGGCGCAGGCGCGGTCGCCACCGGCCTGCTGGCCGCCCTGGTGGCCCGGCCGATCTTCAAGCTCAAGGGCAACTACCTGGCCATGGCCACCCTGGGCCTGGGCATCATCCTCAACATCGCCCTGCGCAACGAAGCCACCTGGACCGGCGGTCCCGACGGCATGCCGGTGCCGGCCTTCGCCCTGTTCGGCTTCGAATTGAGCAACGACAAACAGTGGTACTGGGTCGTCGCCATCCTGCTGTCGGTGAGCGTGTGGGCCTCCCTCAACCTGATCGATTCGCCCTTTGGCCGCGCGCTGCGGGCCTTGCATGGCTCCGAGGTGGCGTCCCGGGTGGTGGGGGTGGACGTGGTGCGCTACAAGGTTGCCATCTTCGTGATGTCCGCCGTCTTCGCCAGCCTGATGGGCAGCGTCACCGCGCACTACGTGGGCTTCGTGACCCCTAACCTGGCTGATTTCTTCCACTCCATCGAACTGGTCACCATGGTGGTGATCGGGGGCATGGCCTCGGTGTACGGTTCCCTGGTGGGAGCCGTGCTGCTGACCGCCCTGCCCCAGGCCCTGGCCACCTTCGAAGGCTGGGAGACGGTGGTCTTCGGCGCCATCCTGATGATCTGCATGATCTTCCTGCCCAAGGGCCTCGTCCCGACGCTGGCAGCCAAGTTCGACAAAGGGGATCAAGCATGAGCCTGCTTGAAGTCAACGACCTGTCCATCCACTTCGGCGGCGTGAAGGCCGTCCAGAACGTCAGCTTCAGCATCGACGCGGGCATCGTCTATTCGGTGATCGGCCCCAACGGAGCTGGCAAGACCACCCTGTTCAACCTGATCACCGGGGTCTACAAGCCCACGGCCGGCGAGATCCGCCTGGATGGCGAATCCATCGGCGGCAAGTCGCCGGACGAGCTCGCCCGGCGTGGCGTGGCGCGCACCTTCCAGAATCTGCAGATCTGCATGAACATGAGCGCCATCGAGAACGTGATGGTGGGTGCCCACCTGCGTCTCGACCGCAACCTCATCAAGGCGGCCCTGCGCCTGCCCGGCCTGAAACGCCGAGATGCCGAACTGCGCGAAGAGGCAGCCGAACTGATGCGCTTCGTCGGCCTCGAGAAGTACATCAACGCCCGCGCCGACTCCATGCCCTACGGTGCCCTCAAGCGCCTGGAGATCGCCCGCGCGCTGGCCATGAAACCGCGCCTGATCTTCCTCGACGAACCCGCCGCCGGCCTCAACCCCAAGGAGACCATCGAAGTGGACGAGCTGGTCCGCAAGGTGGCCGACTCCGGCATCACTGTGGTCCTCGTCGAACACGACATGAAGATGGTCATGAACCTGTCCGACCGCATCCTGGTTCTCGACTACGGCAAGAAGCTGGCCGAGGGGACCGGTGAAGAGGTGCGCAAGAACCCGGACGTGATCGCCGCCTACCTGGGCGCCCACGCCTGAGAACAAGGAAGACCAAGATGGAAGCACTCCGCATCATCAAGGACGAGCACCGCAACCTGTGGCGCCTGGCCATCACCCTGGAGCAGGTGGCGACCGAAATGGAGCGCGAGCAGAAGGCCGATCCGGCCTTCCTCGGCTCGGTGTTCGACTATTTCGAGCAGTTCATGGACGGTTGCCACCACCGCAAGGAAGACGAGCACCTGTTCCGCGTGCTGCGCCAGCGCAGCGAGGCCGCCGGCCCCCTGCTCGACCGCCTGCAGGCCGAACACCGCAACGCCCCCAGCAACCTCGCCGCCCTGCGCCAGCAGCTGGCCGACACGGTGGCCGGACAGAGCAGCGTGGGCGGCCTGGTCGAAGCCCTCCGGCTGTACCTCGATGACCAGAAGGCGCACATCCGCAGCGAGGAGAAGGACATCTACCCGCTGGCCTCCGAGGTACTGACGCCCGAGGACTGGCAGGAGATCGACAAGGCCTTCCTGGACAACGACGACCCGGTCTTCGGCAGCAGTGCAAGGGCGGAATTCCGCGAGCTGTTCCACAAGGTGGCCAGCCTGGCCCCCGTATCGGTGGGCCTCGGCGGCAGCAGCGCCGGCGAGTTGCAGTCGTCCAGCGCCTCATCGGAGGTGCTGCTCAAGGTCGACGCCCTGGAGAGCTGCTACGGCCGCATCAAGGCCCTCAAGGGCATCTCCATGGAGGTGCGGCGCGGTGAAACCGTGGCCCTGGTGGGCGCCAACGGCGCCGGCAAGACGACCTTCCTGCGCAGCCTGTCCGGCGTGCAGCCGATGAGCGCCGGTCACATCGTCTTCGACGGCGAAGACATCTCGAAGCTGCGCGCCGACATGCGCATGCGTCGCGGCATCTGCCAGTCACCGGAAGGCCGCCAGGTGTTCGGCCCGCTGTCCATCGAGGACAACCTGCGCCTGGGCGCCTACACCCAGCCCAAGCAGCAGGTGGAAGGGGACCTGGAAAAAATCTACGCCATGTTCCCCATCCTCAAGGAAAAGCGGAAGCTGCCGGCCGGCACCCTGTCCGGCGGCCAGCAGCAGATGCTGGCCATCGGCCGCGCCCTGATGGGCCGTCCCAAGCTGCTGCTGCTGGACGAGCCCTCGATGGGCCTCGCCCCGCTGCTGGTGGAAGAAGTCTTCAACGTGGTGAAGACGCTCAAGGCCCAGGGCATGAGCATCGTGCTGGCCGAGCAGAACGCCTTCTCCGCGCTGGCCATCGCCGACCGCGGCTATGTGCTGGAGACCGGCAACATCACCCTGACCGGCAGCGGCCGTGAGCTGATCGAGAACGAACAGGTACGCGCCGCCTACCTGGGCATGTGAGCCAGTTTGAATGTACAGGCCCAGCGCCGGGATGGGGGTGACCCCATCCCGGCGTTTTTCATGGATGCTCCAGGCGCCCTGCCGTCGGCACCTCGCCGCTCGTCGCTTCGTCTCCGCCATGGGCCAGGCGATAAAGCAACGGCAACACCAGCAGGGTGAGCAGGGTCGATGAGAGGATGCCGCCGATCACGACGGTGGCCAGCGGGCGCTGAACCTCCGCCCCCGTTCCCGTGGCAATCGCCATCGGCACAAAGCCCAGGGAAGCCACCAGGGCCGTCATCAGCACGGGGCGCAGGCGGGTCAGGGCCCCTTCCCTGATCGCCATGTCCAGGGCCAGCCCCTCCTCACGCAGGCTGCGGATGTAGGCAATCATCACCAGGCCGTTGAGCACCGCCACGCCGCACAGGGCGATGAAACCGACGGCCGCCGAGATCGACAGCGGGATGTCACGCAACCACAGGGCGATGACACCCCCCGTCAGGGCGAAGGGAATGCCTGAGAACACCAGCAGCCCGTCCCGGATGTTGCCGAACATCGCGAACAGCAGCACGAAGACGAGCAGCAAGGCGACGGGCACCACGATCTGCAGGCGTGCCGTGGCGGACTGCAGGTTCTCGAAGGTGCCCCCCCAGCGGGTCCAGTAGCCGGCAGGCAGCTTGATCTGCGCCAGCCCCTGGGCGGCCTCGCCGACGAAGGAGCCGATGTCCCGCCCACGCACGTTGGCACTGACCACGATGCGCCGCTTGCCATCCTCCCGGCTCAACTGGTTGGGGCCAGGCGCCAGATCCAGGGCGGCGATCTCGGCCAGCGGGATGAAGTTCGCCCGGGTGTCGCCCCCTGCTCCGCCCCGGGGCAAGGGGATCGGCAGCCGCCGGATCGCATCGAGATCACTCCTGAGGCGGTCGGGGAGCCGGACCTGGATGTCGAAGCGGCGATCACCCTCGAAGACGGTGCCCGCTTCGCGACCGCCGATCGCCGTGGCCAGGGCATCCTGCACGTCGCCGACATTGAGTCCGTAGCGGGCAGTCTTCTCGCGGTCGATGTTCACGGTCAGCACCGGCAGGCCGGTGGTCTGCTCCACCTTCACCTCCGAAGCGCCGTCTATCTTCTGCAGCATGGCGGCGATCGCGGCGGCACGTTCATTCAACACCGCCATGTCGTCACCAAAGATCTTGATGGCCACATCGCTACGCACCCCGGAGATCAGCTCGTTGAAGCGCAACTGGATGGGCTGCGAGAACTCGTAGCTGTTGCCCGGCAAGGTGGCCACCTCGGCCTGGATCGCGGCCAGCAGCGCATCGCGGCTCCGCCTGGGGGCGGGCCAGTCCGGCTCGGGCTTGAGCATGATGTAGCCATCCGAGATGTTGGGCGGCATCGGGTCCGAGGCGATCTCCGCCGTCCCGGTCCGCGCAAAGACGCGCTCGATCTCCGGAAACGTCTCCTTCAACCGGCGCTCCAGCTGCTCTTGCATCTCGACCGACTGGGTCAGGCTGGTGCCCGGGATGCGCAGGGCCTGGATGGCGAAATCCCCCTCATTGAGATTGGGGATGAACTCACTGCCCATCCGCAGGGTGAGGAGACCGCTGAGCACCACCGTCACCAGGGCAAAGGTCAGCACCACGGGCCTGGCTTCCATGGCCCAGCGGAGCGCCGGTGCATAGGCCTCCCGGGCGAGCCGCATCAGCCGGTTCTCCTTCTCGGAGACGTTGTCGCCGATGAAGAGGGCCACCGCAGCCGGTATGAAGCTCACCGACAGGATCATCGCCCCGAACAGCGCGATGACCACGGTGAAGGCCATTGGGTGGAACATCTTGCCCTCGACGCCGGTGAGGGCAAAGATCGGCAGATAGACCACCATGATGATCAGCTGCCCGAAGAGCAGCGCCCGGCGCGATTCACGGGAGGCCTTGAAGACCTCGTGGAAGCGCTCCCTGCGATCGAGCGGGCGACCGAGGGCCGCCTGGGCATGGGCGAGCCGGCGGACGCAGTTCTCGACGATCACCACGGCACCATCGATGATGATGCCGAAATCGAGGGCTCCCAGGCTCATCAGGTTGGCACTCACCCTGTTGGCCACCATGCCCGAGAAGGTGAACAGCATCGCCAGCGGGATGATGCAGGCGGTGATCAACGCCGCCCGGATGTTGCCGAGGAACAGGAAGAGGATGGCGATGACCAGGATGGCCCCCTCCAGAAGGTTCTTCTTGACCGTGGCGATGGCCTTGTCCACCAGCCGGGTGCGGTCATACACCGTGACCGCCTCGACCCCTTCCGGCAGGTTGCGGTTGATCTCCTCCATCTTCCTGTCCACCGCCTGGGAGACCGTCCGGCTGTTCTGGCCGATCAGCATGAAGACCGTGCCGAGGACCACCTCCCGGCCATTGTCGGTGGCGGCCCCGGTGCGGAGTTCGCGGCCGATCCCCACTTCTGCAACATCCCGGATGCGGATCGGCAGCCCCTGGGCGGTCCCCACGATGATGTTGCGGATGTCCTCCTCGGTTTTGACCTGGCCGGGTGCACGCACCAGGTACTGCTCCCCCCGCTTCTCGATGTAGCCGGCCCCGACGTTGCCGTTGTTGCGCTCCAGCGCCGTGACGATCTCCTGCAGCGTCATCCCGTAGGCGGCCAGACGCTCCGGCAGGGGAGCCACCTGGAACTCCTTGGCAAACCCGCCGATCGAGTTGATCTCCGTCACGCCCGGCACATTGCGCAACTGCGGCTTGATGATCCAGTCCTGGATCTCGCGCAGGTCGGTGGCGGTATAAGGGCTGCCGTCCGCCTTCCGGGCGCCATCCCTGGCCTCCACGGTCCACAGGTAGATCTCCCCCAGCCCGGTGGAGATCGGCCCGAGGGCTGGCGAGACGCCGGCCGGGAGCTTGTCCCGTGCCCCCTGGATCCGTTCATTGACCAGTTGCCGGGCAAAATAGATGTCGGTCCCGTCCTTGAAGATCACCGTGACCTGGGACAGGCCGTAGCGGGACAGGGAGCGGGTCTGTACCAGGTTGGGCAGGCCGGCCATCACCGTCTCGATGGGATAGGTCACCCGTTGCTCGGTCTCCAGCGGCGAGTAGCCGGGGGCCTCGGTGTTGATCTGGACCTGGACGTTGGTGATGTCGGGCACCGCGTCGATGGGCAGCTTCTGATAGCTGAAGAGCCCCAGCACCGCCATACCGAAGACCGCCAGCAAGACCAGCCAGCGCTGCTCGATGGAGAAGCGGATGATGCGTTCAAACATGATTGTTTCCCCCGTTGTCAGTGCGCATGCTCGGCGGCGCCCTTGCCGGCCTCCGCCTTCAGCACGAAGCTGCCGGCAGCGGCATAGGCGGCACCGGCCTCCAGGCCGGCCAGGATCTGGGTACGGGTCCCATCGCTGCGCCCGGTCTGCACGGGCCGAGCCACGAAGCCCTCGCCCGTCCGCACGAACACGACCTTGCGGCCCTCCACGCTCTGGATCGCATCGGACAGCACGGCAAGCGGGACCTCGGTCTCGTCCGAGATCACCTCGACATTCACGAAGAGGCCGGGCCGCCAGCTCCCCTGGGGGTTCGGCAGCAGCACCCGGGCGCGCGCCGTGCGGGTCTGCTCGCCGATGAGGGCGCCCACATAGGCCACCGTGCCGGTCACCGTGGAGTCGAAGGACGATGCCTTGATAGTGACCTTCTCGCCGACCCGGACCCGCGCCAGGTCTGTGGCCGGTACGCTGATCTCCGCCCACACGGTCGACAGGTCGGAGAGCGTGAACACCTGGCTGTCCTCCTTGACCGCCTCGCCGAGGGCGATGTGCTTCTCGACGACCATGCCATCGAAGGGTGCCCGCAGCACGTAACGGTTGAGCCCGCCTCCCCCCTCGGTGTCAGCCCCGATGGCCGCCAGCTTCTGCTGCACGTTGGCGAGGGCGATCTCCGCCTCGCGCAGCGCCTGCTGTGCCTGCAGGTAGTCCTGCTCGGCGGAGATCTTCTGCTCCCACAACGCCTTCTCCCGCTCCCAGGTCGTCCTGGCGAGGTTCACGCGCTTGCGGGCCGCGAGCAGCTCACTGCGCTGCTCGGAGAGTGCCGGGCTGGCCAGCACGGCTAGCACCTGCCCTTTCCTGACCTGCTGCCCGAGGTTGGCCGAGACGCTCTCGACCACCCCGGCCACCCGGGGAACGACGTGGGCGGTTCTGTCCTCGTTGAAGCGGATCTCTCCGGGAAGCTGCAGCGCGGAGCGGATCCGGGCCGCAGCCGCCCGCTCGACGACGATGCCGGCGGTCCTGATCTGCGCGTCGCTGAGCACGACCCGGCCCTCCTCCACCTCCTCGGCCTCCGCACGGGTGGCCGGGGCGTCGGGGTGGTGCTCGGCATCTTCATGGGAATGCGCATCGACGTGTGTGCCCCCCACCCCGGCGTCATTCCCGCCATGCAGGATGAAACCGCCGGCCACCCCGCCGAGGATGAGGATGAGCGCCACGGCGGAGAGTTGCTTGCGACCCATGCGGGTCATGATGTTGGTCAGATTCATGGTGGAATCCTTTTTCATTCATTCAGAAGTGCGATCCGCCAGCAGGCGATCGATCTCGGCCGCGGCGGCATGGGTGTCGCTCAGGGCGCGGAGGTACTGCCGGCGTGCCTGAAACAGCGTCCGCTGGGCATCCAGCACATCCAGGAAGCTGAACTTCCCCAGTTCGAAGCCGGTGCCGGCCTTGTCGTAGGCCAGTGCGGCCCCGGGCAGCACATCCCGTTGCAGGGACTCGAGCTCCACCCGGCTGGTGTTCAGCCGTTCGCGGGCCTGCAACACCTCCCCGGTGAGCCGGACCTGCAGAGCGGCCAATTCGTCCCGGGCCTTGTCCTCGCGCCGGAGAGCCTCGATGAGGTTGCCGCGATTGCTGTCGAGGACGGGAATCGGGATCGACACGCCGAGCAGCAGCTGATCGCGGCCAAGCTCCTCGGCATGCTTCACCCCCAGCGTGAGGCTTGGATCGGGCAGCCGCCGGGCACGCTCGAGGGCCGTCATGGCGGTACGCCGGGTAAGCTCGAGCGCGGCCCTGCGCAGAAGGGGAGAAGCGGCGATGCGCTGCCCGAGCAGGTCTTCGGAAGGTACCGGCGGCAGGGCATCCACCCCGCCCCGGACTTCCTCAAAACGTGGCAGCGGGTTGCCCCACAGCCCGGACAGGCGCTGCCGGGCGATCCGCAGCACCCCCTGGGCCTGGGCCAGCTCGACGCGGACGCCGGCTTCGGCAACCCGCGCCCGGGTCTCTTCGACCGGAGAGAGCTTGCCGGCGGCAACCCGCCGGGCCACCGCGCCCGTGGCCCGCTCGGCGAGGACAACGGTGTCGCGGGCAAGACGGACCCCCTCCTGGGCCGACAACACCTCGAAGAAGGCGCTGGCGACCCGGGCTCGGACCTCCGCACGTCGGCTGGCCAGCTCGATATCGGCAATGTCCCGGCCACCTTCGGCAATGGCGATCCGGGCGTCGCGCTTGCCAGGCATCTCGATGGGCAGGTTGAGTTGTACGGTGGTGGTACGGGTCGCCGCGCGACGATCCTCCATCAGGTACTCGATGGACGGATTGGGACGGGCCTGCCCCTGGATCACCGCGCCTTCACTGGCTTCCCGCTCACGCAGGGCCACGCGGATGTCGGGGTTCGCCCCCTGGGCCAGTGCGAGCGCAGCCGCCAGCGTCAGCGTGCCGTGGGGCTCCACGGAGTGGTCCGCCAGCATGCCTGCCGGCTCGATGGATGGAGCCTGGGCAAGGGCTGGGGATGCGCTCGCGGCCAACAAGGCGAGCAGCAGGGAGGGAGTCCGGAATGGTAGGGAGGTGCGCATGGAAATCTCCTTGTCATGTAGTCATCGGCACGAGCCGACAGGACGACGGAACAAACGAGACCCGGCGCGGACACCACGCGAACGTGGTGCTCCGGAGAGAACCTGGAAGGAAGCTAAGCGAGAACTACAGCAGGCCGCCGCGCCGGATCAGAGCGCAGCGAGCCAGTTGGGGCGTTCGGGCCCCGGGGGGATGTGGGTCTGGAAACCTTGCGGCCCGGACTCCGGCACAGGCGGCGGGAAGGACGGCAGCAGACCCAGGCCGTCCTGGGCGAGGATCTTGAAGCTGCTGTAGTGACACAGCCCGCAGTCTTCATCGACGGAAAGGCTGACACCGGAATCGGACGGCTTGGGCGTCTCGGCTTCTGACGATGCCTGATGCGCGTGGCTGTGATGCCCGAAATGGCCCGCCTTCTGTCCGGTCTCATGCTGGCAATAGGCGCCCACCGCCGACCAGCTGAACTGGAGCGGCATGAAGACGGCGAGGAGGAAGGCAAGCCAGAAACGCATGTCAGGGATTATACCCAAGGTCCGCCTTCACCCACATTGCAGGATAGTCCCCACTCCACTAGGCATCGTAAAGGTGGCAACGCACCATGCGGCTGTCGGAGAGACGGGTCTCGGCCGGGTAGCGACTCCGGCAGGCCTCGCCGGCGTGCTCGCAGCGGGGATGGAAGTGGCAGCCGGAAGGCGGATTGAGGGGCGACGGCATATCGCCGTGGGGTGTCACCTGGATCGGCACGGCAGCGCCGTCCTTCCCCACCCGGGGCACTGCCGCCAGCAGCATGCGGGTGTAAGGATGGCGCGGGTCGCGGAGCACCTCGTCGGCGCTGCCCTGCTCGACGATGCGGCCGAGGTACATCACTGCCACCTGGTGCGCCAGGTAGTCCACGACCGCCAGGTTGTGGGTGATGAACAGGTAGGACAAGCCATATTCGGCCTGCAGCTCCCTCAACAGGTTCAGGATCTGGGCCTGCACCGATACATCCAGAGCGCTGGTGGGTTCATCGCAGACGATCAGGCTGGGCGATACCGCAAGCGCACGGGCAATGGCGATGCGCTGGCGCTGCCCCCCCGAGAACTCGTGGGGAAAGCGGTGACGCATCGCCGGGTCCAGGCCCACCCGGCTCAACAGGGCATCGATGCGCGCGGACCGGGCGGCCGGATCGGCCTCGACGCCCAGGGCCTGCATGCCCTCCTCCAGGATCTCGCCCACCCGCATGCGTGGATCCAGGGAGCTGAAGGGATCCTGGAAGATCATCTGCAGGTCACGGCGCAGGGGACGCCAGCGACGGGCCGGCAGGGACAGCACTTCCTCACCGCCGTAGCGCACCTCGCCGCCGGTGGCCTGCACCAGCTTCAGCAAGGCCTTGCCGGCCGTGGTCTTGCCGCAGCCGGACTCGCCCACCAGGGCCAGGGTCTTGCCGGCCGGCACCTGGAGGGTCACCCCATCCACCGCCTTCACATGCCCGGCCACCCGGCGGAAGATCCCCTTGCGCACCGGGAAATGGACCTGCAGGTCCGCCACCTCGAGGACCTTGCCGCGGGACGCCGACTGGGTGCCCGCCGCCTCGGCCACTGACGGCGCGGTGTCGATCCAGTCCAGCCCGAGCCCGGGATCGTAAAGGTGGCAGCGCACAGCCTGCCGTCCGACCTGGTGCAGGCCCGGCGGCGTGCTGCGGCATACCTCCCGCACCTGCGGACAACGCTCGGCGAAGCGGCAGCCGGGCAGACGCTCACCCGGCCGCGGCACCTGGCCGGTGATGGTCTCCAGGGGCCGGTCGCGCAGTTCCGGCGTGGGCAGGGCGGCAAAGAGCTTGCGGGAGTACGGATGCAGGGGCGTACCGAAGAAATCGTCCCGGTCACCGGTCTCCACCAGCTCGCCGGCATACATCACGCCGATCCGGTGGGCCATGCGGGCGACGACCCCCAGATCATGGGTTATCAGGAGCATGCCCATGCCGCGCCGGGTCTGCAGCTCGCGCAGAAGATCCAGCACCTGGGCCTGGATGGTCACGTCGAGGGCGGTGGTCGGTTCGTCAGCGATCAGAACATCGGGATCGCCGGCCAGGGCCATGGCGATCATGACCCGCTGCTTCATGCCGCCGGAGAGCTGGAAGGGATATTCGGACAGGCGCCGGTGCGGATCGGGAATGCCCACGGCATCGAGCAGTTTCTCTGCCTCGGCCCAGGCCGGCTTGCCATGCAGGCCGCGATGGCGGACCAGCACCTCACCGATCTGGTCACCCACCGTCATCACCGGATTGAGGCTGGTGGCGGGCTCCTGGAAGATCATCGCCAGACGCTTGCCCCGGACGTCGCGCATGCGGGTCTCGGACAAGGCCTCCAGAGCCTCGTCGCCCAGGCGGATGCCGCCGCCGGCTATCCGCCCGCCCGCCGGCAGGAGCCGCATGCAGGCCAGGGCGGTCATGGACTTGCCGCAGCCGGACTCGCCCACCAGGGCCAGGGTCTGCCCCGGTGCCACCTGGAAGCTCACACCATCCACCGGCCGCACGGGCTTGCCCTGCGGTCCCAGCTCGACCCTCAGCCCATCCACCCGCAACAGGGCCTGCCCTTCCTTGTCCAGTCTGTTCATCGCAAAGAAAACGGACCTCAGGGGCCCGTTCAATCAGTTGGCCGCCGCAGCGGCCGACAGGCCGGCACCACGCACCCACCGGGGCGCGGCGCCGGTCATGGGGTCTCAGTGGTGATGACCGCCTTCACCGTGCACATGGCCGTGGCCGATCTCTTCAGCACTGGCGGTACGCACTTCCTTCACAGTGATGTCGAAGATCAGGGCGGTGCCGGCGAGGGGATGATTGCCATCCACCACGACCTTGCCGTCGGCAATGTCGGTGATGCGATAGACCACATCTTCCTCACCGTCTTCGCCAACGCGCTCGAAGGACATGCCGACCTCGATGTTGTCCGGGAACAGGGAAGCCTCCTCCACCAGGACCAGCTCTTCGTCGTACTCGCCGAAGGCGTCTTCCGGGAGGAGCTTGACCTTCAAGTTTTCACCAACCGCCTTGCCATGGAGGGCTTCTTCGATCACGGCAAAGATGCCGTCATAACCGCCGTGCAGGTACACCAGCGGGTGCTGGCCGTCGTCGATCATGTTGCCATCCGGGTCGGTGACCTTGTAGTCAAGCGTGACGACCGTGTTCTTGGCGATTTGCATTTGGATTCCTTGAGTTGAGTTGCTTTATCAGCTGAAAGACTTCGGCGGCATGGCCGCGCGGATTGACATCGTGCATGACGTGCTGCAGGACCCCGTCACTCGAAATGATGAAAGTCGAACGGCGAACGCTGCGTTTCATGACCCCGTTCACCATCGCCGACTGCCACACCCCGTAAAGCCTGCACACCTCGCCCTCCTCATCGGACAGCAATTCCACGGACAGGCCGTGCTGATCGCGGAAGTCGGCATGGGTCAGGCAGTCATCGGGGCTCACGCCCACCACGATGCACTTCTCCTGCTCGAAATCGGCATCGTGATCGCTGAAATCGATGGCCTGACGGATGCAGCCCGGGGTGTTGTCACGGGGGTAAAAGTACAGGACCACATGATGGGAACCCAGCACCGAAGCCAGATCGAACATTTCCATGTCGGCATCGGGCAGGGCAAAGAGCGGCGCCAACTCGCCCACACGGGGCTCGTCCGGCACGGCGGAGGATTCTAACCGAGCCGCCTTGATAACTCTACCCGAAGCGTGTTGGGGGGTGAAATGCATGAAGATCTCCTCGGGGGCTGCGGGTTCGGTCTGGGTTGAACCCTGGCTGTATGGGCGATACGACTTGCGCTGCTCTCTGATCTTGTGTCCGCGGCCTGCATCGGGCCGTCATGTCTGTTCCTGCGGCGTACTTTTGAATGGATAGCCCATGACCACGGCAGGCTCAAGGGCTTTGTCATCCGATTTTGAAGTTTGTCACGGAAATCCAACTTCCATGACAAGCATGCGACAACTTGCAGCCGGCGAAAACCTGTATAAAATTACACACAACATCAAGGAGCCTCCATGTCCGACAACCTGACCCCCCGCCAGCAGGAAATCCTCCAGCTCATCCGTGACACCGTGGAGCAGGAAGGTCGCCCGCCCACCCGTGCCGAGATCTGCACTGCCTTCGGTTTCCGCTCACCCAACGCAGCGGAAACCCACCTGCGGGCACTGGCAGCCAAAGGCGCCATCGCCCTCGAGGAAGGCCGGGCCCGTGGCATCCGCCTGATGGAAGCCCTCGGCCTGCCGCTGGTCGGTCGGGTGGCTGCCGGCAGCCCCATCCTGGCGGCCGAGCACCTGCAGGGACGCTACCAGGTCGATCCGGGCCTGTTCTCCCCCCGCGCCGACTACCTCCTCAAGGTACGCGGCATGAGCATGCGCGACGCCGGCATCCTCGACGGCGACCTGCTGGCGGTGCATCGCACCAGCGAGGTCCGCAACGGCCAGATCGTGGTGGCCCGGGTCGAGGACGAGGTCACCGTCAAGCGGCTGGCCCGCAAGGGGCCCATCGTCGAACTGCTTCCCGCCAACCCCGACTTCGAGCCCATCGTGGTGGACACCCGCAGCGCTTCCCTGGAGATCGAGGGGCTGGCCGTGGGCCTCATCCGCTCCGACAGCCTCTGAGCACCGCCGGCCTTCCAGCACATCCACCGTCCATGGCAGGTCAGGCTTCTTCCGCCCCCCTCCACCTCGCGGACTACGTCTGGCGGGGCGACCAGCTCGCCGCACCGGCCAGCCCGGGGCGCCCCACCGGCTATGCGGCCCTCGACGCCGTGCTTCCTGGTGGTGGCTGGCCGGTGGGCGCCCTGACCGAGTTGCTGCTGCCCCACGCCGGCGTCGGTGAGCTCAGCCTGCTGCTGCCCGTCCTCGAACGCATTCCGGTCGGGCGCTGGGGTGTCTGCATCGCGCCGCCGGCTCTGCCTTATGCCCCCGCCCTGGCCGCGGCCGGCGTCCCCCTCGGGCGCCTCCTGGTGGTCCAGGCCGAAAGTGCCGCCCACGCCCGCTGGGCCTGCCGCCAGGCCCTCGACTCCCGCAGCTGCGAGCTCATCATCCTGTGGCTGGCCGACGCCGACATGGCGGCCCTGCGCCGCCTGCAACTGGCCGCCGAGGCCAGCACCACGCCGGTCATCCTGATCCGCCCCGAAACCTGTGCCGGCCAGCCTTCGCCGGCCGTCCTGCGGCTGGCCCTGGCCGCCCGGCCCGGCGGGCTGCAGCTGCGTCTGCTGAAGCGCCGGGGCCCCCTGCTGGCGACGCCCATCGAACTGGACCTGCCATGGAGCGTACCCGGCGGGCGGCCCGATTCCCCCCGGCCCAGCCAGGCTGCCGCAGCACCGTCACTGTCCTCCGTCGCCCCTCTCCATGCTCTGGTGCGCCCTCGTCCTGCCCGATCTGGCTCTGCAGGTCTTCACGCGGGGACGCGATGAAGGCCCGCCCCTGGCCATCCTCGGCCCCCTCCCGCAACGCCGGGTGGTGGCAGCGGATCCGGCGGCAATGGCACGCGGCGTGGCACCAGGGATCCGCCGGGCCAGCGCACTGGCCCTAGCCCCCGACCTCTGCCTGCGCGACCGCGAGCCTGACCTCGAACGCACGGCCCTGGCCGAGATCGCTGACTGGGCGGGCACCTTCACATCCACCCTGAGCATCGATCCACCAGACACCCTGCTGCTCGAGATCCAGGCCAGCCTGCGCCTGTTCGGCGGCCTGGAGGCCTTGTGCGAACGCCTCCAGCAGGGCCTCGCAGCCCTTGGCTTCAGTGGTCAGCTGGCCGTTGCCCCGACACCGCTGGCGGCCCGCTGGCTGGCCCGGCTGGCACCCGGCACCCGCATCGATACCCAGGCCGGCCTGGCCGCAGCACTGGATCCGCAGCCCTTCACGGTTCTCGCCGACAGCCCCGGCGAGATCGGCGACAGCCTGGATCTGCTGGCTGGCATCGGCCTGCGGCAGCTGGGGGAAGTCCGCCGCTTGCCCCGCAGCAGCCTGGCCCGTCGCAAGGGAGGCGCCGTGCTCGGGCTGCTCGACCGGGCCTACGGCCTCCAGGCCGACCCGAGGCCCTGGCACATTCCCCCCGAGCGTTACCAGGCCCGTCTTCCCCTGCCGGTGCCCAGCATCCAGGTCGACACCCTGCTGTTCGGACTGCGCCGCCTGCTGGCCGGCCTGGCCGGCTGGCTGGACGCCCGCCATGCCGGGCTGGAGGCCCTCAGCCTGGTCCTGGAATACGAACGCAACACGCAGCACAGCGAAG
>JAFLDU010000061.1 GCA_017309145.1 Zoogloea sp. | reverse complement strand
GGCACACCCATCGAGCTGGCCCACCGGCTGGTGGAGGAGCAGTCCCTGGGCGTGGCCGAGGCCTGCAAGGCGCTGATCGCCCGAGGCGTAGCCGGCGACGGCCTGTACCCCCGCATTACACAACGCTACCCGGACGGTGTGCCCCCGGCAGACCTGGACGACCTGGTGGCCGAGCTGCTCGGAAAAGCTGCTGCCCCGCTACGCGCCGTAGTGGGCGGCTGAAGAAGGTGGGCCGCCCGGCGGCAACCGGACGGCCCGATTGGAGGGTTACCCCTCCGGTACATGCAAGGAGAAGTCTACATGAACCGCAACCATGGGAACACGGCTCTGGCTCTGGACGTGCCGCCCCAAGACTTGAGAAGGACGACGTACATGCCGCTGCGTTTGAAATCGATCCTGGTGGAACACGATCTGCGCCAGACCGACATGTGCGAGGCCGTGCGCCAGTTTAACGGCCGGCCGCTCAGCAAGTCCGCCGCCGGGCTGCTGACGAACTGGAACAACTGGCCGCGGCAGACCCCGCGCCACTCCATCGTGGAGCAGACCATCGCTTGGCTGATCCGCCAGGGTGTCCCCCCTGCCAAAGCTGCCCTGGCTTTCGAGCTTGACGATGAACAGGTCGAGCGCGGGAGCCCGGTCATCGGAGCGCCGCGCCGCAGCGCCGAAGAGCCAGAAGTCAAAGACCCCACCCACATCGAGCCTGAAATGCTGACCGCCCAAGCCAAACGCGCCTTCTCCCTTTTCCGCGACCCCTTCATTGACGACGTGCAGGGGCCGGACGACCTCTACCTCTCCGCCGACCAGCGCTACGTTCGGGAGGCCATGTTTCAGGCCGCGCGCCAGGGCGGCTGGCTGATGGCAGTGGTGGGCGAGTCGGGCAGCGGCAAGAGCACCCTGCGTCGCGAGACGCTGGACCGCATCAACCGGGAGCAGCAGCCGGTGGTGGTCATCCAGCCCCGCAACTTCGACAAGACCACGCTCAATGCCCGTCACATCTGCGAGGCCATCCTGGGCGACCTCAACCCATCGGCCAAACCCGCCCGCAGCCTTGAAGGCATCGCGCGGCAGGTGGAGCGCAGCCTGATCGATAGCGGCCGCGCCGGGCAGAGCCATGTGCTCATCATCGAAGAAGCCCATGACCTGCTGATCCAGACTCTCAAATACCTCAAGCGCTTCTGGGAGATGGAGGACGGCTTCAAGCGCTTGCTCTCCATTGTGCTGATCGGCCAGCCCGAGCTGCGCAACAAGCTGGACGAGCGCCGCTACCCCGACGCCCGGGAGCTGATCCGCCGCTGCGAGATCGTCGAACTGATGCCCCTGGACAGCAATCTGGGCGATTACCTGACCCTCAAGTTCAAGCGCATCGGCCGGGACGTGGCCGAGCTGCTCGAGCCGGACGCCATTGATGCCATGCGCGAACGCCTGCTCCAGGTGGGCCGTGGGCCGACCCGTGGCGAGGCCATCTCGATGTGCTACCCGTTGGTGGTGAACAACCTGGTGACCAGCTGCCTGAATTCCGCCGCCCGCATGGGCGCCACGCGGGTTACGGCTGATATCGTGCGGGGGGCCTGACCATGCAACTCACCACCCATCGCCCCGCCCGCGCCGGCTGGTACTGGGCCGAGATCCCGGGCAACCGCCCCCTGCAGCCGGTGCTGGTGTTTGATGGCGGCACCGGGTTCGGTCTGCTCTACACCTGGGACGCGATCGACGACCACCACGACGATACCGACCGCGACGGCCTGCCCGTCGATCTGTCGGCCCCGTCGATGCTGTGGAGCGAGGCGCCCATCCCCGAGCGGGCCGCGCCGCGATGACGCCCCTGCAGCGGGCCGCCATTGGCCTTGTGCTGGCCTTCGGGGGCGGCGTGCTGCTGACCCTCGAACGGGCCGAAGTCGAAACCCGCGACCGCGTCGCCGCCGCCGTGCAGCTCTGCCCCGGCCAGGTCGACATGCTGGCCGCACCGCAGAACGTACAGGGAGACCGGACATGATCGCGCCCAGCTACGTCCCCCGCGACCGGGATGCCGACCGTGCGCAGGCCGAGCGCCTGGTCGGCGAGCTGTACAAGCAGGTCACCCTGGTCAACGAATCCATGGAGCTGGAGCCCGATCCGATCATCCTGGCCCAGATGTCCCGGGTGCGGGATGACCTGCGCTTTGCCGCTGACCTCCTGTTTGCCTACCAGGCCGGCCTGGCCGTGACGGTACCGGATCCGGCGACGGGGTGCTTCCTGGTCGAGCGGATCGCCGTCACAGACGGCTTGCCCGACAGCTCCGAGACGGTGCTGTTGTGGGTCGCTCCGGAGAGCGGCCTCGAGGACGGCCCCTACATGGGCTACTGGGATCAGGGCTGGTGGATGCTGGACTCCAGCCTCGCCACCCATGTCACTGCCTGGGCGCATCGGCCGGGGGTGGGGCAATGATGAAGACCACCAAAGCCCTCTCCACCTGGGAGCCCGGCGCCTGCGTTGCAACGGTGGCACCGGAACAGGCCCTGATCGTCAAGGCACTCCGCACGCACAGCAGCCAGTACCCGCTGCCCTTGCCGGATCTCCTCAAGCACCTGGGGGACACCGATGCCGTACGCACCGCCCTGGCCGTGCTGGTGTCGGCACGCGAGGTCATGCAGGCGACTGTCATCAAGGGAGGCACCGCAACCGAGGTGCTCTATCCCTGCGGCCGGGTGCCCGAGACCCGGCCGGGCCGGAAGGCCGGACGGGCGCCTGCGGTCGTCATCACGCCCAGCACCCACGCCAAGTCGGTTCACAAGGGGGCTCAGGCATGAAGACGAGCGCCCAACTTCAAGCCGATATCGGCCACCTCCGGACCGCCGTGGATGCGCTGCGCGACATGGGGGTCGAGATCCTGTCCGCCTACGTAACCGGCTACCGGGCGCCTGAGATCCACGTCACCTATTCACCGGCCCTGGCGGACTTTCCGGGGCGCTATGTGCGCACTCGGATGGACACCTGCACCCACTTCGGACTGCCCTACCTGGACTGCGAGTTGATCTGGCTCGCCCCGTCGCCTGTGCCTGGTCAAGCGCCAATCCCTTTTCCCAATTTGGAGATCCAGTAATGCCCCCCAAGACAAAGTCCAAACGCAATGCCATCGCCGTGGCGATTCCCCAGAACCGCGAAGCGGCATCGGACTATGTGCGCATCATCGGCGAAGAGCAGCGGCAGCTGCGCCGCCTGGAAATCGAGATGAACGAAGCGATGGCCAACGTCAAGGAGCGCTTCGAGCAGATTGCCGACCCCCTGCGCAAGAGCATCGACGCCCGTACGGAAGGCCTGCACACCTGGTGCGAGGCTAACCGCGACAGTCTCACCCAGGGCGGTAAGGTCAAGACGGTGGCGCTGCCGGCCGGCGAAGTGGCCTGGCGCATCCGCCCTCCCTCGGTACGCATCACCGGCGCCGAGGCAGTGCTGGACGCTCTGCAGCGTCTGGGGCTGAACCGCTTCGTCCGGAGGAAGGAAGAGATCAACAAAGAGGCCATCCTCAACGAGCCCGACGCCGTGCGCGGAGTGCCGGGCATCGCGATCAACCAGGGAGAAGACTTCATTGTCACGCCCTTCGAGGCCGAACTCTCCGCTGCGGAGGGAATGTGATGGATACCTGGAAATCCGTGCCCCAGCGCCTCACCCCCGAGATGCGCCAGGCCGCCGAAACCGCCGCCCGCCAGTACATGGAGGAGACCGGCGGCAATTCTCTGGATGCGATCTGGGCGGCGGCCGTGGCTGCGGCCCCGGCACAGCCCGTGATCCACGAGCTGGAGATCATCACGTCCGACCGCAACAACACCTACCGGGCGTCGCCTCGGGTGTGCCATGCCACCGAGCTGGCTGGCCTTCAGGGCAAGTCGGCAACCTACACCGGCGGGCGGGTGGGCGCCGTGCAGCGGCTCCTCGAAAAGAGCAGGCGCCCCCTGAACGTGGAGGCCGCCGTCATCGTGCCCATGCTGCCCGAGCGTGGCGACCCGCATGACCGGACGCGCTACAGCGTCCTGGTGCAAGAGAGGAGCGCGTGATGGCCACCGCACCCACCCACCTGAAGCTCGCCATCCTCAACAGCGGCAAGACCATGGTCATCGATGAGCCGGTCCCCAACCAGCCCGACGCGATTGCCGCCCTGGGCAAGATCCTTGGCGCCCTGCATGCGGGCACGCGGCAGGCGATCCACTTCCAGCTCCGGGATCCGACCGACGGCCGCATGGTGCTGGTGCTCGAGCACGGCGCCACCACGTTCCAAGAACCGAGGGGGTTCCGCTATGGCTGACGACAAAATCCTCGACAAGATCAAGAAGTGCCTTGCCCTCGCCGCCAGCGGCAACGAGCACGAAGCCGCCGCAGCCATGCGCCAAGCTCAGAAGCTAATGGAGCAGCACGGCGTGAGCGATCGCGACGTGCTGGCCAGCCAGGCCGGAGAGAGCGGCACCAAGGCCGGCGCCGCCAGCAAGCCGGCCCAGTGGGAGGCCGATCTGGCTGTATCCGTGGGAGAGGCCTTTGGCTGCCGAGTGATCTTCAGCCAGCGCTACGGCGGCACGTGGGTGTTCATCGGCTTCGGCGCCACGCAAGAAGTCGCGTCCTACGCGTTCGCCGTGCTCAACCGCCAGGCCCGCAAGGCCCGCGCAGACTACATCGCCACGGCCTTGAAGCGCGTGCAGCGTGCATCGGTCAAGACGGCCCGCGCCGACCTGTTCTGCACGGGCTGGGTGCGCACCGCCCTGAGCGCCGTTACCGCCTGGACGGCCACGCCCGAGCAGGATGCCGCCGTGGAGGCCTTCCTCGGCGTCAAGTATCCGTCCCTGCAGAAGCTCAAGACTGCCGACCGCAGCCCTAAGAACCTGCGCGACCACCAGGTCAATGACCTGGCCCGGGGCGCCGCCGCCGGCCGGTCGGCCGTACTCAACCGCGGCATCGGGGCCGGCCCTGATCCGCTGGCGCTGGAGGGCTGACCATGCCGCACGGAATCTATCTTCCAGAGCTGGCTGAGGCCTTCAAGGCGTACGTCGGCGAAAAATGGCGCCCGAGCAATGGCACGGAGGGTGAGGTCTTTATCGGCTCCTGGTGCTGCAACTGCGCTGCCCTCGACAACACGTGCGAGATCCTCACGGCCACCTGCGCCTTCACCGAGGATGATCCGGAGTACCCGATCCAATGGCAGATCGGGTCCGATGGCCAGCCGAAGTGCACCGCATTCCACGCCCCCGGCGAGGCGCGCCCGACCGATCGTTGCGACCGGACCATCGACATGTTCGGGGAGGGTTCGTGATGGCCGCCAGCGACAAGCCCCGACTCATCAAGCTGGTCCACGTCGCCCGTCGGGATCTGCAGATCGACGAGGACACCTGGCGTGCGATGCTGCTGGAGCAGACCGGCAAGCGCTCTTCCAAGGATCTGACGCTTCAGCAGCTGGAGCGTGTGCTCGGGCACCTGAAGACCCGGGGCTTCAAGGTGCGCAAACCGGTCGATGCCAAGCCGAGGCGTGAGCAGCGGCCGCTGGACACGGCCGCCGACTCGAAGAAGGCCCGTGCGGTTTGGCTGCTGTTGGCTGAGATCGGGGCCGTGCGCGACCCGTCCGAGGCTGCGCTCAATGCCTATGTGCGCCGGCAGGCCGGTGTTGATGATCTGCGCTGGGTGCAGGACATGGAACCGGTGATCGAAGGGCTGAAGGCTTGGGCGGCACGCCTGCTTCCCCAGGCACTCCAGACCAGGTTCGCCGACCTGCAGGCGGCCGGGGTGGTATTGGACTGGGGGTCGGTGGCCAGCCTGGTCAAGGCTGTGGCACCCAAGCGCAATCCGGCAGGGTTCGTGGCGCTTGAAGCCGCGTGGGATACCCTCAAGTCTGCTCGGCGGGTGGCCCCGTGAATCTCCCTCCCGTCATCCGCGACCTGGCCGCACTCATCGGGATCGAGGGGGTGATGCAGCTGCTCGACGCATGCATGCTGGGCTGCGACTGGCGGATCTCGAAAACGCGTGAGAGCGAGTGGTACCGGGAATGGTCGGATGTGCTGGGTGAGGGGCTCACCGACAAGGTGATGACGGCCTGGGGTGGGGAGGAGATCTACTTTCCGAACTGCGTGCGTGCCATCCAGGAGGAGCGCAACCGGGCCATGGTGAGCCAGTACGACGCACTGCTGGCCGAAGGCCTGTCCACCCGCTCGGCACGGCGGCGGCTGTGCAGGAAGTTTCGCTTGTCGGACAAACAGGTGCGCCTCACCGTCAATCGACCTCCGCCAGCGCCAGTCGATGGCCCATCCGTGCTGTCCCACGAGCAACTCGACCTCTTTGACTGCTGACCGAAGCCCCGCCTCAGAGCGGGGCTTCGGCTTTCTGGGGGCATGTGCCCCCGGGGCATCCTTCCCGTGCGCGCGTGACCATGCGGCATGCCCCGCGACATCACCTTCCTCGTCATTCACTGCTCGGCCACGCCCAACGGACGCTGGACGACCTCGGCCGATATCAACCTGTGGCACCACGACCGGGGCTTTCGCCGTAAGGCGGAGGCTCGCGTCGGGCTGAATCCCAAGCTCGACGCCATCGGCTACCACCAGGTGATCTACACCAACGGCACGGTGGCCACCGGCCGGGGACCGAACGAAGTCGGGGCCCATGTGGCCGGCAACAACACCGGCAGCCTCGGTATCTGCATGGTCGGCACCGACCGCTTTCACGCCGAGCAGTGGGATGCCCTGCGTCGCCTGGTCTGGCAGCTGTGCGCCCAGTACCGCATCCCTCAAGCCCCTGCAGATCCGAAAGACCCACGCGGCCTGCGCGGGGTGATCGGCCATGGCGAGATCCCGGGCGTAGCGAAAAGCTGCCCCGGCTTCAGCGTGCGGGAGTGGTTGCTTGCGGGCATGAACCCGAATCCTCAACACATCCTGCAGGGCTGACCTCATGAGCATCCGCTTCTCCATCGTCGCCACGTCGTCCGAATCCGCTGATGAGGACGTGGTCATCGACGCGCACCACATCGACACCACCGGGAGCTGGTTCGAGCACCCGATCCGCTCGCACAAGCTGCGCCTCGCCTACACGCTGAACCTGCTGGCCCACGTTGCCCTGGGCTTTGTGCTGCATCGCGGGCATCGGGAGGAGCTGTGCTTGCACGTCACCCACGACGACCCCGCGATGGCCCACAGCCTGGAGCTGGTCATGGAGCAGCCGCTGGAGACGCATCCGGACGTACTGCCTGGCGCCATCACCCTGGACCAGGCCGCCCAAGGCATCGAGATGGTGGAGTGCGAGCGGCTCGTGATCCCGCCGGGTGGAAATGCGTCCTTCACGCTGTACCGAGCGAGCCACGTGCGGATCCGCGAGGTGCTGATCGCCGAAGGCGGCGGCTGTGTCTCCTAAGCCTGCCCGAAAGCCCTGGTGGAAGTCTCGGACCCTCCAGTTCAACGCCCTGGTGGCCGCGCTGGTTGCGGCCGAGGCCGGCACCGGCTTTCTGCAGCCGGTGCTCCCGGTGAACTTCTACACGGCCATCGCAGTGGGGCTCCCCATCATCAATGCAGTGCTGCGCGTCATCACGAGCCAGGCGCTGACACGCCGGAGGTGCTGATGTGCTCTACACGTGGAAAGCCGCGCTTTATGTCGCTGCCGCTCTTTTGGCCCTGGCTGTGGGCTGGCGCGTGCACTCGAGCATTTATGAAAGCGGCCGGCGTGATTGCGCCCTTGAACACGCCCAGGTGGCGGACGCCGCAGCTCGCCGAGCACGTGCAGAGGCTGAAGCTCAAGCCGCCCGAGACCTTGCGGCCGCGAAAGCGCAAGCAGCAGCGCGCCTGGCTCAACTGAACCGCCGCCATGCCCTGGATTCCGATATCGCGCGCCGGCCACCGCCTGCTGACTGCGGCCTTGATCGCACTTCTCTCGAGCTGTTCAACGCCGCCGTCCGTGCCGGCAATGCCGACCCCGCCGCTGCCTCCGATGAGCTGCCAGGTCGAGTGCCCGCCGGTGCCGGAGCTGACCGACGGGAGCCTGCCAGCCCTGCGCCGCTGGGTGGATGACCTCTTGAACCTGTACCACGACTGCCGCCGCACGCACGCGGCCTGCGCCAACGACCTGAACCATGACCGACATTTCTGACCGCGCGACCAAGCGCGAGGCCGAGCTGAACGGCGATGCCCTGGCCGAGCACTACCGTCACGACCCGACCCACGGCAAGACCGTGGAAGACAGCGCACGGGCTTGCGCGGGATGCGGCGCGATGAACGTCATCGGCAAGCCGCCGGAGTGGTTCGGTTTCGACGATGAGAACCGCCTGCGCTTCAAGACCCGGGAGAACCAGCTCCAAGGCGAGCTGGTGCCCGACCGCAAGTTCCTGCTGCCGCGCCAGGACGCCACCTACGACAACCCGTATGGATTCGCGGACCTCTCGATGTGCTTCTGGCCGATCGTCTTCAAGAAGGGCGGCATGAAGTTCTGGCTGCGCTTCGTCGAGAAGTTTGGCGGCACCTTCCTGGTCGGCAAGCTGCCGCGCACTGCAGGAAAGCCCGAGCACGACGAGCTCCTCGAATCGCTGGATCAGCTGATCCAGGATGGCGTCGGCACCATCCCCGACGACGGCAGCGTCGAGCCCTTGGAGTCCGGCTCCAAGACAGCCAGCTCGGATCTGTACGAGCGCCTGGTGATGTTCTGTCGGAGCGAGGTGAGCATCGCCCTGACCGGCACCAACCAGACCACCGAGGCCAACAGCAACCGGGCCAGCGCTACCGCAGGCCTGGAGGTCGCCGACGATCTGCGCGACGGCGATGCCGAGATCGTGGCCGAGGCGATGAACACCTTGATCAAGTGGGTGGTGGAGCGCAACTGGGCCAGCGCCGAAGCACCGGTTTTTGAGATCTGGGACCAGGAGGCCAAGGACAAGCTGCAGGCCGACCGGGACGCCAGTAACGCCAAGGCCGGGGCCAAGTTCACAAACAAGTACTGGATGCGCGCCTACGGCTACGACGAGGGCGACCTGGTGCCCGAGAGCCCCTCCCAGACCGCGCCGCCGACCCCGCCGGCGCCCGTGTCCTTTGCCGAGGCCGGCACCACGACGTCTGACCCGACGCCGGTCACCCGCCTGGCCACACAACTCGCCGAGCAGGCCGGCGAGGCCTGGGGCGGCATCCTCGGCCAAGTGCGCACCATCGTCGCCAGCGCCGACAGCCTGGCCAGCCTCGACCAGGCCCTGCTCAACGCGTTTTCCGAGCTGCCCGGCGACAAGCTAGCGAGCGTGATGCAGACCGCCTACCAGGTCGCCGACCTCGCCGGGCGGTTTGATGTGAAGGAGGAGTGATGGTCCGCTCCTGGGAACGCCTCGAGCTCAAGCTGAAGACCGCCGACCTGATTGGTTGCGACCGACGCGGAACGAATCGTGACGACGGCTTTCATCGCAGCTACCGGCGGGAGGTCGAAGCAGCGCTGCTCCGCGTGGTGAGGATCATGCGGGGAGCCGCAGACGAACTGACGCGGGCAGTGATCTGAGCATGCCCTGCTACGTCACGCACTTGAAGGGTGGAGGAACTGTGTTCATGTGCGGCGATCTCGGGCCGCACTGCGCCGCGGAGAAGTGCGCCGACTCCAGCGATTACCTCTGTGACTACCCGGTCGGCGAGGGAAGAACCTGCGATCTCCCCCTGTGTGAAAGCCACGCCTATGAAGTGGCCCCCAACATTCACTACTGCCCAGGCCATTTGATTCTCTGGCAGGAGTTTCGGGCCTCGGGCCGGGAGGTGGCTGAGTTGGAAAACGTGATGCCCTTCAAGGAGAGACGATGAGCAAGAAGGTGATGGTTTGCGGGGTGGATTGCCGCCCAAATGACAACAGCTGCAATGGCTACTGCTTGGGGGAAACCGATCACCCTCCCGAGGCTACGGAAGAGCAGAAAGCGGCTGCAGCCAAGGAGGCTGCACACCGGGCACTCGATGCAGCGGAGAAGGCATGGTACGAGTACGCAGGCCTCTGCGAGGTAGGCCGTGAACGGACTCAGGCTTTCACCGTGTACGAGAACGTGCGAGGCGCTCGCCGTCTGTGAAGTGACCTTTATGTCCACCCCCTCCACCCGCATCGGCTTCAACCAGCCATTCCCCGAGCAGCTCGCCTTCTTTGCCAAGAAGGCCAGCCTGCCCACGGATGCCTGGGATGCCCTCACCAAGGCCCAGCACGATCACGCCTGGGTGGTTGCCGGCGCCATGCGGGCGGATCTGCTCAACGACCTCCACGAATCCGTCACTCAGGCCATCGCCGAGGGCGGCACCATCGAGACGTTTCGCACCCAGTTCGACGAGATCGTCGCCCGCCACGGCTGGGAGGGCTGGACCGGGTCCGACAGCAAGGCCGGGCGCAGCTGGCGCACCCGGGTCATCTACCAGACCAACATGGCCACCAGCTACGCCGCCGGCCGCTGGGCCCAGCTCAACGACCCGGACCTGATCGCCCAGCGCCCCTACTGGCGCTATGTGCATGCGGACGGTGTCGCCAGCCCGCGGCCGCTGCACCTCGCCTGGGGGCTGGCCGGCCTCACGTTGCCCCACGACCACCCCTGGTGGCAAACCCATTACCCGCCCAACGGCTTCGGCTGCCACTGCTACGTGATCGCCGTACGCGGTCCCAAGCCCGGCGACGCCACAGTGCCGCCCATCGGTTGGGACGAGATCAACAGCCGCACCGGCGAGCTGCCCGGCATCGACAAGGGCTGGGGCTACGCACCCGGCGCCACCGCCGCCGATCCGCTTGGCCTGGCACGGGTCGTTGCTGACAAGTCCCGCAGCTTGCCTTTCCAGCTGGCGGCCGACTTCCTCGCCGAAGTGAAGAGTGGTGTGGAGCCGGGCCTCTGGGCGGAGGTGGAGCGCTACCTGGAGCAATCCCGGTGAGCAGCTTCGACGTCACCATCCGAGACGCCGCCGCCCAGGCCGTATTCGACCAACTCTACAAGCGCGCCACAGACCTACGCCCGGCGCTGCTGGAGATCGGCGAAGACCTGGTGGCCATCACCAAGAGTGCCTTCAAGACCAGCACCAGCCCCTGGGGCGATCGCTGGGCGCCCAACACCGAGGCCACCATCCTGGCCCACCTGGCGAAGTTCTCGGGGAGCTACAGCAAGCGCACCGGCCGCATCACCGCCGCCGGCTCCCGCCGCACGATCAACAAGAAGCCCCTGATCGGCGAAACCCGCTCGCTCTCCACCACGATCTATAGCCGGGTGGACGGCAATACCCTGACCGTGGGCAGCCCCATGCTCTATGCCGCCATCCAGCACTTCGGTGGCCGCGCGGGCAAGGGCAAGAAGGTGGAGATCCCGGCCCGGCCATTCATGCCTGCCGACGAAAGCGGCAGCCTCGCCCCCGTGGCCCAGGCCGCGGTGATGGACGTGCTGGAGCGTTACCTGAAATGAGATTTGCGGCGTCGACGTCGCATGAACGCGAGACAGCCTGGTGTTTTCGAAATCGGGCGAGCTGATCATCCGGAACTGGTGAGAATTTGCCCCCGAATCTGGATCGGGCCAACGTTTAGCCCTGCTAAACACCCTTTAAGATTCGGTCCCTCTACGTCCCACCACATCCCGCCTCATCCCGGATTTATCTCAGGATTCCCCGGTGGTTTATCTCATCTCCCTTCAACCCGCCTCCCCGGTCATTCGCTTACGCGAATGACTCCCCTGCGCTGCTCACGCCAGGCGGCCGGCGCGGAACTCGCCCTGCGGGCTCAGACAGCCGCGCCGGACTTCCCCGCCTGCCGCCCGATGCGAGCAGCGCAGGGGAAGCCGGGTCGCCTTTCTTTCCCCCTTTCTTTGGCGACGCAAAGAAAGGGGTCGCCCGCCGGGGCGAAATCCCGGCCAATCCAACTCAAAACAACGGAAAGCCGCCCAGTAAAGCCCCCCCGCGAGCCTTTGAAGCCGCGCCTGTGCGGGCCCTGCACGGCCCCCGTTCCTCCCTTACCTTTGCCCGAGAGACCCTTCCGCATGAGATCCAAGACCCTCCCCCTGGCCATCGCCCTGGCCTTGGCCTCCATCGCCGCCCAGGCCCAGCAGGCCGTCCAGGTGCTGCCCCGCCCGCCTGAGCCCTTCGCTGGCCGGATCGCTCCGGACAAGGCCCAATCCACCCCCGCCTGGCCGAAGCAGGTGAAGGCCGCCGAGGGCGCCCCCAACGTGGTGGTGGTGCTCCTCGACGATGTGGGCTTTGCCCAGTCGTCCACCTTCGGCGGTGTCGCCGAGACACCGGCGCTGGAGGCGCTGGCGCAGAACGGCCTGTCCTACAACCAGTTCCATGTGGCGGCCCTGTGCTCGCCCACCCGCGCGGCCATCCTCACGGGGCGCAATCACCACGAGGCTGGCTTTGGCAACGTGGCCAATGCGTCGGCGGGCTTTCCCGGCTACAACTCGGTGTGGGCCAAGGACACCGTGTCCCTGGCCGAGGTGCTGCGCCAGAACGGGTACAGCACGGCGGCCTTCGGTAAGTGGCACAACACGCCGGAGTGGGAGATCACCCCGGTGGGGCCCTTCGACCACTGGCCCACCAGCCTGGGCTTCGAGTTCTTCTACGGTTTCCACGGCGGTGCCGACAACCAGTGGGAGCCGCGCCTGTTCCGCAACACCACGGCCATCGAACCCAAGGCGACCCCGGAGCAGGGCTACCACCTGACCGCCGACATGACCGACGAGGCCACGCGCTGGCTGCGCAACGTGGATGCGGTGTATCCGGACAAGCCCTTCTTCGTGTGGTTCGCCCCCGGTGGCACCCACTGGCCCCACCACGTGCCGAAGGACTGGATCGAGCGCTACAAGGGGCGCTTCGACAAGGGCTGGGATGTCCTGCGGGAGGAAATCTTCGCGCGCCAGAAGGCCAAGGGCGTGGTTCCTGCCAACGCT
Source organism: Zoogloea sp. (assembly GCA_017309145.1). GTDB lineage: Bacteria > Pseudomonadota > Gammaproteobacteria > Burkholderiales > Rhodocyclaceae > Zoogloea. The sequence continues at coordinate 8,551 of JAFLDU010000061.1, read as the reverse complement.
GTGCTGACGCCGCGTCCCCCCGAACTGCCGGCCTGGGATTCGCTGCCCGCCGAGCAGCGCCGTCTGCTGGCCCGCGAGGCCGAGGTGACGGCCGCCTTCCTGGCTTACACCGATTACCAGGTGGGACGCCTGCTGGCCGAGATCCGGGCCCAGGGCAAGGGGGACAACACCATCGTGTTCTACATCGTCGGCGACAACGGTGCCGAGGCCAACACCGCCCTGCTGGGCCGCGACCTGGTGGCGCCGGACGGCACCCCGGCCAGCGTGGCAGAGCGGGTCAGGCGCATCGAGGAGCTGGGCAGCCCGGCCTTCGACAACCAGGTGGGCTCCGCCTGGGCGTGGGCCGACAACACGCCCTTCCAGTACGGCAAGGGGATCCCGGCCTACCTGGGCGGCACCCGCAACCCGCTGGTGGTGTCGTGGCCGAAGGGCATCAAGGACAAGGGGGCGGTGCGCAGTCAGTTCAGCCACGCCACCGACATCGCGCCGACCATCTATGAGCTGGCGGGCATCCGCTTCCCGCAGAAGGTGGAAGGGGTGGATCAGGTGCCCCTGTCGGGCAAGAGCCTGGGCTACAGCTTCGACGAGCCTCGCGCCGCCTCCCGCCGCAGCCTGCAGTACTTCGAGATCCGCGGCACCCGCGGCATCTACAAGGATGGCTGGTGGGCCGGCTCGCGGCTGGTGACCCAGGCCGGGAACTCGGCCCTCAACCAGGCCCCCTTCGGCACCCGCAAGTGGGAGCTGTACAACCTGGACGAGGATTTCACCCAGTCGCGCAACCTGGTGGATCAGTATCCCGACAAGCTGGCCGAATTGGTGGCAGCCTTCGACAAGGAGGCATGGGCCAATGATGTGTACCCGCTGGCCCCCGATGCGGGGGTCGGACGCCCCAGCCTCACGGCGGGCCGCAGCCTGTTCACCTACCGCGCCGGGGTGGGGCGCATCCCCAGCCGCAACGGCCCCGACGTCACCCGCCGGGCCCACAGCATCCGCGCCGGGCTCGACCTGTCGGGCAAGGGCGGTGACGGCGTGATCATCGCCGATGGGGGGCGCTGGGGGGGCTTCAGCCTGTTCGTGAAGGACGGCCGCCTGAGCTACGAGGCCAACGCCCACGGTCACCGCAGCGGCTACATCGTTGCGTCGGAGCGCCTGCCCCGTGGCAAGGTGCAGGTGGAGTTCCGTTTCGAGCCGGACGGCCCGGCTTCCTCCGCGCCTGCCGCTGCCGTCCCAGGCCAGCCGCAGCCCGCGGTGCCGGGCACCGGCCGCCTGTACGTGAACGGCAAGCAGGTGGGTGAGGGGCGCATCAGCAAGATCGCCTACGGCAGCTACGACACCCTGGACATCGGCGCCGACCTGGGTACCCCGGTCAGCGGTGAATACAAGGTGCCCTTCAGTTTCAGCGGCAGCCTGGATACGGTGCAGGTGGAACTGCTCTGAGCATCGACGCAAGGCCGCTGCTCCTCCGGCAGCAGCGGCGTTGCGATCGCAGCAGCCTGCGGGCTGGGCAGCAGCGTCCGCGATGCCTTGACCCCGGTCTGGAGAGGGGTATTCAGAGTGTGCTCCGGTCGTATTTCTCCCGATAAATCAATTGAATGAGGCAGATCCGAGGGGCGGGCGCCCGCGCCGCTGCGGAAACTGGCACGTTGAGTGCAGGTGTCATCGGCAAGGGGCGCCATGCCGCCCGGATCTGCATCCCGCTCTTCACCTTATTGCCATCGACCTTTCATTGACCATTGCCATGAGAATCAAAGCTTCAGTCAAAGCCCTGCGTACTTCGATCGCCGCCCTCGCCGTGCTGGCCGTGGCGGGCTCCGCCCTGGCCCAGGAGGCCGGGCCGGCGCTCACTCCGGCGATTGCCGGCGTGGTCAATGCCGGAACGAAGATCGAACTGGTCAAGGATGGCTTCAAGGGCACCGAGGGCCCGATCGCCGCGCCCGACGGTGGCCTGCTGTTCACCGAGAACCAGAATGACAAGATCCTGCGCATCGCGCCGGACGGCTCGGTCTCGGTCTATCTGGCCGGCGCGAATGGCTCCAATGCCCTGGCCTTTGCGCCCAACGGCGACCTGGTGACGGTGCAGACCCTCGACCCTAAGGTCGGTGTCATCCAGCCCCAGGGCAACGCCCGCAGCCTGGTAGGCAAGGTGGACGGCGGCCTCAACCTGGGCCGCCCGAATGACCTGGTGGTGGATCGCAAGGGCTTCGTGTATTTCACCGACTCCGGCGTGAATCCGAACGCCAACCCCAAACCTGACCTGAGCAAGACGGCCAAGCCCGCGGTGTACCGGATCTCTCCCGAGTATGTGCTGGAGCGCATCGCCAACGACATCACCCGGCCCAACGGCATCCAGCTGAGCCCGGACGAGAAGACCCTCTACGTGGCCAACACCGCCGGCGAGCACGTGCTGGCTTTCGATATCGCCGCCAACGGCAAGATCGGAACGAAGCGCGAGTTCGCCCGGCTGGAAGGTTTCCGCCAGACCGAGAACGGTCCCACCAGCGGTGCCGACGGCCTGGCGGTGGACGCGGAAGGACGCCTCTACGTCGCCACCAACGTCGGGGTGCAGGTCTTCAGCAGCAAGGGCGAAGCCCTGGGAACCATTGCCCTGCCCAAGCGGCCTCAAAACCTGGCCTTCGCCGGGCCCGACAAGAAGCAGCTCTACGTGGTCGGCAGCGGCGCCGTGTGGCGGGTGCCGGTGCTTACCGCCGGCTACACTGGCCGTGCGAAGTAGGGGGCGTGCAGGGCACATGTAGGGCACGTGTAGGGGCGGCTTCAGCCGCCCGTGGACTCTGGATCACGCACCTGCGGGCGGCTGAAGCCGCCCCTACACGTCCCCCACAACCCCCCGCACACTCAGCCGGATATCCCAGCCCATCCATCCCAGGAGACCCACGTCATGACCCGCAAGACCGTTGCCGATTTTGATCCGGAAGTCCTCAAGCTCTTCGACAAGTACGTCCATGGCCTCATCCCGCGCCGCGAGTTCCTGAAGCGCGCTGGCCAGTATGCGGTGGCCGGGGTCACCGCCGAGGGCCTGCTGGCAGCCCTGAGCCCCCGGTTTGCCGAGGCCCAGGAAGTTCAGCCGACAGATGCCCGCATCAAGGGGAGCTTCGTGGAGATTCCGTCGCCTTCGGGCTATGGCTCCCTGCGCGGCTACCTGGTGGCGCCGGCCAACGTCTCCGGCAAGCTGCCCACCGTGCTGGTGGTGCATGAGAACCGGGGCCTCAACCCGCATATCGAGGACATCGCCCGGCGTCTGGCGCTGGACGGCTTCATCGCCTTTGCGCCGGATGCGCTGTTCCCCCTGGGAGGCTATCCGGGCGACGAGGACAAGGCCCGCGAGCTCTTCCCGAAGCTGGACCAGAACAAGACCCGCGAAGACTTCGTTGCCGCGGCGGCCTACCTGAAGAAGCTACCCCAGGGCAACGGCAAGGTCGGTGTCACCGGCTTCTGCTATGGCGGCGGGGTGGCCAACTTCCTGGCCACCCGCATCCCCGACCTGGCCGCCTCGGTGCCCTTCTATGGCGGTCAGCCGCCCGCCGAGGAGGCCGCGAAGATCAAGGCCCCGCTGCTGATCCACTACGCCGAGAACGACGAACGCATCAACGCCGGCTGGCCCAAGTACGAAGAGGCCCTGAAGGCCGCCGGGGTGAAGTACGAGGCGTATTTCTACCCGGGCACCCAGCACGGCTTCAACAACAACACCACGCCGCGTTTCGACGCCAAGGCCGCCCAGCTGGCCTGGCAGCGCAGTGTGGCGTTCTTCAAGACGCACCTCAAGGCCTGAGGGCGACAGTCCAACGCAGCATCAACCTGAAACCATCCGGAGAAACAATGAAGAAGTTCGTCAAACCCCTGCTCGCCATCCTGCTCGTGTCCGCCGCCTCGTCCGCGGCCATCGCCCAGCAGGCACCCAAGCCCGAGCAGGTGATCAAGTGGCGCCAGTCGGTGTACCAGACCCTCGCCTGGTACAACGGCCGCATCAAGGCCAGCGTGGACGGCACCTACAACAAGGATGACGTGGTCCGCGCCGCCAACGGCATCGCCGCCATCGCCAATTCCGGCCTGGGCGCCCTGTACCCGGCCGGCACCGAGACCGGCAAGGGCTGGCGCGAGACCTCGGTGAAGCCGGAGCTGTTCACCGACACCGCCAAGGCCGGCGAAGCGGCCCGCAAGTTCATCACCGAAGCCAACGAACTGGCCAAGGTGGCCAACACCGGCGACGCTGCTGCGGTGAAGGTCCAGTTCGGCAAGCTCGGCGCCACATGCAAGGGCTGCCACGACGATTTCCGCAAGAAGGACTGAGGCTGCCTGCCAGGGCCGGCTGGCCCCGGGTGGCAGGGCTCCTCAGCCCCTCCCGCCGTGCTGGCCGGGGGGGCTTTTTCTTTCGGGGGCGGCGGTGCCGGTCAGGGCTCCGTCTGTCTCAGATCAGCGCCTTGTCGCGCAGCTCCGTCTTTATCCAGGCGTACACCACCGGGGCGATGGCCACGCCGCCGAAGCCGAAGAGGGCCTCCATCAGCACCATGGCGATGAGGATTTCCCAGGCCTTGGCATTGATCTCTCCGCCGACGATGCGGGCATTCAGGAAGTACTCGGCCTTGTGCAGCAGCACCAGGAACAGCAGCGACAGCAGCGCGGCCTGGGGTGATACCGAGAAGCTGATCATCACAATGATGGAGTTCGAAATCAGGTTGCCGACCACCGGCAGCAGGCCCACCAGGGCGGTGATGAGCACCATGGTCTTGCTGAAGGGCAGGTGGTAGCCGACGGCGGGCAGGATGCCGAGCAGGTAGATGCCGGTGAAGAAGGCGTTGATCGCGGCGATCTTGCCCTGGGCCACGAAGACCCGGCGGAAGGCACCATAGAAGGCGCGGATGCGTTCGAGCAGGGCCCGGGCCAGGGGGCGGTGCTGTTCGGTGGTCGCCAGTTCCTGCACCGCCACCATGGCGCCGATGATCATGCCGAGCAGGATGTGGGCGGCGGCCACGCCAGCCTCCTTGCCGAGCAGGCGCAGTTCCGGCGCGTGCTCACGCAACCAGTGGGAGGCCTCGGCCTTGAGCTCGGGGCCGCTGCTGGGCAGGCGGCCGAGCAGCCAGGGTGGGATCACCTCGTTGGCGCCGTCGAGGGTCTCGGCCATCCTGGCCCAGATCGCGTCGAGGTCACCCTGTCCGTGCAGGATGTCACCGATCCACAGGCCCAGGCTCAACACCGCGGCGATCACCAGCATGGCCAGCATGGCGGTGGCCAGCTGGCGCCCCCGCAGGCCGGTCACGTGGCGGCCCAGCACGGGCTGGGCCAGGTGGATCAGCATGAAGACCAGCATGCCGGCAAACAGGGCCTGCAGCAGGTGCAGGCTGAGGACGCCGAGGATGGCCGCGCCAGCCAGGGCGTAGGACACCTGTTGAACTCCGTATCGACTTGCTTGCATGCCCGCTGCATTCCTCGTTGTCCTGTCCGGGCGCCATTCTACGCCCGGCGGCGGGGGCCGTCAGGGGCGGGCCAGGGTGGTGTCGGGGGCCAGCTCGATCCGGTCGGCGACGATGTGGGCGGCTTCCACCTGCAGCAGGTCGGGCCCCGGTGGATGTTCCGGCCGGGGTGGGGGCGGGGTGTCTTCGGCTCGCCGGGGTTCGGGTTTGAGCACGGGCAGGCCAGCGGCGCCGGCGATGCCGAGGGCGGAGACGGCGATCAGCCCACCGAGGAGGTGCTTCATGGTGTCTCCAGCCCGCGGCGGAGGGCCTTAGTTGGCCGCGGCGCGGGGCGCCGGCGCGGTGATGCGGGCTACCTTGCCACCTTCGTCTTCGTAGTCCAGGGAGCCGGCGGCACCGGCGATCTTGTAGCCCTTGGCGCTCAGCTTGTCACCGATGTCACCGGCGCGGTGGGCCCGGTTGGACACGGTGATGATGCTACGGTCCTTGGGAATGTAGGCCAGGTACTTCTCCACCTCGCCGAACTGGATGCTCAGGAACACCGGGAAGCTGCCGCGGGTGATCAGTTCGTCGGGCCGGCGTACGTCGAGTACCAGCACCTCGCCGGGTTTGGCCAGCAGAGCGTCGACCTCGGCCCGGTTGAGCTGCTTGGTCTTGTAGGTCCAGGGCGGTGCCACGTAGGGCTTGGCGGGCGCCGCCTGCTGCGCCGGGGCGGCAGTCTGGGCAAAGGCGCTGGTGGTGCCGGCGGCAAGCAGGGCGGCGAGGAGGAGAGCGGTTTTCATGATGTCTTTCTTGGCTGAAGAGAGGTTGACCGGGGCCGCCCGTCGGGGCGCCCGCCCGCTCTGGATTGCAACAATCGCGCCGTTCTTGCGGTGCGGCGGGTGGTCTGCCAAGAGGCTGATATCAAAACGGTTTTTCTTGCCTGATGATGCGGTCCAGGGGACATGCTGCTGGGTAGTCAGCAAATGTGACAGCGACGCTGTTGCGGGGCGTGCAGGCGTGTGCCGGCCGGAATGCTGGAACGCCGGCCCCGTGTAGCGAGGGAGGCCGGCGTTCCAGGACCTGCGGAGAGGAGGGTGTGGCTACTGCGCTTTGGCCACAGGCCGTGATGCGGGTACCAGCACCGCCGCATCGGCGACGATGCGGGCGGTTTCCTCGAGGAGGAAGTCCTTGCGGTCCTTGAGGGCTTTTTCGGAGGCGAGTTCGGCCTTCAGGCTGCGTTCGCCGGACTGCAGGCCGTCGTCGCTCAGGGCTTCGGCGTCCTCACCCTTGCGGGCCTTGAGGCGTGCCTCACGGGCTTCCTTCTCCTTTTTGCGCTCTGCCTCTACCAGTGACAGGCTGCGCATCTCCTTGATGCGGACGACCTCGGCGACGTCTTCCTGGAGTTCCCGGAAGGACTTGTCGTCCCGGGTGCGGGCGTCATGGCGGCGCAGTAGTTCCGGCAGGATGTCGTGCAGGGTGGAGCTGGCCTGATAGGCGGCCGGGGCGATCTCGCGCCAGGGCAGGGCGTTGTCGAAGCCGGTCTCGCCGAATTCGTCGGCCTCGAAGGCCGAGGGGAAGCGGATATCGGGGGTGACGCCCTTGAGCTGGGTGGTCCCGCCGTTGACTCGGAAGAACTGGGCCACGGTCATCTTGAGCTCGCCCAGCACGGGCTTCTCCTTGTTGGCCACCCGGTCCAGATCCACCAGGGTCTGCACGGTGCCCTTGCCGAAGCTGGGTTCGCCGACGATCACGGCACGGCCGTAGTCCTGCAGTGCGGCGGCGAGGATCTCGGAGGCCGAGGCGGAGCCCCGGTTGATCATCACGGCGAGGGGGCCGTTCCACACCACGCCGGGCTTGTCGTCGCTCTCGATGGCGACCTTGCCGTCAGCGCCGCGTTGTTGCACCACCGGGCCGGTGTCGATGAACAGGCCGGTCAGTTCCACCGCCTCGCGCAGGGAGCCACCGCCATTGTTGCGCAGGTCGAGGATCAGCCCCGCGACCCCTTCCTTCTTGAGTTCCTCGGCCAGTCTGGCCACGTCGCGGCTGGCACTGCGGAAGTCCTTGTCACCGCGGCGGCGGCCCTCGAAGTCCTCATAGAAGGCCGGCAGGGTGATCACGCCGATGCGCTGGCCGCCCCCGCCCTTGATCACCGACTTGCGTGCGGCCTGCTCCTCGAGCTTGATCTTGTCGCGCACCAGAGTGACATGCTTGTGCTGGGCATCCGGGCTGGCTCCGGCGGGCAGGATGTCGAGCACCACGCGGGTGTCCTTGGTACCGCGGATCATCTTGACCACTTCGTCCACCCGGGCGCCGACCACATCCACCACCGGGCTGCCGTCGCCCTGGCCGACGCCGACGATGCGGTCACCGGCGGCCAGCTTGCCGGAGCGTGCGGCGGGGCCCCCGGGGCTCAGCTCGCGGATGGTGATGTACTCGTCGCGCTCCTGCAGTACGGCCCCGATGCCGACCAGGGAGAGGCGCATCGAGATGTCGAAGGAGTCGGCCGCGCCACGCCCCAGGTAGCTGGTGTGGGGTTCGATAGCGCCCGCGTAGGCGTTCATGAAGGTCTGGAAAACGTCGTCGCTGCGGGTCCGCCGGCTGCGGGTGAGGGCATTGTCGTAGCGCTTGCCGAGGGTCTCGCGGATCGCCTGGCTGTCCTTGCCGGCCAGTTTCAGGCGCAGCCAGTCGTTCTTGACCCGCTTGCGCCAGAGGTCGCGGGCCTCGTCGTCGTCCTTGGGCCAAGGGGCCTTGCTGCGGTCGAGGGGGTAGCTCTCGGCGACACTGAAGTCGAAGTCCTGCTGCAGCAACTGGCGTGCCTCTGCAAAGCGTTCGGCCACCCGCTCGTCGAAGCGTTGGTAGAGCGCGAAGGGAGGCTGCAGGTCGCCCTGCAGGATGGCATCGTCGAGGCGCGTGCGCAGCTCGGCGAAGCTGTCGATGTCGGCCTGGGTGAAGTACAGCCGTTCCGGGTCGAGGCTTTTCAGGTAGCGGTCGAAGATCTCGCTGGAGAGCGCGTCGTCGAGGGGCCGCACGGCATAGTGGTAGCGGCTCAGGAACATCGAGCCGAGGTAGGCGGCCTGGGCTTGTTCGATGGTCGGGGCGAGGCGGGGCGCATCGGCGAGGGCGGTGGTGCCGAGGGCGATGGC
>JAFLDU010000060.1 GCA_017309145.1 Zoogloea sp. | reverse complement strand
TTTTTTTTTTTTTTTTTTTGGTGGTAGTGGCGGCACTGGTCATTGCGGTGATGATGCTGTTCGTCGTGCCCGAGTTCAAGAAAGTCTTCTCCAGCTTTGGCGCTGATCTGCCGGCACCGACGATGTTCGTCATCGCCATCTCCGACTTCTTCGTGCAGTACTGGTACCTGGGCTTCGGCATCATCGCCGGCACGATATTCGGGGTCGCCGCCACCTACAAGCGCTCCGTGGCCATGCAGGCCAGCGTTGACCGGATGACCCTACAGATCCCGGTGATCGGCGATGTGATCCGCAAGGCTACCATCGCCCGCTGGACACGCACCCTGTCCACCATGTTCGCCGCCGGGGTTCCCCTCGTGGAGGCACTCGACTCGGTGGGCGGCGCCGCCGGCAACATCGTCTACAAGAACGCCACCAAGCAGATCCAGTCCGACGTCAGCACGGGTACCAGCCTCACCGTCGCCATGCAGAACGCCCATGTCTTCCCGACCATGGTGGTGCAGATGGTCTCCATCGGCGAGGAATCCGGCCAACTCGACTCCATGCTGAGCAAGGTGGCCGATTTCTTCGAACGGGAGGTGGACGATGCGGTGGAGGGCCTGAGCCAGTTGCTGGAGCCCATGATCATGGTCTTCCTGGGCGTCGTCATCGGTGGCCTGGTCGTGGCCATGTATCTGCCGATCTTCAAACTGGGCGCCGTCGTCGGCTGATATCCGCATGGAAGCCTTTAGCTACCCGCTGGTCTTCGTGGCGGTCTGTACCCTGCTCGGCCTCTTCGTGGGGAGCTTCCTCAACGTGGTGATCCATCGGTTGCCCGTGATGATGGAGCGCGAATGGCATGCCGAGGCCGCCGCACTGCGTGGGGAAGCGCCCGCCGAAGGTGCGCGCTTCAACCTGGCCACCCCCCGCTCCCGCTGCCCCCATTGCGGCCATCAGATCGGCGCCCTCGAGAACATCCCGGTCCTCAGCTATGTCCTGCAGGGGGGCCGCTGCCGCCACTGCGCCGCACCGATCGGAATGCGCTACCCTCTGGTGGAGGTGCTGTGTGCCGCCCTGTCGGGCTTCACCGCCGCCCATTTCGGCTTCGGTCCCGCCGGTATCGGCGCCCTGCTGTTCCTGTGGGCACTGATCGCCCTGTGCTTCATCGACCTGGACACCCAGCTCCTTCCAGACAGCATCACCCTGCCGTTGCTGTGGTGCGGGCTGCTGTTCAACCTGACCGGCACCTTCACCGACATATCCAGCGCGGTGGTCGGCGCCGCGGCCGGCTACCTCACCCTCTGGTCGGTGTTCTGGCTGTTCAAGCTCACCACCGGCAAGGAGGGCATGGGCTACGGCGACTTCAAGCTGCTCGCTGCCATCGGGGCGTGGCTCGGCTGGCAGGTCCTGCCCCTGACCATCCTGATGTCCTCCCTGGTCGGCGCGGTGGTCGGCATCGCCCTGATCCTGTTCCGCAGCCATGCCCGCGAGAACCCCATTCCCTTCGGCCCCTACCTCGCCGCCGCCGGCCTGCTGTCCCTGTATTGGGGCAGGGCCCTCACGGAGGCCTACCTGGGCATGCTCTGAACCGGACGACTTGAAATCCGGGGGCCACGCCCCCAGTTGCGCAGCAGCGGGTCTGTTTCGCCCGATGTTGCGATGCGCTAAACTTCGTCCCATTGACTTCCCGGAGCTCGTCATGCCTATCTACGAGTATCGCTGCAGCGCCTGCGGCCACCAAAAAGACCATCTTCAGAAAATGAGCGACCCTGCGCTCACCACCTGCCCCGCCTGTGGCGCAGAAGCCTACGCCAAGCAGCTCTCGGCGGCCGGCTTCCAGCTCAAGGGCAGCGGCTGGTACGCCACCGATTTCAAGGGTGGCAGCGGCTCCAGCCCCAAGACCGAAGCCCCCAAGGCGGAGGCGGCTCCGGCGGCGACGCCCTGCGGCGGCAGTTGCGCCTGTCACTGAGGGACGACGCGCGCGTACGCTGCTGAATGAAAAAATACTTTGTCACCGGACTGCTGATCTGGATCCCGGTGGTCATCACCTTCGTGGTGCTGGCCTGGATCGTCAACACCCTCGACCAGATCCTCCTGCTGGCCCCGGCGGCAGCCCGGCCCGACGCCCTGTTCGGCTTTCACGTGCCGGGCATCGGTGTTGTCGTCTCTCTGCTGCTGATCCTGATCACCGGCCTGGCCGCCGCCAACTTCGTCGGCCAGCGTCTTGTCCGCTTCTGGGAAGGGCTGCTGTCGCGCATCCCCGTGGTCAAGTCCATCTACTACAGCGTCAAGCAGGTCTCCGACACCCTGCTGTCGAGCAACGGCCAGGCCTTCCGCAAGGCACTGCTGATCCAGTACCCCCGCGAGGGCATGTGGACCATCGGCTTCCAGACCGGCGCACCCGGCGGTGATGCCGCCCACCACCTGGGTGGCGACTACGTCAGTGTGTACGTCCCGACCACGCCCAACCCCACCTCCGGCTTCTTCCTGATGCTGCCCCGCAAGGACGCCATCGAGCTGGACATGAGCGTGGACGAGGCCCTCAAGTACATCATCTCGATGGGTGTGGTGGCCCCACCCCCAGGACGCACCCGCCCGCCCCAGCCGGCCTCCGCCCTTCTGAATCAATAAACGCGGTTCTCACCCAACCGCGTTCCGTCTTTTCCAGGAATACAGACCCACCATGCGAACTCAATACTGCGGCCTCGTTTCGACCGCCTACCTCGACCAGATCGTCACCCTCAGCGGCTGGGTGCATCGCCGGCGCGACCACGGCGGCGTGATCTTCATCGACCTGCGCGACCGGGAGGGGCTGGTCCAGGTCGTCTGCGACCCCGACCGCGCCGACATGTTCCACGTGGCCGAGACCGTCCGCAACGAGTTCGTCCTGCAGATCACCGGCAAGGTGCGCCGTCGCCCGGCAGGCACCGAGAACACCAATCTGGTGTCCGGCGAGATCGAAGTGCTGTGCCACGAGATCGAGGTGCTCAACACCTCCGCCACGCCCCCCTTCCAGCTCGACGAGGAGAATCTCTCCGAGACCACCCGCCTGACCCACCGGGTCATCGACCTGCGCCGCCCGCAGATGCAGAAGAACATGATCCTGCGCTACCGCACGGCCATGGCCTTCCGCCGCTTCCTCGATGCCAAGGGCTTCATCGACATCGAGACGCCGATGCTCACCAAGAGCACCCCGGAAGGCGCCCGCGACTATCTGGTGCCGTCCCGCGTGCATGACGGCCAGTTCTTCGCCCTGCCCCAGTCCCCCCAGCTCTTCAAGCAGATGCTGATGGTGGCCGGTTACGATCGCTACTACCAGATCGTCAAGTGCTTCCGTGACGAAGACCTTCGCGCCGACCGCCAGCCGGAATTCACCCAGGTCGATATCGAGACGTCCTTCCTGAGCGAGGACGAGATCACGGCCATGATGGAAGAGATGATCCGCACGATCTTCCAGGAAGTGCTGTCCGTCGAGCTGCCCAACCCCTTCCCGCGCATGAGCTACGCGGAAGCCATGGACCGCTTCGGCTCCGACAAGCCCGACCTGCGCGTGACCCTCGAACTCACCGACGTCACCGACGCGGTCAAGGACGTGGCCTTCAAGGTGTTCAGCGGCCCCGCCACCTCCGGCGGCCGGGTTGCGGCCATCCGCGTGCCTGGCGGCGCCAGCCTGTCCCGTGGCGAGATCGACGAATACACCAAGTTCGTCGGCATCTACGGTGCCCGCGGCCTCGCCTACATCAAGGTCAATGACGTCACCCAGGTCAATGAATCCGGCCTGCAGTCGCCCATCGTCAAGAACCTCCATGAAACCGCGCTGCGCACCATCCTCGAACGTACCGGCGCCCAGTCCGGCGACCTGATCTTCTTCGGCGCCGACAAGACCAAGGTGGTCAACGACGCGCTGGGCGCCCTGCGCATCAAGCTCGGCCACGAGAAGGGCTACGTCAACGGCAAGGCCTGGGAGCCCCTGTGGGTGGTGGACTTCCCGATGTTCGAATACGACGAGGAAGACAAGCGCTGGACCGCCTGTCACCACCCCTTCACCAGCCCGAAGGACGAGCACCTGGAACTCCTCACCAGCGATCCGGGCAAATGCCTGGCCAAGGCCTACGACCTGGCCCTCAACGGCTGGGAGATCGGCGGCGGCTCGGTGCGTATCCACCGTGCCGAGGTGCAGGAGAAGGTCTTCTCCGCCCTCAACATCGGCCCCGAAGAACAGCAGGCCAAGTTCGGCTTCCTGCTCGATGCCCTGCGCTACGGTGCCCCCCCGCACGGTGGCCTGGCCTTCGGCCTCGACCGCATCGTCACCATGATGACCGGCGCCGAGTCCATCCGCGACGTCATCGCCTTCCCCAAGACCCAGCGTGCCCAGTGCCTGCTCACCGACGCACCGTCGCCGGTGGACGAGAAGCAACTGCGCGAGCTGCACATCCGGCTGCGCAACAAGGCTCCCGAAGCCCCCGCTGCCTGATCGCTCGCCCCCGAAGCAGAGGGGGCGATAATCGTCATGAAAGCTGCAAGAACCGCACACCTGCGCGGGCCTTGCAGCTTTTATCATTTCACCCCTCAAGATTGAGGCGAGCAGGCCGTTGCCTCCCTACGTCCCGCAACTGAACGTCCCTTATCCGTGATCGATCTCGGCACCATTTCCGCCCTCGTCGTCGAAGCCAATCCCACCATGCGGACCCAGCTGCGCACGATGCTGAACATGAGCGGAATCAGCAAGGTCCAGTTTGCCGTCACCGCCGGCGTCGCAGTTCGCAAGCTGCGCGACGGCCGCTACGACCTGATCCTGTGCGAATACCACCTAGGCGATGGTCAGGACGGACAGCACCTGCTCGAAGACCTGCGCCATCACAACATCATCCCGCTGGCCACGCTGTTCCTGATGGTCACCGGCGAGCGCCAGTACGAGCGCGTGGTCAGTGCCGCCGAGCTCGCCCCCAACGATTACATCCTCAAACCCTTCGCCGCCGACACCCTGCACGACCGCATCCAGCGCGCGCTTGAGAAGCGCGAAGCCTTCATGCCCGCCTACCAGTTGATCGAACTGGGCAACGCCCCGGATGCCATCCAGGCCTGTGTCGCCGGCGAGGAGAAATATCCCCAGTGGAGCATCGACTTCATGCGCCTGCGGGCCGAGCTGCTGGTTGCCAGCGGCCATGCCGAGGAAGCCCAGCGCCTGTACGACCACATCCTGTCGAAGCGCGGCATCCCCTGGGCCCGCCTGGGCCTGGCCAAGGCCCTGTTCATGCAGAAGCGCTATGCCGAAGCGGAGGACATCCTGCAAAGCCTGGTGGCCGAGAACGACCTGTTCCTCGATGCCTACGACTGGCTGTCGCGCACGCGCGAAGCGGCCGGCGAACTGGAAGGCGCACGCTCCGTTCTGGCCACCGCCACCCAGCTTTCGCCGCACCGGGTCGGCCGCCTGCGCCGCCTGGGCGAACTGGCCATCGAGACGGGCGACCACGACACCGCCGAGAAGGTCCTTACCGAAGTCGTCCGCAAGGGCAAGTATTCCGACTTCCGCGACCCCGAGGACCACGTCCGCCTGATCCAGGCCCAGCTGGGCAAGGGTGACACCGGGCAGGCCGAGGCCACCATCCGCGACCTGGAGCGCTCGATGCTGGGGCTCGACAAGACCCGCAGCTGCGCTACCCTGTCCAGCGCCCTGGTGCACCTCAAGAAAGGGGATCAGACCAAGGCCGGGGAGGCCATCCGCAGCCTCGCCGACGATCTCACCGGCGGGCCAGGCCTGTCGATCGGCCTCAAGCGCGAACTGGCCCGGGCCTGCTTCGCCAGCAATCTGGTCGAGCACGGTACCGAGGTCGTCCTCGACATCATGCGCAACGCCCCCGACCCCCGCACCCTGGAAAGCACCAAGGCCATCCTGCGGGAAGCCGGCAAGCCGGAGCTGTGCGAGCAGCTGGCCCAGCGCATGGACGGCGAGGTGAAGGACCTGGTCGCCGAAGGCGCCCGCAAGGCCCAGAGCGGCGACTTCGACGGCGCAGTGCAGTTCATGCTGAGCGCCGCGCGCAAGATGCCGGGCAACGCCCATGTGCTCTTCAACGCCACCCTGGCGCTGCTCAAGCATATCGAGAACTGCGGCTGGAACGAGCGTTTCGCCGAACAGGCCCGCAACATGATGGAACGGGCCCGCCAGCACGACCCGGGCAACCCCCGCCTGCCAGCCCTGACCGCCTACTACTACAACCTGCTCAAGAAGTACGGCATTCAGCCCTGAGGCCCGGGCTGCTACACTCACAGCCCATCCGCAACACCCCCGGACTCTCCATGCGCCTGTTCCGTCTCCTGAGCTTCCTGCTTCTCTTCGCCGCCACGGGTGCTGAGGCGCGCGGCCTCCTGGACTGGGCGCGCGAGGACATCCCCGCCGTCGAAATCGGCCAACTCCCGCCCGAAGCGCGGGACACCCTGGCCCTGATCCGCCAGGGCGGCCCCTTCCCCTACCGCCGGGACGGCATCCGCTTCCAGAACCGCGAGGGCCGTCTCCCCGAGGCCACGCCAGGCCATTACCGGGAATACACCGTGCCCACCCCAGGCTCCCGCGACCGGGGCGCCCGGCGCATCGTCAGTGGCGGCAACCCGCCCAAGGTCTTCTACTACAGCGGTGATCACTACCGCAGTTTTCGCCGCATCCAGGAATGACGCCGATCATCCTGCGCCCGGAGAGCCCCCGATGACCGCCCCCCAGTTCCACCTTCTGCTGCCCCGCGCCGAAAAGGCCGGGCCCTGCCGCATGCCCTTTGCCGCCGACCTCGCCCTCGAAGAAGCCTCCGAAAGCCTCGACTACCCCTTCCTGCGTGTCGATCTCTCGCGGGTCTCCGACCGGGAGGGCTTTCTCGAGGCCATCGGCAAGGCCCTGTCCTTCCCCGACTGGTACGGACGCAACTGGGATGCCCTGGCCGACTGCCTGACCGACATGTCCTGGCTCGCCGCAGACGGCTACGTGATCGCCCTGGAGCACGCCGACGGCTTCGCCAAGGCCCACCCCAACGACTTCGCCATGGCGCTGTCCGTTCTCCAGGATGCCGCCGACACCTGGCGCGAGGACGGGGTGCCGTTCTGGACCCTGGTCGGGGCTGCCGACGAGACCGCCCCATGGCTGCGCGACCTGGCGTGAACGCGCCGGCCAAACAACCCGTCTCGGTGCTGGTGGTGATCCACACCGCCGACCTGCAGGTGCTGGTCATGGAGCGGGCCGGCGGAGCCGGCATGTGGCAGTCCGTGACCGGCAGCCGCGAAGGCGAAGAAGCCCTCATCGACACGGCCGTGCGCGAGGTGGCCGAAGAAACCGGCATCGCCATTACAGCCGACGCCCTCACCGACTGGCAGTTGAGCAACCGCTTTCCCATCCTGGCCCGCTGGCGCAGCCGCTATGCCCCCGGAGTGACCCACAACACCGAGCACGTCTTCAGCCTCCAGGTCGCCGACGACACGCCGGTCCGTCTGGCGCCGGACGAGCACACCGACTACCGCTGGCTGCCCTGGGCGGACGCCGCGGCGCGGGTCTTCTCATGGACCAATCGCGACGCCATCCGGCTGCTCGCCCGACGCCTCAGCGCGCCTCCGCCTCCGCAATCACCTTCCTGAGGCATTCCGGGCAATAGCACTGGCCCACGTCGGAGGATGGCACCGCCAGCACCGGCGGCAGGCTGGCGCACCAGCAGGCCTCCAGCCCTGCGTTCATCCCGCAGGTGAACGGTGCGCCACAGGCGGGACAGGTGTTGGTGAGCGGCGGCTTTTGCTTTGATTGATCCATGGTCGATCCTCGTCATTCCAGCCCCCGAGTGTAGTTGAAGCCGCCCTGCACGCCGCCTGCGATGCGCTGCAACCGTTTCGCGCTTTTTGTTTGCAGGCCCGGTCATTACAATCGCGGCTACCTGAAAACCTCTGCCCGCAGGCCGACCATGACCGAACACATCGACACCTCCGATCTCTCCCCCGCCCAGAAGGCCGCGATCATCGCTGAAGCGCTGCCCTACATCCGGCGCTTCCAGGACAAGACCCTGGTCATCAAATACGGCGGCAACGCCATGACCGACCCCCACCTGAAGGAGTGCTTCGCCCACGACGTGGTGCTGCTCAAGCTGGTCGGCTTCAATCCGGTGGTGGTCCATGGCGGCGGTCCGCAGATCGAGAACATGCTGTCCCGCGTCGGCAAGAAGGGCGAGTTCATCCAGGGCATGCGCGTCACCGATGCCGAGACCATGGAGTTGGTCGAGATGGTGCTGGGCGGCCAGGTGAACAAGGAGATCGTCAGCCTGATCAACCAGGCCGGCGGCAAGGCGGTGGGCCTCACCGGCAAGGACTGCAGCTTCATCCGCGCCAAGAAGCTCAAGATGGAGAACAAGGACGCGCCGGGCGACCTGATCGACATCGGTCAGGTGGGCGACATCACGCAGATCGACCCGAGCCTGATCTCCTTCCTGGACCAGGGAGATTTCATCCCGGTGATCGCCCCCATCGGCGTCGGCGAAGACGGCGAGAGCTACAACATCAACGCCGACGTGGTGGCCGGCAAGCTGGCCGAGATCCTCAAGGCGGAGAAGCTGGTCCTGCTGACCAACACCCCGGGCGTGCTCGACAAGGGCGGCAACCTGCTCACCGGCCTCACCCCGCGCCAGATCGACGAGCTCGTGGAAGACGGCACCCTGTCCGGCGGCATGCTGCCCAAGATCGGCTCCGCCCTCGACGCTGCCCGCAACGGCGTGAAGAGCGTGCACATCATCGACGGTCGCGTCGAGCACTGCCTGCTGCTCGAGATCCTCACCGACCACGGCGTCGGCACCATGATCAAGAGCAAATAAAACCTTCGTCAAGGAACTCCGGGGCCGGCCCGGCACTCTTCACTGTCCCGCTGGCCTCGCTACCTTCTCCCATGTTCTCACGCCTGTCTCCCCGCGCCCTGGGCCTCGCCCTGTTCAGCCTCTGCGCCGCCCTGCTGGCTTTCGGCCTTTACCTGCAGCACGTGAAGGGCATCGAGCCCTGCCCCATGTGCATCATGCAGCGCTATGCCATGGCCGCCTGCGGCCTCATCGGGCTGGTGGCCGGACTGCACAATCCCAAGGGGCGCGGCCTCTTCCTCTACGCCGGCCTGCTCGCCGTGGCCGCGCTGGCCGGTGGCGGCGTGGCCGCGCGCCAATCCTGGCTGCAGTGGTTTCCACCTTCCGTGTCCGAATGCGGCCCCGGCCTCGAGTACATGCTCGAGAGCTTTCCGCTGACTTCGGCCCTGCCGATGATCTTCCGCGGCGCGGGCGACTGCTCCGCCATCGACTGGACCTTCCTCGGCCTGTCGATCGCCAACTGGTCCTTCGTGGTCTTCGCCCTCATCCTGATCTCCCTCGCCAGCTTCCTGCTGCAGCGCCGCGCACCGCGCGGCTGAGCCATGCCCCAGGGCGGGGCGACGGGCACCATCCCAGTGCAACCCCGCCTCCTCCCGCCGCCCTCCGCAGACGGATTCTCCCTGCCCTCAGGGGAATCCCTGTCGTGGCACGGTGATTGCTAAACAAGCCCAGACTCAGGCACGCAGCCCGCAATAACGACTTTGCTGCACTGCGTGCCACCTGACCCCAGGTGTTTGCGCTCCGCTGTCCGGTGGAGCGACTTGGCGGGCCAACGACGGCCCGGCCATGATCAACGACGATTTCTCCTGCCCAAGGCTTACCGCCCGCGCCGGTCGCATAGCGATCCGCCGGGGAGAATCAATCGTCGGAGGAATCATGCGCAAACCCAAACTGGTGATGGTCGGCAACGGCATGGCAGGGGTCCGCACGCTGGAAGAGCTGCGGAAGATCGCCCCGGACCTGTACGACATCACGGTCTTTGGCGCGGAGCCGCACCCCAATTACAACCGCATCCTGCTCTCTCCGGTCCTCGCCGGCGAGATGACCATCCAGGACATCATCCTGAATGACCGGCAGTGGTACGCCGACAACGGCATCACCCTCCACCTGGGTGCCCGGGTCGACCAGATCGACCGGCAGGCGCGCTCGGTACGCGCCACCACGGCCAACGGCGAGACCCTCACCGCCGCCTACGATCGTCTGCTGCTGGCCACCGGCTCCACCCCCTTCGTGCTGCCGGTGCCCGGCAACGACCTGCCGGGCGTGATCTCCTACCGGGACATCAAGGACACCGACGCAATGATCGATGCCGCCGCCCGCTATACGCACGCGGTGGTGATCGGCGCCGGCCTGCTCGGCCTGGAGGCGGCCAACGGCCTGGCCCTGCGCGGCATGACGGTGACCGTGGTGCACCTCTCCGACTGCATCATGGAGCGCCAGCTCGACCGGAAGGCCAGCCAACTCCTGCAGGCCGCCCTGGAAGCCAAGGGCATGCGCTTCAAACTCAGCGCCCACACCGCCGAGCTGGTGAAGGGCGAGTCCGGCCGCGTCTGCGCCGTCCGCTTCAAGGACGGCAGCAGCCTGCCGGCAGACCTAGTCTGCATGGCCGCCGGCATCCGCCCCAACGTGGCCCTCGCCGAGAACGCAGGCATCCACTGCAACCGGGGCATCGTGGTCGACGACACCCTGCAGACCTACGACCCGCGGGTGTATGCCGTGGGCGAATGCGCCAACCACCGGGGCACCGCCTACGGCCTGGTCGCCCCCCTGTTTGAGCAGGCCAAGGTATGCGCCAACCACCTGGCCGGGATGGGCATCGGCCGTTACCTGGGCTCGGTGACCAGCACCAAACTCAAGGTCACCGGCATCGACGTGTTCTCGGCAGGCGACTTCTCCGGCGCCGCGGGCTCCGAGGAGATCGTGCTGCAGGACCCTGGCCGGGGCATCTACAAGCGCATCGTGCTGAAGGACGACAGACTGATCGGAGCGGTGCTGTATGGCGACACCCAGGACGGCGCCTGGTACTTCCAGCTGCTCAGGGAGGCACGCAACATTGGCCACCTCCGCGACCATCTGATGTTCGGCCCCCCTCCGCAGGAGGACCTCGCCCAGCCGGCCCCCGGCTCGCCCGTCACCCATGCGGCCCCCGCCGAAGCCGTCGGCGGCCCCCTGCATGACAACCCACTGTGCGGCTGCACGCCGCTGTCCCATGGCGCGGTACGCCAGGCCATCAGGGCGCACAAGCTGCTCTCCATCACCGAGGTCCAGCGCCACTTGCACTGGAACACCCCCAACGGCTGCGCCACCTGCCGCCCGGCGCTGAACGACTACTGCCTCTCGACCTGGCCGCACGAGGCCATCGACGACCCGCAGCACCGCCTCATCGGCGCGGCAGCCAGCCTGGCGACGCCCCACCCACCAGCGCCCGGCCTGGACCGGCGTGCCCTCCCTGGCAGCCCGCACCTGGCCACCCAGCTCGAAACACTGCTGCTCGGCATGCAGGGCCCGGCGCAGATCGACCTGCGCGTGTCCGCCACCGCCCCCCAGGGCAGCACACCGGATCGAGGCGACGGGATGGACTCCGGCTACACGGTGAGCATCGGTGGCTTGCAGGACGATGCCACCGACGCGGCCGGCTTTGTCTGCGCAGCCGACGACGACACGGTCCTGGAATACGTTGGGGCCTTCGTCCAGCTATACCGCGAAGAGGGCTTCTACCAGGAAACGATCCACCACTTTCTCGAGCGGGTCGGCCTGGCGCACATCAGACAAAGCCTTCAAGCCGACGCCGAGCAACGCAGAGCCCTTTACGAGAAGCGTCTTTTCGCCCTGCAGACCTATACCGCTCCAATCACCGTGCCCCCGGACGGGGCCAGCGCCACGCAGGCCCCGCCCCAGTCCGACAGCAGGCTGCAGCCGATGCGGCGCTGATCCGCACGCAGCCCCCACACCGCGCAACACCTTGGGCCGCCGCCACCGGCGCCCAGGCCCCTGTTTGCGCCAGATTTTCTGAAACCCCACCGAGAGCCACGACCATGGACAAGCAATCCTTCCTGAAGGCCGGCCACACGCCGACCCTCCTCGCCGCCTTCCTCTACTTCGACCTCGCCTTCATGGTGTGGGTACTGCTCGGCCCCCTGGGCGTGCAGATCGCCAAGGATCTGGACCTGACCCACGCCCAGAAGGGCCTGATGGTCGCCACCCCTGTGCTGGCCGGCGCCCTGCTGCGCATGGTGATGGGGGTGCTGGTGGACCACCTCAAGCCGAAGATGGCCGGCGCCATCGGCCAGGTCATCGTGATTGCCGCACTCGCCGTGGCCTGGAAGTTCGGCATCCACAGCTACGAGCAAGTGCTGATCCTCGGCCTCTTCCTCGGCGTGGCCGGCGCCTCCTTTGCCGTCGCCCTGCCCCTGGCCTCCCGCTGGTATCCGCCGGAGCATCAGGGCACCGCGCTGGGCATTGCCGGCGCGGGCAACTCCGGCACCGCCCTGGCGGCCCTGTTCGGCCCGGGGCTGGCCGCCGCCTTCGGCTGGACCAATGTGTTCGGCCTGGCGCTGATCCCCCTGTCCATCGTCTTCGTGGTGTATCTGGTGCTGGCCAAGGATGCCCCCGAGTGCCCGCCGGCCAAGTCCCTCGCCGAGTATCTCAAGGTGCTCAAGGACAAGGACGCCTGGTGGTTCATGTTCTTCTACTCGGTGACCTTCGGCGGCTTCGTCGGCCTGGCTTCGTCCCTGACCATCTATTTCAACACCCAGTACGGGCTGGACCCGAAGATGGCCGGCTTCTTCACCGCCGCCTGCGTCTTCGCCGGCAGCCTGGTGCGCCCCATCGGCGGCAATGTGGCCGACCGCATCGGCGGCATCAAGAGCCTCACCGCCATGTACGTGCTGGCGGCGATCTTCCTGTCCATCGTCAGCATCGGCCTGCCCGAGGCCTGGATGGCCCTGGCGGTCTTCGTCTGCGCCATGCTGTCCCTGGGCATGGGCAACGGTGCGGTGTTCCAGCTGGTGCCCCAGCGCTTCCGCAAGGAGATCGGGGTGATGACCGGCCTGGTCGGCATGGCCGGCGGCGTGGGGGGCTTCTATCTGGCGTCCAGCCTGGGCTACAGCAAGCAGGTCACCGGCAGCTACCAGGCCGGCTTCCTGATCTTCGCCGCCCTGGCGGTTGCCGCACTGGCCGGCCTGACCGCGGTCAAGGGTCGCTGGCGTACCACCTGGGGCTCACCGCAGCTCACCAGCGCCAGGATCTGAGGGGTTGAAGAGGGGGAGAGAAGGTCTGCCGCGCAGCCCGGGCTCCGAGGCTTTCAGAGTTGGCACTCACCCGGCCGCGCTCCCTGGCGGCCAGGCCCCCAGGCCCGGCTGCGCGGCAGCACCATCCGGCCCCTCCCGCCCCCGCCTTTCCTTATCGTTCGGCGGCATACTGCCGCGTCGTCCCGAATGGCCCCGACCATGACGCCTTCCCTGCAGGCCCGCCTGGGCTACGCCTCCCTCACCGGCCCCCGGCCACGGAACGAGGACTTCTGCGGTGCCGTCACGCCCGACGGCGCCGAGCTGGAAGCCAAGGGCATCCTGGCGGTGGTGGCCGACGGCGTGGGCGGCCACGCCAATGGGCGCGAAGCTGCCGAGTACACCGTCCGCGGCCTGCTCTCGGACTACTACGCCACCCCCGACACCTGGGCCGTCAACAAGTCCCTGGATACCGTCCTGGGCGCGCTCAACCGCTGGCTGCTCTCCCTGGCCGGCCGGACGCGGGAAAGCGCCGGCATGGCCACCACCCTGTCGGCCGTGGTGCTGCGCGGGCGCCGCTTCTACCTTGCCCATGTGGGCGACTCGCGTATCTACCGGCTGCGCGGCGGCCAGCTCGAACTGCTGACCACCGACCATGTCTGGGAGCACCCCGAGCTGAACAACGTGCTGTCCCGCGCCGTGGGCCTGGACGCCCATCTGTCGGTGGACCATGCCGACGGCGAACTGGAAGCCGGGGACATCTTCGCCCTGATGAGCGACGGGGTGTGGGGCCAGCTGGGCGAGCACCGCATCGGTGACATCCTGCGTGCCGGCCACGCTCCCCAGGAGACCGCCACCCGGCTCGCCGCCAGCGCCGAAGACGCCGGCAGCCAGGACAACTGCACGGCCCTGGTCCTGCAGGTGGACAGCCTGCCCCCCGACCGTCTGCGCGACACCCTCAGCCGCCTGCGCCAGCTGCCCCTGCCACCGCGCCTGCAGCCGGGCCAGCAGCTGGACGGGCTGAGTGTGGAAGCGGTCCTGCACGAATCCATCGCCACCCTGCTCTACCGGGTGCGTGACGCCCAGGGGCGCCTGCGGGTCCTCAAGACCCTGCGCCCGGAGCATGACGACGCCGAGGCCGCCGCTGCGCTGGCCCACGAAGAGTGGCTGGCCCGGCGGGTCAACGACACCTGGTTTCCCCAGGTGATCCCCCATCCGGAACGCAGCCACCTCTACTACCTGATGAGCTGGCACGAGGGTGCCACCCTCAAGGCTCGCCTCGACAGCGGCCACCGCTTTGGCTGCGGCGAGACGGTGGAGCTGGGCGAGCGCATCCTCAAGGGCCTGGCCGGCCTGCACCGCCTGTCCATCGTGCACCGTGACATCAAGCCGGACAACCTGCACCTGGATCAGGAAGGCCGACTGCGCATCCTCGACCTGGGCGTGGCCGCCTCGGACGGCGGGCGGGACGGCCAGACCTTCGAGGAGATCAACAACCCGGGCACGCCCAGCTACATGGCCCCCGAATTGTTCGATGCCCGCTCCCACACCGCCAACGAGCAGACCGACCTCTACGCAGTGGGGGTGACGCTTTACCAACTCCTCACCCGCAAGTATCCCTACGGCGAGATCGAGCCCTTCCAGACCCCCCGCTTCGGCGATCCGGTGCCGCCCACCCGCTACCGGCCCGACATCCCGGACTGGCTGGAAGCCGTGCTGCTCAAGGCCGTGGCGCGGGATCCCAAGGACCGCTTCGAGACGGCCGAGGAGTTCCTGCTGGCCTTGGAGCGGGGCGCCCGCCGCCCCCTCAGCGTGCCGCGGCGCTCCCCCTTGCTGAAGCGCGACCCGCAACTCGGGCTCAAGCTCCTGGCCGTCGGCTCGCTGGTGCTCAACCTCTTTCTGCTGTTCCTGCTGCTGGCCCGCTGAGCAACCCGTACCGGGCCATCGCCGGTGAATTTTGCGTGACATGCCCGGCAAGGCCCTCGCTGGCGCTAAAATCGAGGGTTTCGAACACAAGGAAGACTGCCATGCAATACGGCGAATTCGACGCCAACGCCCTGATGCACATCACCAACCGGCCCGAAATCGTCTTTGAGCGCGGCGAAGGCTCCTGGCTTTACGACAACAAGGGCAAGGCCTACCTGGACTTCGTGCAGGGCTGGGCGGTGAACTGTCTCGGCCACTGCCCGGCCGAGATCGTCGAGGCCGTGCAGCAGCAAGCCCACAAGCTGATCAATCCCAGCCCGGCTTTCTACAACGGCCCGATGATCGAGCTGGCCGACCTGCTGACCCGCCACTCCGCCTTCGACCGCGTCTTCTTCGCCAACACCGGCGCGGAAGCCAACGAAGGCGCGATCAAGCTGGCCCGCAAGTGGGGCCGCGTCCACAAGGACGGCGCCTACGAGATCATCACCTTCGACCACAGCTTCCACGGCCGCACCCTGGCCACCATGTCGGCCTCCGGCAAGGCCGGCTGGGACACTCTCTTCGCACCCCAGGTG
Source organism: Zoogloea sp. (assembly GCA_017309145.1). Taxonomy (GTDB): domain Bacteria; phylum Pseudomonadota; class Gammaproteobacteria; order Burkholderiales; family Rhodocyclaceae; genus Zoogloea. Next base: position 6,023 of record JAFLDU010000060.1, on the reverse strand, counting down.
CCGGGCTTCCCCAAGGCCAACCTGAACGACATCGAGTCGGTGAAGGCCCTGATCGGCCCCAAGACCGTGGCCGTGATGCTGGAGCCCGTGCAGGGCGAAGGCGGCGTGATCCCCGCCGAGCCCGACTTCATGCAAGCCCTGCGTGAGCTGACCCGCGAGCACGGCATCCTGCTGATCGTTGACGAAGTACAGACCGGCATGGGCCGCACCGGCCGCCTGTTCGCCTACGAGCACTCCGGCATCGAGCCCGACATCATGACCCTCGGCAAGGGCATCGGCGGCGGCGTGCCCCTGTCCGCCCTGCTGGCCCGCGAGGACGTGTGCTGCTTCGTGCCCGGCGACCAGGGCGGCACCTACAACGGCAACCCGCTGATGACAGCCGTCGGCCTCGCCGTGCTGCGCCGCCTGATCGCCCCGGGTTTCCTGGAAAGCGTCGAAGAGAAGGGCCGCTACCTGGCCGCCGCCCTCGACAAGCTGATCATCCAGCACCGCCTGGTGGGTGAGCGGGGCAACGGCCTGCTGCGCGCCCTGATCCTCGACGACGAGCGCGGCCCGGCCCTGGTCAAGGCCGCCCTGGAGCAGAACCCCACCGGCCTGCTGCTCAACTCGCCGCGCCCCAACCTGCTGCGCTTCATGCCCTCGCTGACCGTCACCACCGGCGAGATCGACCAGATGATCGCCCTCCTCGACGGCCTGCTGCGCGACGTTCCGCGCGCCTGACCCGGCTGCCGGAACGCCCGGCCTTTGGATGAACGGAGAACCCGCCTTACAATAGCGGGTTTTCCGGCTCACCCTGCCGGAAGCCACTGAACATCAAAGGAATTCCATGGCTCTCCAATGCGGCATCGTCGGCCTGCCCAACGTCGGCAAATCGACCCTCTTCAATGCCCTCACCAAGGCCGGCATCGCCGCCGAGAACTACCCCTTCTGCACCATCGAGCCCAACGTCGGCATCGTCGAAGTGCCCGACCCCCGCCTCGACGCCCTCTCCGAGATCGTCAAGCCGCAGAAGGTCCAGCCGGCCATCGTCGAGTTTGTGGACATCGCCGGCCTGGTGGCGGGCGCCTCCAAGGGTGAAGGCCTGGGCAACCAGTTCCTGGCCAACATCCGCGAGACCGACGCCATCGTCAACGTGGTGCGCTGCTTCGACGACGAGAACGTCGTCCACGTGAATGGCAAGGTCGACCCCCTCGCCGACATCGAGACCATCGTCACCGAACTGGCGCTGGCCGACATGTCCGCCGTCGAGAAGGCCATCCACCGCGAAAGCAAGAAGGGCCGCGCCGGCGACAAGGACGCCCAGAAACTGGTGGCCCTGCTTGAGAAGCTGATGCCGCACCTCAACGAGGGCCAGCCCGTCCGCACCCTCAACCTGAGCGACGACGACAAGCTGCTGCTCAAGCCCCTGTGCCTGATGACCCTCAAGCCCGCCATGTACGTGGGCAACGTGATGGAAGACGGCTTCGAGAACAACCCCTACCTCGACCGCCTGCGCGAGCACGCCGCCAAGGAAGGCGCCCCGGTGGTGGCCCTGTGCGCCAAGATCGAAGCCGAACTGGCCGACCTGGACGACGAGGACAAGCTGGCCTTCCTGGCCGACCTGGGCCTCGAAGAGCCCGGCCTCAACCGCCTGATCCGCGCCGGCTACCAGCTCCTCGGCCTGCAGACCTACTTCACCGCCGGGGTCAAGGAAGTCCGCGCCTGGACCATCCACGTCGGCGACACCGCCCCCCAGGCGGCCGGTGTGATCCACACCGATTTCGAACGCGGCTTCATCCGCGCCCAGACCATCGCCTTCGAAGACTTCATCAAGTACAAGGGCGAAGCCGGCGCCAAGGAAGCCGGCAAGATGCGCTCGGAAGGCAAGGAATACGTGGTGAAGGACGGTGACGTGCTGAACTTCCTGTTCAACGTCTGACACAGGGCTCCGCCCGGCCCGCATCACGAAAGCCCCGTTCCAGCGGGGCTTTCGCATTTTCGGCTCTGGGTACCGCTCACAGCGTCTCCAGACGCCCCCTGACCGCCTCAGCCTGGGCCTGCAGCGCCTCCCGCTCGGGTGGCGGCATCTTGTTCAGTTGCCGGTACACCATGCCCAGGCGGTGGTTGCCGCCCAGTTGCTGATCGTGGCGGGCGAAGAAGTCCCAGTACAGGGCGTTGAAGGGGCAGGCGCCCTCTCCCAGCCGCTGCTTGGGGTCGTAGCGGCAGCCCTGGCAGTAGTCACTCATGCGGCGGATGTAGGCGGCGCTGCTGACGTAGGGCTTGGTGGCGATGATCCCGCCGTCGGCCCACTGGCTCATGCCCAGGGTGTTGGGCAGCTCCACCCATTCGAAGGCGTCGATGTAGATGCCGAGGTACCAGCGGTGCAGGGCCTGCGGGTCGAGCCCGGCGAGCAGCGCGAAATTGCCGATCACCATCAGGCGCTGGATGTGGTGGGCATGGGCGCTGCGCAGTGACTGGCCGATGGCGTGCTGCAGGCAGCGCATCTGGGTCTTGCCGCTCCAGAACCAGCCGGGCAGGGGCTGGTGGTGGCCCAGCGCATTGCCTTCGTCGTAGCCGGGCATATGGGCCCAGTAGATGCCCCGCACGTACTCGCGCCAGCCCACGATCTGGCGCACGAAGCCCTCCACCGCGGCCAGGGGCGCCTGGCCCTGCCGGTAGGCTGCCTCGGCCCGCCGCACCACTTCGAGGGGGTGGAGCATCTTCACGTTGAGCGCGAACGACAGCAGCGAGTGGAACAGCCGCGGGCTGGTGCTGCTCATGGCGTCTTCAAAGTCGCCGAAATGCGGCAGCGTGGTCTGGATGAAGTGCTCCAGGCAGGCCAGCGCCTCGGCGCGGTTCACCGGCCAGCGCAGCGCCTCCGCCTGGGCCTCGCCGAAGCTGGCCACCCCGCAGCGGCCCAGCATCGTCCATAGTTCGCGGTGGTCATGCACGGGTCGCGCGTCCACCGGCTCCGCCGGGGTACCCGGCCAGGGCTTGCGGTTGTCGTGATCGAAGTTCCACTGCCCGCCTTCGGGCTTGCCCTGGGCGTCCATCAGCAGGCCGAAGCGGCAGCGCATGTGGCGGTAGAAGTGCTCCATCAGCCATTGCTTGCGGCCCGCGAACAGCTCGGCCATTTCGTGCCGGGCGGTCAGGAAGTGTTCGCTGTCCACCTCCGCGGCGGCGAACGGCTGCTCGGCCGCCCAGCTGCGCAGTTGCTGATCCAGCCGCCACTCATCCGGCGACTGCCACTCCACGCGCCCGGCGGCATAGTGCTGCACCAGCGCGGCGAGGTTCTCCGTGATGGACTGGCGGTTGCTCGGATCGTCCAGCGCCACATAACGCACCCGGTGCCCCGCGTCACGCAGCTGGCGGGCGAAATCGCGCATGGCGGCAAAGATGGCAATGATCTTCTGGGCATGGTGGAGGACGTAGTCGGTCTCCTGGCGCACCTCCATGAGCACATGGACCACCTGCGGATCCACCGTCCGGAACCAGGTATGCGCGGGATTCAGCTGATCCCCCAGGATCAGGCGCAAGGTGTGGGCACCCGTCACGGCGCGCTCCACAGGCGCTGGTAGGCGCAGTCCGGATCGTGCTCGGCCGACTGCCTGAGCACGCTGAAGCGGCGGCCGCCCCGGGGGTCCGTGCCGCGCCCTGCGATGTACAGCCAGTTGCCCTGGTTGCTGTAGACGTCGTAATCCACCAGGCAGGCCTCGAACCAGGCCGCGCCGGCCCGCCAGTCACCGCCCAGTTCATGCAGCAGGTAGCTGGCCACCACCTGGCGCAGCCGGTTGCTCAGATACCCCGTGTCGCGCAGCTCGCGCATCGCCGCATCGACCAGCGGCTCACCGGTGGCGGCGCGACGCCAGCGCTCGAAGCCCGCCGCGTCGTGGGGCGGATTGGGGCGATTCCCCAGCCCCCGCGCCCGGTAGAGCCGGCACCCGTGCTGCAGGTGCAGGAAACGGAAGTAGTCACGCCACAGCAGCTCGAACCACAGCCAGTAGCTGCCCTCCGTCGCCCCGTGCTCCGCTTCGTAACGCCGCAGCTCAGCCAGGATGCGCCTCGCCGACAGCGCCCCGGTGGCCAGCCAGGGGGACCACTTGCTGGAGTAGTCGGGGCCGCTCAAGCCGTTGCGCGTCTGCTTGTAGCTGTCGGGCAGCCGGCGTGCCAGGTAACGGGCGAGATGCGCCAGCCCAGCGGTCTCGCCGCCACGGAAGCCGCCCTCCCCTGCCGGGATCGATGAGCGCCGGTCCACCGGCCGGGGCGCCGCGCCAAGCGCAGCCAGATCGATGCTCAGCGCTGGTGGAATGGTCAGGTCGGGCGGCCAGGGCGGCAGCGTCGAGGGCGCCGGCAGAGGCTCGGCAGGCTGCAGCTGCGCCTTCTCCACGGCCTGCCGGAAGGCCGTGAAGGTCGCCGGCAACTCCGAGGTCGCCCACGGCAGCCGGGCCGGATCGAGCAGGCTGCTGTGCCACACGGTGTGCACCGTCAACCCGGTGGCACCCAGGGCCTCGACCTCGGCCTGCTCCTCTGGGGCGGCGATGTCCTCGCACACCACCCGGCTGGCTCCCACCACGGCGGCCAGCCTGGGCAGGGTGGTGGTGGCCGGCCCCGGGCACACAAGCAAAGGGCAGCCCCGCTGCGCCAGCTGAGCGGCCAGATCCTGCAGGGTCTCGACCAGCCAGGCGCGACGATGCGGCCCGACGCGGGTGAAACCCCAGGGGCTCCCCGCCTGAAGGTCCGGGAGGCAGAACACCGGCACCAGATGATGCGCCCCGCCGGAGCAGGCCTGCAGCAGCGCCGGCTGATCGTGCAACCTCAGATCATGGCGGAACCAGAACAGCACCGGACTCATGCAGCCCCCTCCTGACCGCCTCTGATGCGTCGATGCGCCTGCCGGCAGCGCTCGGAGCAGAACTTCACTTCGGGCCAAGCCCGCGCCCATTTCCTGCGCCACGCAAAGGGCAGGCCGCAATGCAGGCAGGGCTTCTCGGGTAGATGTGGCTTCTTGTGCATGATTCAGAAATCCAGGCTCTGCTGCCGGGGATCGGCGGCGGGCTTCCGGCGCCCCTGCTGCGCGCTGCGGCCCAGGCGCGAGCCGTGCTTGTCCACGATCGCGGCCTTCGCGGCCCGCACCTCCGCCCGGGCCCGCAGGGCATGGACACGTGCCTTGGCCTCACGTGTCGCGGCCTCCAGATCCACCAGGGGCTCGGGGATCTCCCGCCCCACATACACGCCGCAGCGCGCCTGCACCTCGGTCGGCATGCGCCAGGGCTGGAACAGCCAGGCATCGGGCACCTTCCGCAGGGCCGGCAGCCAGCGGCGCACGAAGCGCCCTTGGGGGTCGTGATCCTGGGCCTGCTTGATCGGGTTGTAGACCCGCGTCGTGTTGATGCCCGTGGTGCCCGCCTGCATCTGCATCTGGCTCCAGTGGATGCCGGGCTCGTAGTCCAGGAACTGGCGAGCCAGCCACAGGCCGACCGGACGCCAGTGCAGCCACAGGGGATAGGCGGCGACCGACACCAGCATCGCGCGCATCCGGAAGTTGAGCCAGCCGGTCTCGCGCAGCATGGCGACACAGGCATCCACCATCGGCCAGCCGGTCCGCCCGGCCACCAGCGCGGCAAAGCGCGCTTCGTTCCATGCTTCCTCGCGCAAGCCGTCGTAGCCCCGGTGCAGATTGCGGAACTCCAGTTCAGGCTCCGATTCGAGCTTCTGGATGAAATGGCAGTGCCAGTGCAGCCGGCTCATGAAGGCGCTCAAGCCCTGCTGCAGCCTGGCCGATGCCGGATCCGGAGAGGCGCTGAGCTGCTGCAGCCGCCTCTCGGTGGCCTGGACCACCTCACGCATGCCCAGACAGCCCAGGGCCAGGTAGGGCGAGAGCCGCGAGCAGGCGGTCGGCGCATTAAGGGGCGAGGAGATACCCCCCCGGTAATGGCGGCTGCGCACCGCCAGGAAATCCTGCAGGGCCTCCCAGCCCGGCCCCCGCCCGCCGCGCTGGCGCAGGGGCGGCGCCTGATCGGTCAGCCCCAGCGTCTGCGCCGCCG
>JAFLDU010000059.1 GCA_017309145.1 Zoogloea sp. | reverse complement strand
CGCAGTCACGCAGGCTGAAGTCGATGTGCTCGAAGTCGAGCTTGCCTGCCTCGATCTTGGAGAAGTCGAGGATGTCGTTGATGATGTTGAGCAGGGCGTCGGCGGAAGTCTTGACGAGGGTCAGGTACTCCCGCTGCTCTTCGTCCAAGCGGGTCTCCAGGGCCAGGTCGGTCATGCCCAGGATGGCGTTCATGGGGGTGCGGATCTCATGGCTCATGTTGGCCAGGAAATCGCTCTTGGAGCGGCTGTTGGCCTCGGCCGATTCCTTGGCCTCACGCATGATGCGCTCGGTTTCCTTGCGCTCGCTGATGTCCCGCAGATAGGCGGTGATGAAGCGGTTGCCCTCTCCCTCCAGGGCGACGAGTGCCATCTCGACCGGGAATTCTTCGCCATTGCGGCGGATTGCGATGGTTTCGATGCGCCGGCCTGACGTGTCGTCCTTAGGGCTGGTGAGGAGCGCCTGCAGCTTTGCCTGATGATCGGCGCGGACACGTTCGGGGAAGATGAGTTGGGTGACCGGCTGGTGCAGCGCGTCCGCCCGGGCCAGTCCGAAGGTCCGCTCGGCGGAGGGATTGAACTCCAGGATGCAGCCTTGCTGGTCCACCGTGATGATGCTGTCCAGGGCCGCTTCGGCAATCGCCCGGTTGCGGGATTCGCTGGCAGCAAGGGCCGATTGTCCGTCGAAGAGGCGGATGGACGTCCAGTTGAGGGCATCCACGAGCTTGTGGATCTCGACCACCGAAGTCGGCTCGTTCAGGGTGTTACCCTGGCTGGCTTCCAGGCTTTCTGCAAAGGCCGTGGCCCGCTCCAGGCTGCGCAGGGGAGGGCGCAGGAAGATCTGGATCGCCACGGTGCCCACCAGCAGGGTAATCAGCGCAGAGAGGGCACTGTCCTCCAGGATGTGGGCCAGGTTGTTGGTTGCTGCGGCGGGCAGAACCTCAGTGCGCAGCCAGCCGAGGGGAGCGCGTTCGCCGATGCCGGTCCAGGATACGAGGGTCTCGAGGCCGCTTCGCGTGGCAGAGCTGGCGGCCTTGCGCGATTGGTCGGGCAGGGGAAGCGGCTTGTCGCTGAGCGCGATCGGCTCGAGTGGTTGGGTGCTGTCGGCCCGGTTCAGATCGACCAGTGGGTATCCTTGCCGGTCCGTGACGGTAATGCGCAGGATGCGCGCTTCATCGGAGAGTTCGTTCAGGTACGCGGCGATGCTCGCCTTGTTGCCGGATGCCAGGTGCGGCTCGAGGGCGGCGGCGAGGTGGCGGGCGATCTCGTCGGAATGCCTGCGCTCCAGGCGTTCCACGTAATTGGTCTGCTCGTAGCCGACGTAGGCCGAGTAGGCTCCGATGGAAACGGTCAGCAGGAGGGCGAACAGCAGCGTCAGCTGCTGCCCGAGGGCAGACAGGCCAAGGCGCCCCGCCAGGTGCTGAAAGACCCTCATGCGTCATCCCTGAAGCGGTTGCGGATGGCCAGGACTTCATCCCATTCCGTGAAGAATGCGTCCACGCAAGCCGGGTCGAAATGGGCGCCCCTTTGTTCCTTCATGAAGGCGACGGCCCTGTCGATTTCCCAGGCGGGCTTGTAGGGGCGGGCCGAGGTCAAGGCGTCGAAGACATCTGCCACGGCGACGATGCGTCCCATCAAGGGGATGGCTTCACCGGCCAGTCCCTCCGGATAGCCGCTGCCGTCGAATTTCTCGTGGTGGGTCAGGGCAATCTCCGCGGCCAGCTGGATCATGGGGGAAGAAGACCCCTTCAGGATGTCGTGACCGATGCTGGCATGGCGCCGCATGATGACCATCTCTTCGTCGGTGAGGCGCCCTGGCTTGAGGAGGATGTGGTCCGGCGTGCCCACCTTGCCCACGTCGTGCATGGGGGCGGCGCTCAGCAGCCGGTCGCAGAGCTCCTCGGAGACGCCCAGGCGCTGGGCGATCAGGCGGGAGTAATGGGCCATGCGGAGGATATGGGCACCGGTCTCCGGATCACGGTACTCGGCCGCCCGGGCCAGGCGGGTGATGGTCTCGCGCTCCCGGGCGACGATGTCTGCCGTCTGGCGCAGCACGGCCTGTTGCAGGTCGTCGTTCCAGTTGCGCATGCGCTTCTGGCTTTCGCGCAGGGTCAGCATGGTGCGGACCCGAGGGTCGAACTCATGCCGGTCGATGGGCTTGGTCAGGAAGTCATTGGCCCCCGCGCTCAGGCTTTCATAGCGCACTTCCTTCTCGTGGGCAGCCGTCACCATCAGGATCGGGACGATATCGGTCGGGTGGTGCTGGCGCACCGCCTGGATGAATTCGACGCCATTGAGGTCCGGCATCATGTAGTCGACGATGATCAGGTCGGGCTCATGGGTGGCGCACCAGTCCAGGCCCTCGGTAGGGGAGGTGAAGCAGACGATCTCCGTGCCCGGTGGGGTGAGTTTGCGGACCAGTGCCTGGATCAGGGTGAGGTTGAGGGGGGGGTCGTCAACGATCGCAATGGCCATGGAGGCTCCGATAGGCATGCTGCCGGGGGCGTAGCCCCGGTAGCGGAATATGCTTAGTTTATCGGCCCGGGGGCGTCGAAGTTTAGTCCGGGCGGCGTCCGCGACGGGATGGCCAGCGCGTCGCTCGGTGCATCGGCGGAGGGGGCGGTCAAGGGCAGGGTCAGGGTGAAGCAGGTGCCTTTGCCTGGCTCGCTGGCTGCGCTGATCTGGCCTCCCAGGCTGCGGGTCACCAGGTTGTAGACGATGTACAGGCCCAGGCCGCTGCCGCCCTTGCCGAGACGGGTGGTGAAGAAGGGGTCGAAGATCCGGTGCAGGGCGTCTTCGCCAATCCCTGCGCCATCATCGCAGACGCGGATGCTGACGGCCTCTGGCGCGGGCTTGACGATGACGTCGATGCGTCCTGCCGGTCTCCCCTCGAGTCCGTGGATGAGGGCATTGGTGACCAGGTTGGTCAGGATCTGCCCCAGAGCGCCCGGGTAGCTGTCCATGGGGACCTCATCCACACAGTCGACGTTCAGGCTGTAGGGCGTGCTGTGGAACATCGGCCCGAGGGTCATGGCGATCTCCCGCAGGACGCCGCCCAATTCAAAGGGACGTCGCATCTCGCTGGCCTGGTCCACCGCCACTTGCTTGAAGCTGCGGACCAGCTCCTGGGCACGGGTCAGGTTACGCATCAGGAGCTCGCTGGCCTGAAGGGCCGAGGCCACGAAGCTGTCGAAGTGGGTGCGGCGCAAGGTGCCGGTTGCGTGCTCCCGGACCATGTCGGTGGTACGGGCAGCGAGGGTGGTGGCCACCGTGACGCTGTTGCCGATCGGGGTGTTGAGTTCGTGGGCTATGCCGGCGACCAGTGAGCCCAGGGCCGCCAGCTTCTCGCTGCGGACCAGCTCGTCACGGGCCTGGTGGAGGGTCTCGAGGGCTGTCTGCAGTTCGCCCGTGCGCTCTGCGACCCGGCGCTCAAGGCTTTCGTTGAGCTCCTCGATATGACCTTGGATCCGTCGCAGCTCGGAGATGTCCACCAGTGACCACAGGCCGCAGTCTTCACCCCTGATACGCAGGCGGCAGCCGGAGACCAGGCAGGTGGCGATCTCGCCGCGGCCGCGCGGACGGATGCGGACCTCCTGCTGCTCGACGATCTCGTTCCGGGAAATGCGCGTGTAGAGCCCGTCATAGACGTCCTGATCCACCCAGAAGCCGAGCTCGCCGGTGCTGCGCTCGAGCACGGATGTACGGTCGAGGCCGAACAGGCGCTCCCATGCCGGGTTGGCATCCACGTGGGTACGGTCATCGATGCGGGTCAACGACATGGCCACAGGGGCCGAAGCGAAGATCGCGGCGAAGCGGGCCTGGCTCTCCTGCAGGGCATCGGCGGCGGCTTTCTGTTCTGTGACGTCCCGCACGATGGCGATCAGGCAATCCTGCCCCTCGATGCACACGGTGGACGCATTCACCAGGCAGTGGCGTCGCCCCTGATGCCGGGTGCCGATGGTGCAGGGGTAATTGCGTAGGGCGCCATGCTGGACAACCAGATCGACCAGGGCGATTCGCTCCTCCGGGATCGGCCACAGGCCGAGCTCGACCGAGGTCGTGCCGATGGCTTCGCTGCGGCTCCAGCCCACCAGCTGGGCGAAGGCATGATTCACCTCGAGGATCTTGCCGTCGGAGACCCGGCTGATCGTGATGTAGTCCGGGCTGCCGTGGAAGGCCGCGGAGAACATCGCCTCGGAGATCCGCTGCGCCTCGGCCGCGGCCCGCTCGGCCCGCTCCAGGCGCACCTGCTCGGTGATGTCGCGGAATACCGCCAGCACGCAGTCGTGCCCGCCGATGTGAAGCAGGCGGGCGCTGACCAGGGTGTTCACCGGATGGCCGTCCCGGTGCAGCAGGGTGACGGGGCGATCATGGATCTCCAGCCCGGTGGCGAGTTCGGCGAAGATCTCTGACTTGTCGGCGGGGCGTTGCCAGATCCCGAGCTTGATGCTGCTGCGCCCCAGGCCTTGCTCACGGCTGTAGCCCAGCAGGGGGGTCCAGTTGCGGTTCATGTCCATCAGCCGGGTGTCGTCCAGGCTGGTCAGGGTCACCAGCTCCGGAAGAAACTGGAAAACTTGGGTGAAGCGCTCATGGGCGGCCTCCAAGGCGACCTCGGTGGCCTGGCGGTGCTCCCGCTCCTGGTTGACGCGCGCTTCGAGGATCCGGCTCCGGGATCGCTCCAGGCTCAGGCGCTGCAGGGCGACACCCAGGCTGATCGCCAGCGCGACCGCCAGCAGGCCCAGCAGCAGATCTGGCGATAGGGGCAGGTTCATGGGGGCGGGCAACCCTTAGCGAAGAGCCCGCAGCATCCTGGCCAGGGTGTCGAAGCCCGCATCGTAGAAGCCCTGGAGCAGGGGAGCCATGTGGTTGAGGCTCAGCATCAGCATGACGAAGCCGACGGTTAGGGTGATCGGGAAACCGATCGCGAAGAGGTTGAGCTGAGGCGCTGCGCGGGTGAGGATGCCCAGTGCGATGTTGGTGATCAGCAAGGCGGTGACGACCGGCAGGGCCAGCAGCAGGCCGCTGGCCAGGATCGTGCTCCCGGAGCGTACCAGCACCATCCAGCCGCCCTTGTGGAGCATGCTGTCGCTGACCGGCAGCAGCTCGAAGCTGCGGTACAGGGTGTCCACCATCAGCAGGTGGCCGTTCATCGACAGGAAGATCAGCGTCGCCAGCAAGGTCAGGAACTCCGCCACGACGGCGGTCTGGCCACCCGCCACCGGATCGAAGAAAGTGGCGAAGGACAGGCCCATCTGCAGGCTGATGAGTTCGCCCATCAGGTCCATGGCGGCAAAGACGACCCGCATCGACAGCCCCATGGCGACACCGATCAGGGTCTGCTCGAACAGTTGCAGGATGCCCATCCAGGAGTCCAGAGCGATCACCGGCGCGGGGGGCAGCGCCGGCACGACGCCGATGGCCACGCCCAGCCCGACCACCAGCTTGATGCGGCGGGGAATGGCGTTGTTGCCGAATACCGGAGCCATGCCGATCATGCCCAGCACCCGGGCCAGGGGAAAGGCGAACAGGGCCAGCCAGGCCTCGAGCTGGGCGGAGGTGACGCTCAGCATGGGGACGGCTTCAGCCGATCATGGCCGGGATGTTCTCGAACAGGCGCCGGATGAAGTCGGTCATCATGGTGATCATCCAGGGGCCGGCCAGCACCAGGGTGATGAAGGTGGCGATCAGCTTGGGTACGAAGGACAGGGTCTGCTCGTTGATCTGGGTGGCTGCCTGGAAGATCGAGATGAGCAGGCCGGTGGCGAGCGCGGCGATGAACAGCGGGGCGGAGATCAACAGAGTCAGTTCGAGGGCCTGCCGGCCGAGGTCGACGACGGTGGTGGGGGTCATGGGGGCTCCTATCCGAAACTCTGTACGAGAGAGGCGATGAGCAGGTTCCAGCCGTCCACGAGCACGAACAGCATGATCTTGAAGGGCAAGGCAACGATGGCCGGGCTCATCATCATCATGCCCATGGACATCAGGACCGAGGCGACCACCATGTCGATGATGAGGAAGGGGATGAAGACGATGAAGCCGATCTGGAAGGCCGTCTTGAGCTCCGAGGTGACGAAGGCCGGGATGACGACCCGCATCGGCAGGTCCTCGGCCTTCTCCACCCGGGGGGTCTTGGCCAGCTTCGAGAAGAGGTTCAGGTCTGGCTCCCGGATCTGCTTCAGCATGAAGGTCTTGACGGGGACGGTGGCCCGGTCGAGGGCTTCATTGAAGGTGATGCGGTTCTCCGACAGAGGCACCCAGGCATCGGTATAGACCTTGTCGGCCACCGGCGCCATGATGAAGAAGGTCAGGAAGAGGGACAGCCCGACCAGCACCTGGTTGGGGGGCGAAGTTTGGGTGCCCATGGCGTGGCGCAGCAGCGACATGACGATGATGATGCGCGTGAAGCAGGTCGTCATCAGCACCAGGGCGGGCAGAAAGCTCAGGGAGGTGAGCAGCAGCAGGGTCTGGATCGACAGGCTGTACTGGGTGCCACCGCCGCCGACGGGGGCGCTGGTGACGGCGGGCATGGCCTGGGCCAGGACCGTCAGGGGGGCCAGCATCAGCAGGGTGAGACCGGCCCGGCGGAGCAGGAAGGGAAAGGCTTTCATCGGGTGCGGCGTTCCAGGGTGCGCTTCAGCCAGGCCTGGAAATCATCGTTTCCGGGAAGGGTTTGGGGGGCAGTGCCGGCAGGGAGTTGGGAGGCGTCGAGCGTGTGCAGGGTGCTGATCCGTCCGGGGGCGACGCCGAGCACCAGGACTTTGTCTGCCACCTCCAGCAGCACCACGCGCTCCCTCGGCCCGACCGCCGTTGCTCCGCGAATCTTCAGGACGCCCGCGGCGAGGCCCTTGCCGCCACTGAGCCGCCTCAGCACATGCAGGGCGGCAAACAGCAGGCCGATGACCAGGGCCAGGCCAAGGAGCATCTGAAGAACGCTGGAGGCCGCGTCAAAGCTGCCATCTGCGGCGATCGACGGGCCGGGCAGCAGCAACAGGCCGACGGCGAGGGGCAGGGCGGGCATGAGAATGGTGGACTCCGGGTAGCGTGGCTGCAGTTTACCCCGGGTAGCTGCTTTCGGGCGTCCTGAAAAAGCGTACAAAAATCTCACACATCCCGGCTTAGATGCTTTGCGGCTGAACTGCCCCTCGTGCTATCAATCCTATAACTCGTCGGGTTCAGGGGGAGAGTCATGTTGCTTTGGCACCGTGAGACCCAGCCGGTGGCTGGCGCATCCGAACATCATCGGGATGGACTCCCGCAGCCGGCTCAGGACTATGAGGCTAAGCGGCAGAGGGCCCTGCAGATCCTTGGCGAGAAATGGCTGTTGCACCGAGCCAACGCGCCCGACCGGCGGCCGGCCCGCCCGGTCCTGTTGCGCGCGGCAGGTGATGTATCGGCGGGCTGAAAGCGGGCAGGCTCCGCGCGTTGTTGCGGGGTCTGCAGGGTAGGACGGTCCGGGTCTGTTCCCCGGCTTGCCCGGGCTCAGGTGCGCAGTTTGCGGATCCGCTCGGCGGGCGTGATGATGTCGGTCAGGCGGATGCCGAACTTGTCGTTAACCACCACCACTTCGCCCTGGGCGATGAGGGTGCCGTTCACCAGCACATCCATCGGCTCGCCTGCCAGTCCGTCCAGCTCCACCACCGAGCCGTGGGCCAGTTGCAGCAGGTTGCGGATGGCGATCTTGGTGCGTCCCAGTTCCACGGTGAGTTGCACCGGGATGTCCAGGATCATGTCGTAGTCGTTGATCGAGCCACCCTTGGGGCCGCTCTGGCCGAAGTCCGGGAAGAGCTGGCTGGCGGGCTTGGCTTGATAGGGCGATTCCTCGCCCAGGCCGGGTTCGGCGGGGTCCGTCAGGCCCTCGGCCGCGGCCTGCTCCTGCATGGCCGCCGCCCAGTCGTCATCGCTGATCTGGTTGTCGTCGGGGGTATCGGTGTCTGACATGCTGAACTCCTAGGCCTTGCCGGGCGGCTCGTCTTCCTGGGCCAGGAAGCGTTCCACCTTGAGGGCGTATTGGCCGCGCTGGATGCCGTAGTGGCATTCCATGAAGGGGATGCCGTCCACCTCGGCCTGCACGGTTTCCGGGATGTTGAGGGGGATCACGTCGCCCGGTTTCATGTTCACGATGTCCCGGAGGGTGACGTTGGATGTTCCCAGACGCGCCGTGAGCGTCACTTCGGCGGTCTGCAGCTGCTTGCCCATCATGCTGACCCAGCGGTTGTCCTGGGTCAGGTGATCGCTCTGCATGGTTGAGTAGAGCGTTTCACGGATGGGTTCGAGCATCGAGTAAGGGAAGCAGAAATGCATCTCTGCCTGGGAGCCCCCGAACTCGAGCGTGAAGGAGGAGGCCACCACGATCTCGCTGGGTGTGGCGATGTTGGCGAACTGCGGGTTCATCTCGGAGCGTACGTACTCGAATTCGAGCTTCTGCACGGGGGCCCAGGCCTTTTCGTATTCGCCGAAGGTGACCTTCAGCAGCCCCTGGATGATGCGTTGTTCGGTGGGCGTGAAGTCACGCCCTTCGACCCGGGTATGGAAGCGGCCATCGCCACCGAACAGGTTGTCCACCACCAGGAACACCAGGTTCGGGTCCATCACGATCAGGGCCGTGCCCCGCAGGGGCTTGGCGATGAACAGGTTCAGGTTGGTCGGCACCACCAGGTTGCGCACGAATTCACTGAACTTCTGCACCTTGATCGGCCCCACCGACACCTCGACGTTGCGGTGCATGTAGTTGAACAGGCCGATCCGCAGGTAGCGGGCGAAGCGCTCGTTGATGAGCTCCATCGTGGGCATGCGCCCACGCACGATGCGCTCCTGGGTGGCCAGGTTGTAATCCCTGACGCCGCCCTGGTGTTCCTCCTGCTGGTCGGTGTCGTCACTCTCCCCGGTGACGCCCTTGAGCAGGGCATCAACCTCTTCCTGGGAGAGAAAATCCTGGGCCATTGTGCGCTCCGCGCTTACTGCACGATGAACTGGTTGAACAGGACGGCCAGCACCGGGCCGTCATCCTCGGGGCGGCTGCGCTTGCCCTTTTTCTTGGGGCTGGGGGCATAGCCGAGCACATCGTTGGCTTCTTCCTTGATCTCGTCGGCCAGTTCTTCGCGGCCTTCCGCCGGCACGAGGTCCGAGGGTTTCTTCGACGACAGCAGCATGATTATGCGGTGCTTCAGTTCGGGCATGTAGAGCTTGAGCGAGTCGCCCACCTTGGCATCGGCCACCCGCAGGACCATGGTGGCCTGCAGGAAGTGCTCGCCTTCTTCCGGGGCGAGGTTCACGGTGAATTGGTCGAGCTGGACGAAGATCGGCGGCTTGGAGGGGTCGACCTTGACCTTCGGCGGCTCATGGTGGGCGGGTTCCTCCTCGGCATCTTCGCCTTCGGCGTGCTTCTTCTTGCCCAGCAGCAGGAAGGCGCCTGCGCCGGCGATCGCCAGCACGAGCACGGCCACGATGATGATGATGAGCTTCTTCTTGCCCCCCTTTGCAGGGACTTCGCCTTCGGCGGCTTCAGCCTTGGCCGGTGCTTTCGACATGCTGGATCACTCCTGGTCTGCTTTGATTGTTATCCGTCACGTCTGCCCGGCAAACAGGGAAAAGGCGTGCAAGGGCCCGCCATTTTGCCCATTCAGGCAAACGTGTCTACAAGTCCTTCGCCCCGGCGGGCCCATTGGGCCGGTACGGAGCCTGTCGTCACGCCTTCATCCCCTCCCGTCCGGGACTGCCAGCCACCCCCTTGCCGGCCCGCCGGTGTGTCGCCGGACTGGGCCGACTGGCCGGAGGTGCCCACATCGGTCTGGCCGAGATTGATCCCGCTTTGTTCGAGAATCTCGCGCAGGCGGGGCAGGTTCTGTTCGATCAGATCCCGCGCGGCGGGGCTCGCAGCGACGAACTGTGCGCTGGTCTGGTCGCCGCTCACGGTGATCGAGACCTCGACCTTGCCGAGTTGCGGCGGCGTGAGTGTCAGTTCGGCATGGCTTTCCGTATTGTTGACCATCCAGCTGACCTTGTTGCCGACTTCCTCAGGCCAGTGGGGGCTCGAAGCGGGTGTGGCGACGTGCAGCGGAACCGGGGACGAGGTGTCCTGAGGGGCTGCGGCCTGCAGGTTGGCCAGCGCCGCAGCGTGCATCGCGGCAAAGCTGTTGGTGGGCGGAGCAGCGGCGGCGGCGGGCTCGCTGGTGCGGGCGGCCAGCTCGGCGATCGGGGTGGTCGGGTCGGCCGGTTCGAGCAGTCCGCGCCCGCTCTTTTGACCGCCGGCGGCAGTAATTGCCGCTGTCGTGTCGCCGGGTGCCGCCATCGTGCCCGGATTGCCGTCGGTGCCGGTGAGCGGTGAGGCTGCTTTCGGGGCATTGGACGGGGTGCCGTTGAGCAGGCCGGCCTGGGCGAGCAAAGGATTGAGCGCGGTGTCCGGCTCCACGTCGGTGTCGAGTGCATTCTTCTCCGTCGCAGGCTGATCGCCCGGAGTCACCTGCATCCCGGCGATCAGGGCCGCCATCTCAGGAGGGATCACGGGAGTCGGCTGGGCGGTGGCCTGCGCCTGCTCGCTGCCTGCAGGGGTGGCCTCGGGGCTCGGGGACGCTTCATCCTTGCGGGACGGGTCCTTGTCGGCGCTGTCGCTCTTCTCCCCCTTCATCTGGCGTTTCAATTCGGAGGCGAAGCCGGTTTCGCCAGCCTGAGGGGCGGAGCCTTCTGCCGCGGGGGCGTCAGGGCCTTTGCTCGGGGCGACGGGGGCGATGCTGGCGAGGGGGGTCAAGGCCGGTCCGGACATGATGGGTTCCTGGTGAGGATGCTGACACCTCTTCACAGCAAGCGACGTGCCAGGCGGTCGCGGGTCGCCCTTACTCCTCTTCGCGGCGGTCGCGGAACTGCTTGGCGGCGTGCTCGTCGGTGAGTCTCTGCTCCTGCTTGGCCTCCTTGCGGGCTTGCTGGGCCTGATGCCGGTTGGACAGGGTGTCGAAGGCCTTGACCCGGTTGCGCTGATCAACCCATTCCTGCTGACCGGCCTCGACACGCCGCTTGGATTCGGAGGCGACCCGCTGCTGATGGGAAATCGCTTCGTCGAGCTTGAGCAGGAAAGCACTGTAGTTGCGCCAGGCATCGGGGCCGATGCCATTGCGTGCGGCATCGATGAAGCGGGCCTGGTACTCCTGGCGGTAGTTCACCAGCAACTCGAGTTTTTCCTCGACGGCGCGATCGCTGGCGATCAGCTCGCCCAACTTGCGCGCGGCATCGTCCATGCGGCTGTTGGCGATGTCCAGCAGGGGCTGAAGCGGGAACGGCTCAGTCATCGTCGCGTTCTTTCGGCGTTATCGGGCCGGGGCGGGCTTTCTTTAGCCGGCGGGGCCTGATGACCTTGGGGGCGCTTGCGGCGGTCATGGCGGGGTACCGAAAAGGGCGTGCAGCTTCTCGACCGCGGATTCGTAGCCTTCGCTCTCTTCGATGCGCTGCTGCAGGAAGGCTTCCAGGCGGGGGTACATGGCCACGGCCTGGTCCAGGATCGGGTCGGAGCCCGACTGGTAGGCGCCCACCGCGATCAGGTCGCGGGAACGCTGGTAGCGGGAGAAGAGCTGCTTGAAGCGTCGCACCACGTCGAAATGCTGGCTTTTGACGAGGTTGTGCATGGCGCGGGAGATCGACTGCTCGATATCGATGGCCGGGTAGTGCCCCTGGTCGGCAAGATTGCGCGACAGCACGATGTGACCGTCCAGGATGGCCCGGGCCGAGTCGGCGATCGGGTCCTGCTGGTCGTCGCCTTCAGCCAGCACGGTGTAGAAGGCGGTGATCGAGCCGCCCCCTTCCGGGCCGTTGCCGGCACGCTCCACCAGGGCCGGCAGGCGGGCGAAGACGGACGGGGGGTAGCCGCGGGTGACCGGCGGCTCGCCGATGGCCAGGGCGATTTCCCGCTGGGCCATGGCGTAGCGGGTGAGGGAGTCCATGATCAGCAGGACCTGCTTGCCCTGGTCGCGGAAGTACTCGGCCACGGTGGTGGCGTAGGAGGCGCCTTGCAGCCGCATCAGGGGGCTGCAGTCGGCCGGGGCGGCGATCACGGCCGAGCGGGCCAGGCCTTCCGGGCCCAGGTTGTGTTCTATGAACTCCTTGACTTCACGGCCCCGTTCGCCGATCAGGCCGACCACGATCACATCGGCTGCGGTGTAGCGCGCCATCATGCCGATGAGCACCGATTTGCCCACGCCGGAGCCGGCAAACAGACCCATCCGCTGACCGCGACCGACGGTGAGCAGGGCATTGATGGCGCGGATGCCGACGTCGAGGGACTGGGTGATCGGGGCCCGTTGCAGCGGATTGATGGGGCGCGACTGCAGCGGACGCGAGTGGCGTACGGCGAGGGGGCCCAGGCCGTCCAGCGGGCGGCCGGCACCGTCGACCACGCGGCCGAGCAGCTCGTCGCCCATCGGCAGGTGCTTGGCCCGGTCGGAGGCCCGCCGTCGCGGCTCAATGCGCTCGCCGGCGATCAGGGGCGGCTGGGTGGGCTCCACCGGCAGGACGAGGGCGCCAGGGGCGAGGCCGAACACATCGTCGGTGGGCATCAGGAAGATCTTCTCGCCGTTGAAGCCGACGACCTCCGCTTCGACGGAGCTGCCGCCGGGAATCACGATGCGGCAGCCCGAACCGAGGGGGAGCTTGAGTCCGGAGGCTTCCATGACCAGGCCGTTGATGCGGGTCAGGCGGCCGGACATCTGGTAGGGCGAGCTGGCGCCGATCAGCTTCTGACCATCTGCCAGGAATGCACGCCAGGTTTCTCCCCCGTGGTTCATGTGGCTCACTCGCCTTCCCAGGGCATATTGCGCCCGAGGTTCTCCATGATCCGCCGCCAGCGGGTCTGTACGGTAGCGTCGAGCTGGCTGCCGGCCGCATCGATGCGTGCGCCGCCACGGCTGATCCCGGCGTCCTCGACAAGGCGATGGCCTGCCTGGGCGAACTGCTCGCCCAGGTATTCTTTCGTCATGGCCAGGTCGTCGGGGTGGACATGGATCTGCGCATGGGTGTGGGGTAGCTGCTGGAGTGCCTCCCGGATGGTTTCCAGCAGGGCCTCGGGGTGGGCGTCCAGGGTGTGGCGGACCATCTGCCGGGCCAACTCGATGGAGAGAGCCAGGATCTCCTCTGCGACTTCCTGATCCAGGGTGGTCAGAGACTTTTCCAGGCTCTCGACCAGGCTGTGGAACTGCATGGCCTCGATGCGGCCCCGCGCCGTGCCTTCCTCGTAGCCGGCCGCGTAGCCGTCCTTGCGGGCTTCTTCGTGGATCCGCTCGATGTCCTCCGCGGTCGGCAGCTTGAAGCCGGGTTCGGGCTCGGGCTCAGGGATGGGCAGGGGCTCGGGGACAGGTGGAGGCGGTGGGGGCTCTTCCACGATGGGCGCAGCCACCTCCTCGACCGGCGGCAGGTCGGCGACCTGCGGCTGTGCGGGGGCATCGAAGGAGGGGGGCGCCCAGCGCTGATAGGCGCCGACCGCCTGGTGCCGATTCATGGACACAGCCGTGCTTCCCGCTTACACGAAGGCATCGTCGCCGCCTCCGCTCGAGAGGGCGATCTGGCCTTCTTCCGCCAGGCGCCTTGCTGTCTTGAGGATCTCCTTCTGCTCGGCTTCCACCTCGGACAGGCGCACCGGGCCGCGGGACTCCAGGTCTTCCCGGAGCATTTCGGCGGCGCGCTGGGACATGTTCTTGAAGATCTTTTCGCGCATTTCGGGCGGTGCGCCTTTGAGTGCGATGACCAGGGAGTCGCTCTGCACTTCGCGCAGCAGGGTCTGGATGCCCCGATCGTCGAGGTCCATCAGGTTCTCGAACACGAACATCTCGTCGAGGATCTTCTGGGCGAGGTCCGGATCGTATTCGCGCACATTGTCGAGGATGGCCGTCTCGGCCGCCGAGCCGACGAAGTTGAGGATGTCCGCCGCGTGGCGCACACCGCCCATGGCCGTCTTCTTGACGGTGGAGGCGCCGGCCAGCATGCGGGTGAGGGCTTCGTTGAGTTCGCGCAGGGCCACCGGCTGGACCCCGTCCAGCGTGGCGATCCGCAGCAGCACGTCGTTGCGCAGGCGGTCGGTGAAGTGCTTGAGGATCTCGCCGGCCTGGTCGAACTCCAGGTGGACCAGGATGGTGGCGATGATCTGGGGGTGCTCGTTCTTGATCAGGTCGGCCGCGGTGGGGGCGTCCATCCACTTGAGGCTTTCGATGCCCGCGGTGTCGGAGCCCTGCAGCACGCGGCTGATCAGGTGGGTGGCCCGTTCGTCGCCGAGGGCCTTGGTGAGCATGGCCTTGATGTGTTCGTGGTCGGCCTCGATCGGGGTGCCCTTGTCGGCGTAGGCGATCAGTTCGTCCAGGATGGTTTCGACCTTTTCCCGGGGTTGGGACGGCATCGCCGCCATCGCTGCCCCGAGCTTCTGGACCTCCTTCGGGCCCAGCAGCTTGAGGACCTCGGCGGCCTCGTCGGCGCCGAGGGTCATCAGCAGCAGTGCGCTCTTCTCGAGCCCCTCATCGTTGCTGCTCATTGGTTCCCATCCATTCCTTGATCAGGTTGGCCACGACGCGCGGGTTGTTCTTGGCGATCTCGTGCACCGCGGCAATCTTTTCATCATAGGCCAGGCGGGCGGCGGCCTCGGGCGACAGGGCCACGGCGGCGCCGTCCTCGTCCTCGCCTTCTTCACCCTCTTCGCCTTCCTCGCCGCCCGCAGCGCCGGCTTCGGCGGCCTCGTCTTCCTTGGCCTCCGGCGGCGGGGGCATCACCTGCTTCATCAGCGGACGGATCACGCCGAAAGCCACGAAGGCGATCACGCCAGCAATGACCAGATACTTGATCAGCTCCTTGAACAGGGCGATGTTGTCCGGGTCCTTCCAGATCGGCGTTTCCAGGCCGTCCTTGTCGGAGGCCACAAAGGCGCCCGTGGCGACGTTGATCGTGTCACCCCGTTCCTTGTTGTAGCCCACGGCTTCCCGGACGAGGTCTTCGATGCGCTTCTTTTCTTCGTCGCTGATCGGGACCGACTTCACGGCGCCGTTCTTGTCCTTTTCTTCCTTGTGGTTCACCGCCACGGCTACCGACAGGCGGCGGATCTGGCCGAGCGCCTTGCGGGTGTGCTGGATGGTCTTGTCCACCTCGTAGTTGATGGTGGCGCTCTTGCTGCTGGTGAGGGGCGGCTGGCCTTCCCCACCGGTGCTGCCGGGTACGGGGGGCGTGGTCAGCGGGGCCGTGGCAGGAACAGGGGGCTGATTGGTCAGGGCGCCGGGTACCCCCTGCGGCCCCTGGTCACGGGTCTGGCTCTCGTTGCTCTGCTGGCTGCGGATGGCTTGTTCGGGCGAGGGATTGGGGCGGTAGGTCTCTGCCGTCTGCTCGGTCTGGTTGAAATCCACGTCGGCCGAGACCTGGGCGCGGAAATTCCCTTTGCCGAACAAGGGGGTCAGGATCGAGTTGATGCGTTCGATGTAGCCTTCTTCCAGCTCGTGGGTGTATTTGAGCTGGGTGGCGTCCAGGGTGTTGCGCAGGGGGTCGGGCTTCTTGGTCAGCAGCGCGCCGTCCTGGTCGATCACGCTGACGTTGTCGTTGGTCAGGTTGGGGACGCTGGAGGCGATCAGGTGCACGATGCCGGCGATCTGGCTGGGGTCCAGGGCCCGGCCGGTGTGCAGGCTGACCATCACGGAGGCGGTGGGCTTCTGTTCGTCCCGCAGGAAGGCGGTCTGCTTGGGAATGGCCAGATGGACCCGGGCACCGGCCACGCTGGCAATGGAGGAAATGGTGCGTGACAACTCGCCCTCCAGGGCGCGCTGGTAGTTGATCTGCTCGTGGAACTGGGACAGGCCGAGCTTCTGGGTCTCCATCAGCTCGAAGCCGACCAGGCCGCCCTTGGGAATGCCCTGGGCGGCGAGGCGCAGGCGGAGGTCATGGACCTGGCTGGAAGGCACCAGGATGGCGTTGCCGTTCTCGGAAAACTTGTAGGGGATGTTCTGCTGCTGCAGGCTGGTGACGACGGCGCCGCCGTCCTTCTCGGCGAGGTTCGAGAACAGCACGGTGTAGTCGGGCTGGCGGCTCCACAGCAGCACGCCGACGATCAGGGCAATGCCGAAGGCGAGCGCAGCCCCCGCGGCGAGCTTCTGGCGCTGCGACAGATTGCGGATGTTCTCCAGCACCTGCGCGAAGGGTGAGGCGGGCGGTACTGGAGCGGCGGCGGCGTCTTCTGCTGCCATGGGCACATTCCCCCTATTTCGGATGTCCGCATTCTCGCGCCTGAGTGGGGCGGCCCAGTCATGGATAAGCGGCGTTTTTTGCCGCCTATTTGCCGCCTTGCAGTTGCCTTGCCGGGCCTAAGCTGCGATCCGGTGAATTCCGTCCCTGAGTGCCCATGAGCCTTCCCGCAACCGATGACCGTCTGGATGCCCGTCAGCTGGCCGATGCCTTCCGCCAGTTCAGCGAGGCGTCCGAGGCCCTGACCGGCGCCTATGCCGGGCTGCAGACCCAGGTCGGCCAGCTGACCGAGAGGCTCAGCGTGCTGATGGGGGCGCTGCCGGCCGGGGTGGTCGTGCTCGATCGCGATGGCCGGGTCGTACAGGCCAACCGGGCGGTCGAGGCCATGTTCGACGCGCAGCTGGGGAGTACTGATTGGTCAGCCTTCTGCGCAGCGCGGCTGGCCGCCACCGAGACGCCGGGAGAGTGGCAGCTCGAGCAGGGAGGCGAGACCCGCCGGGTGACCCGCGTGGATGCTCCCCTGGAGTCGGGCGACGGATGGATCGTGCTGCTTACGGACGTCACCGAGGCGCACCGTATGCGCCTGTCTGCCGAACGCAATGAGCGCCTCGCCGCGATGGGCGAGATGGTCGCCGGGCTGGCCCACCAGCTGCGTACCCCCCTGTCTGCCGCCATGCTCTACACCGCCACGCTGGTCCAGCAGGAGATGGCGGCGGCCGACCGGGAGCGGATCGGTGGTCGTGCCATGGAGCGCCTGCGTCATCTGGAGAAGCTGATCCGCGACATGCTGCTGTTCGCCCGTGGTGAGACCCTCGGCCGTGAGCCGTTCGGCATCTGCGACCTGGTCGGCGAGCTGAGCCAGACCCTCGAGCCGGTTGCGCGGGCCAAGGGGCTCGCCTTCGAGGCGAGCTGCAGCTGTGGTGAGACTGTCCTGGTCGGTGATCGCAAGGCGATCGCCGGGGCGCTGACCAACCTGCTCGAAAACGCCGTCCAGGCTCTGGAGCCCGGCGGCACGATTCGTTTCGATGCGGGTCTCGGCGGTGCCGTGGCCCGTTTCAGCGTCACCGACAACGGTCGCGGGATCGATCCGAGTCTTCAGGCGCGCCTCTTCGAGCCGTTCTTTACCACCCGGGCCGATGGAACAGGCCTGGGGCTGGCGATCGCCAGGGGCGTGGCCCGCGCCCACGGCGGCGATATCCACATCGAGTCCGAAGCGGGAAGAGGCTCCACCTTCACCCTCACCCTCGCCATGGGCGGCTGACGCCCTGTTGCACCGAGTTTTAGAGAGACATCCAATGCCCGAAGCCCTCAACATCCTGGTTGTCGAAGATGACGCCCCCCTGAGGGACGCCGTGTGCCTGACCCTCGAGGTGGCTGGACATTCAGTCACTGGCGTAGGGGATGGACCTGCCGCCCTCATCGAGGTGGAGAAGCAGGCCTTCAACCTGGTCTTGTCAGACCTCAAGATGCAACCCATGGATGGCCTGCAGCTCCTGGCCGAGTTGCGCCAGCGTCTGCCTCAGCTGCCTGTGCTGTTGATGACCGCCTTTGGCGATGTGGAGAAAGCGGTGGATGCGATGCGTGGCGGTGCCTGCGACTTCCTCATGAAACCCTTCGAGCCGGCCGTGCTGCTCGAGCATGTGCGCCGTTACGCGGTGACTCGGCAGGACGACGGCATGATTGCCGCCGATCCCCACACCCGCAAGCTGCTGGCGCTGGCCGACAAGGTCGCCGAGACCGACGCGACCGTGCTTCTGACCGGTGAGTCCGGCACCGGCAAGGAAGTCTTTGCCCGTTACCTGCATGAGCACTCGCCGCGCCGTGCGGGCAGCTTTGTGGCGATCAACTGTGCGGCGATTCCTGACACCCTGCTCGAGGCGACCCTGTTCGGTCATGAGAAGGGGGCCTTCACCGGTGCTGCGACGGCACAGGCCGGCAAGTTCGAGCAGGCTGAAGGCGGCACGCTGCTCCTCGACGAGATCTCCGAGATGCCCCTCGGGCTGCAGGCCAAGCTGCTGCGCGTGCTGCAGGAGCGGGAGGTGGAGCGGGTAGGGGGCAAGAAGGCGATCCCCTTGGATATCCGGGTGCTGGCCACGACCAACCGAGACATGACGCGGGAGGTGGCGGCGGGGCGCTTCCGTGAAGACCTGTTCTACCGGCTCAATGTGTTCCCCCTGGCGATCCCCTCGCTGCGCGAGCGTCCCGGAGACATCGTTCCGCTGGCCCGTCATTTCGCGCTGATGCATGGTGCGCGTCTGAAGCGGTCTGCGCGCCTGTCACCGGAGGCCGAATCGGTGCTGGTGACCTACTATTGGCCGGGTAACGTCCGTGAGCTGGAGAACACCGTGCAGCGCGCCCTCATTCTGAGTGGCGGAGAGGCGGTTTCAGGCGATACCATCCGCCTGTGCCTGCCCCACTGGAATGGTGAACCGATGCGGATGCCGGTGGTGAGCCCTGCCGCTCCGGCAAGTCTTGCCGTCGAGCCGGCAATGCCTGCCGCCGAGGCCGGTGACGCCGCGCGTGATGCGGGTCGGCCGGCCAGCATGAAGGACCTGGAGCGGGAGCATATCCTGCAGGTCCTGAAGGAAGTCGGAGGGTCGCGAAAGCGGGCGGTGGAGCAGCTCGGCATCTCGGAGCGGACCCTGCGCTACAAGCTTCAGCAGTATCGTCAGGAGGGGCTGTTCTCGGGCTGACCGGGGCGTGATGTTCCCCTTCTGCTGCTTGGCACGTGCCTTGCTCTGCTATAGTGGAGAAAAAGGAGTCGGATCATGGATACCCGCGGGATCGATCAAATGCTGTCGGAACTGCGCGCCACCTCTCAGGTGGCGTCGGGCAAGCCTGCGCAGGCTCCGGCGGCTGCCGGCGAGACGGATTTCGGTCAGGTCCTGCAAAGTGCCATCGCCCAGGTGAGTTCCGCCCAGATGCAGGCCCAGGAAATGTCGAAGGGCTTTGCGGCGGGTGATCCTAACGTGAATCTGCAGGATGTCATGGTGAACCTGCAAAAGGCGAACCTCTCCTTCCAGCAGATGGTGCAGGTGCGTAACAAGCTGGTCACCGCCTACCAGGACATCATGAACATGTCTGTCTGAACGGCGGCAAACGAACCCATGAAGCACAAGGCCGGCATTTGCCGGCCTTGTGCTTCGTGGAAGCCTGACTCAGCGGATCCGCTCGCGGGCGTTGCGTTCCCGCTCGGCCTTGAGGATGTAGCGCTGGATCGTGGAGGCCATGCCGGGCGAGAGGTTCACGAACTCGCAGCCGGCACGCAGCATGATGCTGCCGTCCCGGTTGGTGATGCGGAAGATGTTGCGGACCCTCAGGGTGGCAGCAATGGGGCCGACCTCGGGCAGCATCAGGCGACAGTCGGCGAACTCCATGTCCGGCTCGAAGGGGATGCCGTTGGGAGGGACCGTGATGGCCAGGCCCCCGCCGCTGATATCGACCACATCGGTCTCGACCGAGATCACCTTGTCGCCTTCTCCGGTATGGATCGGGACCTGGCAGCTCAGGAAGTGCGGGCTGGGGGCGGTGAGGCGGTAATACTCCCGGCGCTGCAGGCGCAGCAGGACGGGCGGCAGGGGGATCAGGAAGGCGTTGTGCCCCTCGTGGGGAAAACGGGTGATGCGTTGGGTGGCGAACTGGATCTTGATCTTGTCGAGCTGGGTGACGAAGATCAGCTGGTCGGCGCCTTCAACCCGCTGGTTGATGCTCTCGTCCGATGCCGCGTCGAGGATCAGGCTCCGGTCGTCCGGCGTGATGGCCAGAATGGCTGTGAGGAAGGAGTCCGCGCTGGCATCGATGAAGGCGCTGATCATGGCGCGCTTCTGCATCAGATTGCGCAGATTGAAGAGAATGTCGGTCTTTTCCTTGAGCAGGTAACGGGAGTAGTCGTCGGCCTGCAGGAGCTCGAACTTGAGAGGCATGGCGTGAATGGCGTCCGGCGATCGGAGGATGACCCGATTCTAGCAGCCCGGAATGGGATGCCGGCGCCCATCTGTCGGCCTTCCTGGCGTTCCTGCCACCTGAATGCAGCAGGGGGACGGCGAACCGTCCCCCTGAACCGCGAGTCGATACCGTCTGGTGCTCAGCGGGTGGCTTCGCGCTCGATTTCCTCGAGGCTGGTATGCCGCACGTCGCGACCTTTCACCATGTACACCACATACTCGGCGATGTTCTTGGCGTGATCGCCGATCCGCTCGACGGATTTGGCCACGAACATCAACTCGATGGACTGGGAGATGGTGCGGGGGTCTTCCATCATGTAGGTGATCAGCTGGCGCATGATGCCCTTGAATTCGGCATCCACCTCCTTGTCGTGACGCACCACCTGGGCCGCGGCTATGGTGTCGAGGCGGGCGTAGGCGTCGAGGGAGGTGCGCAGCATGTCCACCACCGCATCGGCAATATGACCCAGGCGGATCTGCGGCGCGAAGGACGAGCCCGTGGTGTGGAGTTGCTTGGCGGTCTTGGCGATCTTCTTGGCTTCGTCGCCGATGCGCTCCAGGTCGGTGATGGTCTTCTGGACCGTGCTGATCATGCGCAGGTCCACCGCAGTGGGCTGGCGCTTGGCGATCACCTGATTGCAGGCTTCGTCGAGTTCGATCTCCAGGTGATTGACCCGGTTGTCGTTCTCGATCACCTGATCGATCAGCAGCAGGTCACCCTCGGACAGGCCTTCCATGGCCTTCACGATCTGAAGCTCGACCATCCCGCCCATCTGCAGCACACGGGTACGGATGCCTTCGAGTTCGGCATCGAATTTCTTGGATGTGTGATCGTTCATTGGAAATCCTGTGTGGGTAATGGCATTGAATCACAAGAGCCTACCAGCCGGAGATGACGTTTTTGTTTCAAGTCCGTTCGATCTGTTGCACGCCGCCGGGGGTTGCCAGAAGCAGCACATCCGCGCCGCGCTTGGCGAAGAGACCGCTGGTGACGATTCCGACGATTCCGTCGAGCTGGACCTCCAGGGCGACGGGGTCGGCAATGTCGAGGCCGTGGATGTCCAGGATCTGGTTGCCGTTGTCAGTGACGAAGCCCTCCCGCAGCACCGGACGGCCACCGAGGCGGGCCAGTTCGCGGGCCACCTGCGCGCGTGCCATGGGGATCACCTCGATGGGCAGCGGAAAGCGGCCCAGGCGTTCCACCTTCTTGCTGGCGTCACAGATGCACACGAACTTGCGGGCGACCGCGGCCACGATCTTCTCACGGGTCTGGGCCCCGCCGCCGCCCTTGATCATGGCCAGGGACGCATCGATCTCATCGGCACCGTCCACATAGACGGGGAGATCCTCCACTTCGTTCATGTCGAACAGGCGGATCCCGTGCCCCGCCAGGCGGCGGGCGGAGGCTTCGGAGGAGGCCACGGCACCGATGATCCGGTCCTTCATTCCGGCCAGGCCGTCAATGAAGAAATTGGCCGTGGAGCCCGTGCCGACGCCGACGATGCTGCCTTCGATGACGTGGTCCAGCGCCCGCAGCGCAGCCTGTTGTTTGAGTTCGTCCTGGGTCATGGTGGAGAGCCTGCCGCAAAAGATTCGATTTTAACCGGGACGGCGTACATGGTCAGATTATGTGACGGCTTCCTGGGGGCCGAGGCTTCGCGCTACATTAGCCGGGCGCTGAAGGCGAATCGTGCCGCGGCGACCTCCTGCAGCGGCTTCCGTGCCCGGCTGTTGGCGGATTCATGTGCACGGAATGCATGCGGAGATCTTTCATGGGTTTGTTCGACGAAATTGCCGGTCAGGTGCTGGGCTCACTCGCGGGAGGTGCCCAGGGAGGTGCCCCAGGGAGCGGTCAGT
>JAFLDU010000058.1 GCA_017309145.1 Zoogloea sp. | reverse complement strand
GTTGAGGGCCTGGGTGGCCATCGGGCCGCGCCACACCATCGGCGTCTCCACATCCACCAGGAAGCCGATGGACATCACCTGCAGGCCATGGGCCTGCAGCGGCTCCATCGACTTGCCGTCGGCAGATTCGGGCTGCTGGCCGCCGATACCCAGCATCTGGGGTTGGGACGGGCCGTAGATGTCGGCATCCAGAATGCCCACCGTGGCACCTTCAGCAGCCAGGGCCAGGGCCAGGTTCACCGAGGTGGTGCTCTTGCCCACCCCCCCCTTGCCCGACGCCACGGCGACGATGTTCTTGACCCCCGGCAGCAGCTTGACGCCCTGCTGCACCGCGTGGGCGACGATGCGAGTGAACACATTGGCGCTCACGTTGCCGACGCCCGGAACGGTCTTCACCGCAGCGATCACCCCCTGGCGGATAGTGTCGATCTGGCTTTTCGCCGGATAGCCCAGCTCGATGTCGAAGGACACATCGGCCCCGCTGACACGCACATTCTTGACCCAGCGGGCGGACACGTAATCCTTGCCGGTATTGGGATCGGCATACTGCCGGAGGCTGTCGAGGACGCTTTGTTCAGTAAGGCTCATGGTGTCGGAGGCCGGGCCGCGGCGGAAAAAGGAAAACATGGCGGAATCGGGCGCAGGAAGCAAACCCGAGTAATTTACTCCAGTTTGCCGCCAAGTTTACCCAATTCCCGCCCTGTCCGCGACGGGGCGGGGGGTGAATCGCTTTGCTAGAATGGCGGATTACGAATTCACACGCAGCACGCCGCCCATGACCACCCCGCGCAAGATCCTCGTCACCAACGCTCTGCCCTACGCCAATGGCGACATCCACCTCGGCCACCTGGTCGGCTACATCCAGGCCGACATCTGGGTGCGCTATCAGCGCATGCGCGGCAACACGGTGCACTACGTCTGTGCGGACGACACCCATGGCACGCCGGTGATGCTGCGCGCCGAGAAGGAAGGCCTGACCCCGGAACAGCTGATCAACCGGGTCCATGGCGAGCATTCCCGTGACTTCCGCGACTTCGGGGTGGCCTTCGACAACTATCACTCCACCCACAGCCCGGAGAACCGCTGGTACGCGGAAGACATCTACACCCGCCTGCGCGACGGCGCCCGCCTGATCGACACCCGCTCCATCGAGCAGTTCTACGACCCGGTCAAGGAGATGTTCCTGCCGGACCGCTTCATCAAGGGCGAGTGCCCCAAGTGTGGCGCGGCCGACCAGTACGGCGACAACTGCGAGGTGTGCGGTGCCGCCTACGCGCCCACCGAGTTGAAGAACCCCTACTCCGCGGTCTCCGGCGCCAAGCCGGTGTTGAAGACCTCGGAGCACTACTTCTTCCGCCTCTCCGACCCGCGCGCCGTGGAGTTCCTGCGTGACTGGACCCAGGGCAGCACGCCGGACGGCTCGCGCCGCCTGCAGCTGGAAGCCGCCAACAAGATGAAGGAGTGGCTGGGCGAAGCCGGTGAGAACAAGCTCTCCGACTGGGACATCTCCCGCGACGCGCCCTACTTCGGTTTCGAGATCCCCGGCGCGCCGGGCAAGTATTTCTATGTCTGGCTGGACGCCCCGATCGGCTACTTCGCCAGCTTCAAGAACCTCGCCGCGCGCAACCCGGACATCGATGTGGCCGCCTTCACCGAGGCCGGCCCGGCGGCCGCCACCGGCACCGAGCTGATCCACTTCATCGGCAAGGACATCCTCTACTTCCATGCCCTGTTCTGGCCCGCGATGCTCCACTTCGCCGGCTACCGCTCGCCCACCCAGCTGTGCGTCAACGGCTTCCTTACTGTTGACGGCGCCAAGATGAGCAAGAGCCGCGGCACCTTCATCACCGCCCGCTCCTACATCGAGCAGAAGCTCAACCCGGAATGGCTGCGCTACTACTTCGCCGGCAAGTCCAACGGCACCATGGAGGACGTGGACCTCAACCTCGACGACATGATCGCCAAGGTCAATTCCGACCTGGTGGGCAAGTTCGTCAACATCGCCAGCCGCTGTGCCGGCTTCATCGCCAAGCGCTTCGACGGCAAGCTGGGCGAACACGACCAGGCCGCGGCCCTCGACTGGAACCTGGACGAGGTCACCGCCGCCTACGAGCAGCGCGACTACAGCCGGGCCCTGCGCCGCATCATGGAGTTTGCCGACCAGGCCAACGGCTACGTGAATGACAACAAGCCCTGGGAACTGGCCAAGCAGGAAGGCCAGGAGGCCCGCCTGCATGTGGTGTGCTCCACTGCCATCAACATCTTCAAGGCCCTCACCGGCCTGCTCAAGCCGGTACTGCCGGCCCTGGCCGCCCAGGTCGAGACCTTCCTGGCGATCGCGCCACTGGGCTGGGACACCCTCCTCGCCCCCCTGCCTGCCGGCCACGCCATCGGTGCCTACAGCCACCTGATGACCCGCATCGAGCGCAAGCAGGTGGATGCCCTGCTCGAAGCCAACCGGGAATCCCTCGCCCCCGCTACCGAAGCCGCGCCGGCCAAGGCCGCCAAGGGCAAGGACGACAAGGCCGCCCACTCCGAACAGCGCCACGCCCAGCACCAGGCCCATGCCGCCACCACCGAGGCGACCCAGGCCAACGAGTTCGAGCCGTACATTTCGATCGACGACTTCGGCAAGGTGGACCTGCGCATTGCCAGGATCGTCTCGGCCGAGCATGTGGAAGGCGCCGCCAAGCTGCTGCGCCTGCAGCTCGACATCGGCGAGGAGACGCCCCGCCAGGTCTTTGCCGGCATCAAGAGCGCCTACGATCCGGCCGCCCTGGTCGGCCGCCTCACCGTGATGGTGGCCAACCTGGCCCCGCGCAAGATGAAGTTCGGCATGTCGGAAGGCATGGTGCTGGCCGCCTCCGACGCGTCGGGCGAACATCCGGGCCTGTTCATCCTGTCTCCCGACGCCGGCGCCCAGCCCGGCATGCGGGTCAAGTAAGCCAACAGGAACGGCGGCAGGCCTGCCCGGCGCAAGCCTGCCGTAAGCTGCCTGTCAGCCCCATCCCCTAGCTTTGCAACCCGACATGAGCACCCAACGATCTCCCCTTCCACGCCTGACACCCGCCTTCTGGGGCTGGGCCGCCCTCGACATGATCGGGGTCATGGTGCTCGCCGTCGGCGCTGCCTACCTGCTTGAGGACCGGGCCTCCATCCTGCCCGGCTTCCCGGCCAGCACCCTGCAGGCCTGGATCTGCGTGGGCGGCGGCCTCGTCACCGTATTCATTGCCGCCGTCAAGATGCTGGTGGAAGTCATGCACAGCGCCTCTGCCGGCCGCGACGCCGCCAACGACAACACGTTTTCCTGACCCGCCGGCCCATGCCCCTCACCGCCTGCAAACGATGGATCGTCCAGCATCGTACCGGGCCGGGCCCATGCCCTCCGCAAGACACCCCCTCGGGTGGCGCATTTTCCCTTCATTTGCGGAGGCACCATGAAATTCGTATTTCGTCCCAAGCTCCTTGAAACGCTCCCCGGCTATGACGGGGCCCAGTTCGGTCGCGATGCGTCAGCCGGCCTCACGGTCGGGGTCCTCGCCCTGCCGCTGGCCATGGCCTTCGCCATCGCCTCCGGCATGTCCCCCACCGCCGGCATCTGGACAGCCATTGTCGCCGGCTTCCTGATCTCCGCGCTCGGCGGCTCCCGGGTGCAGATCGGTGGCCCCACCGGTGCCTTCATCCCCATCATCTACGGCATCGTCGTGGAATACGGCGTGCAGAACCTGCTGGTCGCCACCATGCTGGCAGGTGCCATGCTGGTGGCGATGGGCGTTTTCAGGCTTGGCAACCTGATCCGCTTCATTCCCAAGACGGTGGTGATCGGCTTCACCAACGGCATCGCGGTGGTGATCTTCCTGGCCCAGATCAAGGACTTCCTGGGCCTCCGCATCGACCACCTGCCGGGCGAGTTCTTCGGCAAGGTCAAGGCCCTGATCACCCATCTGGACACCATCGACCTCCCCACCGTGGGCTTGTCGCTGGCATCACTGGCGGTGCTGCTGTCCTGGAACCGCCTGGCCCGCCGTTTCAAGCTCCTGGCGCGCATGCCCGGCCCCCTCGGGGTACTGGTGGTGGCAACCGTAGTCAATGCCCTCCTGCAACTGCCGGTCGAGACCATCGGCAGCCGCTTCAACGGCATCCCCCAGGATCTGCCCGCCTTTGCCCTGCCGGCGCTGTCCCTGGAAACCCTGGGCAAGCTGATTTCCCCCGCGCTCACCATCGCCCTGCTGGGGGCCATCGAATCACTGCTGTCGGCACGGGTTGCCGACAGTGCCATCGATGACCGCCACGACCCCAACCAGGAGCTGATCGCCCAGGGCCTGGCCAACCTCGCAGCGCCGCTGTTCGGGGGCTTTGCCGCCACCGGCGCCATCGCCCGCACGGCCACCAACGTCCGCACCGGCGGCCGTACCCCGGTGGCCGGCATGGTGCACGCTTTCGTGCTGCTGGCGGTAGTCCTGGTGCTTGCCCCCTTTGCCAAGCACATCCCCCTCGCCACCCTGTCGGCCATCGTCGTCGTGGTGTCGATCAACATGGGCGAATGGCATGAGTTCCGCGGACTGGGGCGCTTTGCTGCAACCTATCGTGCCACCCTGCTGACCACCTTCTTCGTCACCGTCCTCTTCGACCTGACCCTTGCGGTGGAGCTCGGCATGGTGATGGCCAGCCTGTTCTTCATCTACCGCATGTCGGATCTCACCCGGGTCGAGCGTCTGCCCCTGGGCGAGTTGTCGATGCTGCCGGATTTCCTGTACCCGGATGGCACGCCCCGGGTGGTGGCCTATTCGATCTACGGCACGCTGTTCTTCGGGGCGATCCACAAGCTCGAGGCCCTGCTCGACCCGGCCGAGCGGCATCCCGAGGTGGTCATCCTCGACATGCACCACCTGGTCAATCTCGACACCACCGGCCTGGAAGGGCTAGAGAGCTTGTGCAAAAACCTGCATAAGCGCGGCTGTGCCCTGATCCTGTGCAACCTCAACGCCCAGCCTGGGTCCCTGATCCATCGCTCCGGCTTCGAGGATGAAGTGGGCATCAACAACATCTGCGGAGATATCTATTCGGCCCTCGCCCGAGCCCGCAACTTCCTGCCGCGCCTCATGAACGAAGATGCACAATGAAACGGGTTGGCAACCCTGGAGGAAGGATGCCATCCGCGATATTCACGGCGCATCCTTTCAAAAGCGTTAAAATGCGTATCTCAACAGAACTCCAGGCTCCAGTGCATCGGAATCGACAGCTGCCGTGCTTGCCTTACCCTCCTCTGAAGATGGCGACAACTGGGCTCTCCAGCTGTCGCTGTTCGAGCATTTCCCGACGCTGATCTGGCGCTCGGGCGCAGATGCGCGCTGTACCTACTTCAACAAGACCTGGCTGGAATTCACCGGCCGCAAACTTGAACAGGAAGTCGGTGACGGCTGGACGATGGGTGTGCATCCAGAGGATTTCGACCGCAGCGTCGGCACCTACCTCGAACACTTCGCCGTCCGCACCCCCTTCGAAATGGAGTTCCGGCTGCGCCGCAAGGATGGCAGCTACCGTTGGGTACTCAGCACCGGTCGCCCCCTGTACGACCAGGCCGGGGAGTTCGCCGGCTACATCAGTTCCTGCATCGACATCACCGACCGTCGCAACGCGGAAGCCGAGTTGCGTGAGCGGGAGACCCGCATGCGGACGCTGCTGGCGTCCATGGGCGAAGGCGTGATCATGCGGGATACGGAAGGCGTCCTGCTGCTGCACAACGTCATGGCCGAACAGATCCTCGGGCTCAGCGCCGAGCAGATGAAGGGCTGGGACATCCACAACAAGCTGATCACCTATCTGGACGAGGAGGGGGAACCCCTGGCTCCGTCCCAGACACCGGCAATGCAGGCCCTGGCCACCGGGCTCCCCCAATCCGGCCTGCTCGGACTCGATCGCCAGGACGGCGGACGACGCTGGCTGTGGACCAATTCCATCCCGCTGTTCGATGACCATACCGGCGAGCGTCGCGGGGTGGTCACCACCATTGCGGATGTGACCGCCCGGCGCGACAGCGAGGAGCAGCTGCGCCTGGCCCTGACGGTGTTCCGCAACAGCATCGAAGCCATCATCGTCACCGACGCCCAGCAGCGCATCCTGTCGGTCAATCAGGCCTTCACTGACGTCACCGGCTATACCCCTGAAGAGGCCGTCGGCCAGACGCCACGCCTGCTGCACTCCGGCCACCACGACCGAGGCTTCTACGAGGCCATGTGGCGGGACATCCACATCAATGGCTTCTGGCAGGGCGAGATCCACGACCGGCGGAAGGATGGCACGCTCTACCCCGCAGCCCTGTCGATCAGCACCGTGCGCAACCGCAGCGGCCGGGTCACCCACTATGTGGCGGTGTTCTCGGACATCACCGAGCGCAAGGCCTCCGAAGCCCGGATCGCCTTCCTGGCCCAGCACGACCCGCTGACCGGCCTGCCCAACCGCACCCTGCTGCAGGACCGCCTCGACCAGTCGCTGGCCCAGGCGGCCCGCCACGGCACACGGATCGCCCTGCTCTTCCTGGATCTCGACCGTTTCAAGACGATCAACGACTCCCTCGGCCACATGGTAGGCGACCGTCTGCTCCAAGGGGTGGCCCTGCGCCTGACCGCCTGCATCCGCGAGACGGATACGGTGAGCCGCCAGGGGGGCGACGAGTTCCTGATCGTGCTGACCGACATCAACGTTCCCGACGACGCCGCCCGGGTGGCCGAGAAGATCCTCGACAAGCTCTGTCCGGCCTTCGAGATCGAGGGCCAGCAGCTCGCCACATCCTTCTCCATCGGCATCGCCCTCTACCCGGAAGACGGGGAGTGCGCCGAAACCCTGATGAAGAACGCCGACACGGCCATGTACCACGCCAAGGAAGAAGGGCGGAACACCTACCGCTTCTTCGACGAGGTGATGAACGTCAATGCCCTCGAGCGGCTGCACATGGAGAACGCACTGCGCCGGGCGCTGGATCAGCAGGAGTTCCAGCTGTACTACCAGCCCCAGGTCAACCTGGCGAGCGGACGCATCATCGGCATGGAAGCCCTGCTGCGCTGGTTCAGCGGCACCCTTGGCGGGATCTCACCAGCCCACTTCATTCCGCTGGCTGAGGAATGCGGTCTGATCGTCCCGATCGGCCGCTGGGTCCTGTTCGAGGCCTGCCGGCAGGCCCGCCAGTGGCAGGACCGGGGGCTACCCCCCGTACCGGTGGCGGTCAACCTGTCAGCCATGCAGTTCCGCCGTGCCGACATGGTCGCCACCGTACGCGAGGCACTGGAATCAGCCGGGCTGGACGCCCGCTGGCTGGAGCTGGAGCTCACCGAATCCCTGCTGATGCAGTCGGGCGCCGAAGTGGAGGCCACCCTGCGGGAACTCAAGGCCCTGGGCGTCCGCATGTCCATCGATGATTTCGGCACCGGCTACTCGAGCCTGGCCTATCTCAAGCGCTTCCCCGTGGACTGCCTGAAGATCGACCAGAGCTTCGTTCGCGACCTGACCGATGATCCTGACGACGCAGCCATCGTGCGGGCGGTGATCCAACTGGGCCGCAGCCTGCGCCTGGAGGTCATCGCCGAGGGCACCGAAACGCCCGACCAACTCGACTTCCTGCGCATGGAAGGCTGCTCCGCTGCCCAAGGCTATGTCTTCAGCCCCCCGCTGCCCGCCGATGCAGTGACCGAGCTGCTGCGCATCGGCACCCTGCCGGCCGCGCCCATCGTCGCCTGCTGAGACTTCACCACCCGGCGGGAGCAGGCCAGCCAGCAAGCCGGCCCCCTCCCCCGGCCGTCAGCCGTAGATCACTTCCACCGCATCGGGTGGCAGCCACTCCCGGAGGCTCTCCAACAGGCTGTCGTCCGGACGGACCTTCCAGCCGGCCCCCAGAGGCAGATCACCCTCGGCCACACCATTTCGGTAGCGCACCCGGATGGGACACTCCCCTTCACGGAACGGCTCCAGCACCGTCTGCAGGCGCTCCGCCGCCGCTGCCGCACCGCCTGATGCCCCCACCTCGCCGTTGAGGCGCAGCTGCAGGACCCGGGCGAAACGGCCCCGCGCCTCGCCGAGCGTCATCAGCTTGTCGGCCACGATGCGGAAGCCCCCGGTGAAGTCGTCGTTGCTGACCTTGGCATCAACGATCAGCACCTCATCCACGACGATGCGCTGGCGGTTGTTGTCGAAGACTTCCGAGAACACCGACACCTCCCGCGGCGTGGTACCGTCGTCGAGCAGGACAAAGGCGATCTTGCCCCGCGCGGTCATCTTGGCGCGAACCTCCATCACCACCCCCGCCATGGTGATCAGATCCTTGGAGGGCTCGACCTGCGACAGGGGGCGTCGCACGAAGCGCCGCACTTCGTCCTTGAAGGCATTGAAGGGATGACCCGAGAGGAAGAAGCCGATGGCCAGCTTCTCTTCCTTGAGCTTCTCCCGCTCCCCCCACGGACGGACCTTGACGTAGTCCACCATCGGCCCGGCGGCCTCGCCGGGGATATCGAACAGCCCGCTCTGCAGAGCGTTGGCCGCCTGCTGCTCGGCCGCCTCCATGGCGATGCCGACGGTAGCCATCAGGGTGTGCCGGTCGGCCGGCTGGATCGGGGCGATGGTGTCGAAGGCGCCGGCCCGCACCAGGGCCTCGATGACCCGACGGTTGGCCAGGCGCTTGTCCACCCGGCAGCAGAAGTCGAAGAGATCCTTGAACGGCCCACCGGACTCCCGTGCGGCCAGGATGGCCCGCACCGCCGGCTCGCCCACGCCCTTGACCGCACCCAGACCGTAGCGGATGGTCTTGGCGTCGGTGGGCACGAAGCGGTAATCGGACTGGTTCACGTCCGGCGGCAGGACCACCACCTTGTTGGCGATCGTGTCCTCGTAGAAGATCTTGATCGTGTCGGTGTTGTCCAGGTCGGCCGACATGGTGGCGGCCATGAAGGCCGCGCAGTGGTAAGCCTTGAGCCAGGCGGTGTGGTAGGTCACCACCGCGTAGGCGGCCGTGTGCGACTTGTTGAAGCCGTACTCGGCGAACTTGGTCATCAGGTCGAACAGCTGTTCGGCCAGAGCCGGGTCGTAACCCTGCTTGCGGGCGCCATCGGCGATGGTCTCCCGGTGCTTGGCCATCTCCTCCGGCTTCTTCTTGCCCATTGCCCGGCGCAGCATGTCGGCGCCGCCCAGCGTGTAGCCCCCGATGATCTGGGAGATCTGCATCACCTGTTCCTGGTACACGATGACGCCGTAGGTGGGCTCCAGGCAGGCCTGCAGATCCGGGTGGAAGTAGTCGATCGCCTGCTGGCCCTTCTTGCGCAGGATGAAGTCATCGACCATGCCCGAACCCAGCGGGCCCGGCCGGTACAGCGCCAGCACCGCGATGATGTCTTCGAAGCGGTCAGGGGCGAGCTTCTTGAGCAGCTTCTTCATGCCCTCCGATTCCACCTGGAAGATCGCCGTGGTGTTGGCGTCGCGGAGGATCTGGTAGGCCGCCTGATCGCCGAAGCCCAGGCTCATCAGGTCGGGCCGGGCACCGGTGAGGCGCTCGATGTACTCGAGGGCCAGCTCGATGATGGTGAGGTTGCGCAGGCCCAGGAAGTCGAACTTGACCAGGCCGACGCCTTCCACGTCGTCCTTGTCGAATTGGGAGACCGGCGTGGCGTCCTCGCCGTCGGCGATGTACAGCGGACAGAAGTCGGTGAGCTTGCCCGGCGCGATGAGCACGCCCCCGGCGTGCATGCCGACGCCACGGGTCAGGCCCTCGAGGGGCTCGGCCAGGCCCCACAGCTCCTGGATCGACTCGCCGTCGTTACCGTCGGCCATCAGCTCGTTGATCTGCGGCTCCTGCTCCCGGGCATCGGCCAGCGACAGCGGCTTGTTCTGCACCACCGGAATCAGTTTGGAGAGGCGGTCGCACAGGCCGTAAGGCAGGTCGAGCACCCGCCCGACGTCGCGCACCACCGCCTTGGAGGCCATGGTGCCGAAGGTGGCGATCTGGCTCACCGCGTCCTTGCCATAGCGCTCGCGCACATACTCGATGACGCGGTAGCGGTTGTCCTGGCAGAAGTCGATGTCGAAGTCGGGCATCGACACCCGCTCGGGGTTGAGGAAGCGCTCGAACAGCAGTGCGTAAGCCAGCGGATCCAGATCGGTGATGCGCAGGCTGTAGGCCACCAGCGAGCCCGCCCCCGAGCCCCGCCCCGGCCCCACCGGCACGCCGTTCTGCTTGGCCCAGATGATGAAGTCCGCCACGATCAGGAAGTAGCCCGGGAAACCCATCTGGATGATGGTGTCGGTCTCGAACTTGAGGCGCTCCTCGTAGCGCGGGCGCTGGGCCTCGCGATCCACCTCGTTGGGGTAGAGCTCCTTGAGGCGCTCCTCCAGCCCCCGCTTGGCCTCGGCCACCAGGAAATCGTCGAGGGTCATGCCCTCCGGCGTCGGGAACAGGGGCAGGAAGTTCTTGCCCAGCTGGATCGTCAGGGAGCAACGGCGGGCGATCTCGACACTGTTCTCGAGCGCCTCCGGGATGTCGGCAAAGAGCTCGCACATCTCGGCCTGGGTCTTGAAATACTGTTGCTCGGTGAAGTCCCGCGGCCGGCGCTTGTCGGACAGCACATTGCCCTGGGCGATGCAGACTCGGGCTTCGTGGGCCTTGAAGTCCTCCGGCCGGGTGAACTGGATCGGGTGGGTGGCCACCACCGGCAGATCCTGGCTGGAGGCAATCTGCAGGGCTTCACGGATGTAGCCTTCGGTCCCCGGATGCCCGGCCCGCTGGATCTCGATGTAGAAACCGCCTGGGAAGCGCTGCGCCCAGTCGGCGGCCAGTTGCTCTGCCAGGCGGACATTGCCATTGGCCAGGGCCTGGCCGATGTCGCCGTCCTTGGCGCCGGACAGGCACAGCAACTCGCTGGCCGTCTCGACGGTCAGCCAGTCACGACGGATCTCGGCCCGCCCCCGGTATTTGTTCTCCATGTAGGCGCGGGTCAGCAGCTCGCAGAGCTGGCCATAGCCCTTGCGGTTCTTGCAGATCAGCAGCACCCGGTAGGGCTTGTCCCGGTCGGTGTCCTGGGTGATCCAGGCATCCACACCGCAGATCGGCTTGATGCCCTTGCCGCGTGCGCCCTTGTAGAACTTGACCATACCGAAGAGGTTGGCCAGGTCGGAGATGCCGAGGGCCGGCATGCCATCGGCGGCGGCACGGGCAATGGCGGAATCCACCTGCACGATCCCGTCGGAGATCGAGTACTCGGTATGGAGACGCAGGTGGACGTAGCGGGGGGAGTGGGGGGCGAGATCTTGGGACATCCGGCAATTTTACCCGTCCCCGAAGGGGCATTCACCCCTGGCTGGAGATTTCTCCTGCCTCGACGTTCAACCGGCTCACCAGCAGCTGGTCGATGCGGTGATTGTCCACGTCGAGCACCTCGAAGCGGTAGCCGCCGAACTCCACCCGGTCGGTCCGCCGCGGGATCTTGCGCAGGTGGTACATCATGAAGCCGGCAACGGTCTCGTAATGCTCGCTGCCACCCGCATCGTCGATACCGAGCACCCGCATCAGGTCAGTCGCGGCCGTGGCACCATCCACCAGCCAGGAGCTGTCGTCACGACGCAGGATCTGCTCCTCCTGCACCTGCTCCACGTCATCGCCGACCAGCGCCCGGATGATGTCGTTGAGGGTGATCACACCCACCACCAGCGCGTATTCGTTGATGATCACCGCGAAGTCGTCCCGCGCCTCCCGCAGGCGCTCAAGCACCTCGGACAAGGTCAGGGAGTCCGGCAGGGCCAGCAGCGGGTTGATGGGCGCGTCGGCCTTCATGGACAGGGACTGGCCCGCCAGCACCCGGTTGAGCAGATCCTTGGCATCCACGTAGCCCACCACCTGGTCGATGCTGCCGTCACACACAGGAAAGCGGTTGAAGGGCCGGCTGGTGATCTTCTGACGGATGCTCTCCTCACTCTCCTGCAAGGTGAAGAACACCACGCTCTCCCGCGTGGTCATGGCCGATGGCGCGCTGCGCGCCTCCAGCCCGAAGACGTTCTCGATCAGCGCATGCTCCTGCTCGGCCAGCACGCCAGCCTGGGCCCCCGCCTCCACCACCGCGATGATCTCGTCCGGGGTCACCGTGTCGTTGCGGGCCGTCGGCACCCCCAGCAACCGGAACAGCAGGTCCGCCGCCCCGTTGTAGAGCCACAGCAGCGGCTTCAGCCAGCCGATGAGCAGGATCATCGGCCCGGCGATGGCGATGGCCAGCCGTTCCGGCGAGGCCATGCTGAGCCGCTTGGGCATCAGGTCGGCAAACAGGATGAACAAGGAGGTCACCAGCGCAAAGGACAGGGCAAAGGCCACGCTGTCCAGATAGGCAGCGGGCAGCCAGGGGGCCAGCGCCCCGGTCAGCCAGGGGGAGAAAGCGCCCTCACCGACGATGCCGCCCATGATCGCCACGCCATTCAGCCCGATCTGCACGAGGGTGAAAAAGGGCCCCGGCCGCGCCTGCAAGGCCAGCACCCGGGCCGCGCCCTCGTCACCATTCTCGGCAAGCACGGCCAGCCGTGACTTGCGCGAAGCCGCAACGGAGATCTCCGAGACCGAAAAAAAGGCGCTGACCGCCACCAGGATGAGGATCACCAGCAGCTGTTGTGTGAAGTCCATTCCACCCTCCATGCAGCACGTTCAGCGGGCGCTGTCTTCCATCGACTTGCGCAGGCGGATCTGCAGCAGGATGTTGTCAGCCTGCAGTTGCAGCTTGCGCGCCCGTTCCAACCAGAGGGTCTGACGCGTATCCATGGCCTGCACCAGCGCCTTGACCGCATCGCGGCGCGCGGTGGCGTACTCGATCAACTCCTCGCGATACCACTCCTGCCCCGCCGGCGCCTCACGCCAGGACAACTGGGTGATCTGCCGGTCCCAGCGCACCAGGCAATCGTGCTCCAGCGCATCCCGAACGGTCGCCTCCGTGGTGCGCCTGCGCTGCAGAGCATCCATCAGGACAGCCTGCTCGCGCAACAGCTCCTGCTCTTCAATGGAAAAACGCTGCAGCGTCTCATAGAAGGCGGCCCCCACCTCGTAGCGCCGCGCCACCTCGGGCGCCTTGCTCCACAGGGCGCCCCCCAACGCCATCACCACGGCAACCCCGACCCACAGGCGGGGCGACCGCCAACGTACCAGCTCCGGCGCAGCCAGGGGCATCGCCATGGTGGCTCCGAGCGCCAGCCCACCTACCAGCCCGCCCAGATGCGCCGCATTGTCGATGCCCGGCAGCGCAAAGCCGGCAAACAACGAGTAGCCGATGAAACCAAGGGTTCCGGCGCGCATCTCCTTGAAGACCTCTCCCGGGACCGACCCCCTCTGCACACTCAGATAGGCCAGCAAAGCACCGTACACGCCAAAGATCGCCCCCGACGCGCCTACGCTCACCGGCCCCTGCTTCCACCACAGACTCGCCACATTGCCCAGCAAGCCGGCCAGCAGATAAATGAAAGTGAAACCGATGCGGCCGAAGAGACGCTCGACAACCTGCCCGGCCTGATACAGGGCCAGCATGTTGAGGCCAACATGCAGCAGCCCCCCATGAAGGAACAGCGCCGTGGCGAGTCGCCACACCTCACCCTTCTGGACCAACGGTGCGTAGTTGCCGCCAGCACGGATCAGCAACTCGGAGGGAACCTGCATCACGCCCTGGCCAGACACGGCCAGCAGTGCAAAGACAAGCAGATTGATCGCGACCAACCCCCAGGTCACGTCCGCACGGGGAACACGGGCAAACAGCAGGTTGATGAAAGTATCGTAGTTCAAGTGGCTCAAATCGCATGCCGGCCGGCAACGCCGGGATTATCGCACGCGACCTCCTGCTCGCTTCCTACAAACCCCCGCCTGCCCAGACCGCCCGTCCGAGCATGCGCAGACCGGCAAGGGCCTCCCCTGCCAGAAAGAGTTCCCGGTAGGCCGGGTTGTCGCAACGAATGAAGAGCCCCCCGCCAAGATCGGACTGAAGCCGCCGCACGCGCGCACGGGCGCCCTGCTCGATCAGGTGGAGACCGTCGCCACCAAACTGGGTGACCCGGGTATCCACCAGCACCAGCGCGCCCTGGCGGATGGTCGGTGCCATCGAATCATCCTCCACCACAACTGCCAGCAGGGCTGCGGGATCGAGCCCCTGATCCTCCAGCCAGCGCCGGTCGAAGGCCATGCCGACCGATGCACGCCCTCCAGCTGCCGTCGGCACGGAAACGAGCCCGGCATCGCTGGCACGATAGCTGGCAGGCGGCTCGGCCAACCGATCCCGGAGTGTGGCCCGCCCCAGCCCGTCCAGCGCTCGCCCTCCCGCCTCGAGCCGGGACACCAGCAACTCCCCAAGATCCGCCCCCGTGGCAGCCGAAAACGCAGCGAGAAAATCGATCTCAGGCAGCCGCTCGCCTCGCTCGTAGTTACCCAGAGTGTTTTTGTGGACACCCATCCGGAGCGCAATCTCATCCAGCGTATGCCGACCACGCACACGCTTGAGAACATCACCGATCATTGCAGCCGACCTTTCATCTGCCATACAGACCGGGGACCGTTGGATGCTCAACCACCATTACTCCATGTAGATTCATCTAAACCCCCAACAAATTGATTAAAAGAGAAAAAACAACAAAACAAAATGCTTTCCAGAACGGAAATTCACGACATAAAAAACAACAATTGCATGATTGACCAGACACACACAAGCAGGTGTAATTGATTATGCATAGGCCTTTGCCGTAAATGCCGGGCACAGACCGAAACACGCACTGATCCCACGGGAGGCTCTCGCGCAGCGCATTCACACGAACTCACCCAGATCGCCCGCGGCTCTTTTGCGGAGTTCCGCGCCCATCCGACGATGCACCAGACGTTTCAATCCAGGGAGCGCTCATCCGCTCCATCGCGTGCAGTGTAGCAATCGCCGGCATCGTTCAATGCTCTTCTCATATATTGGCGCACTCATGCAACCCCATCCAGAGCCCTCCACGCCCAGCCCTTCACCGATGCTGCCTGAGGACGACGAGTTCTTCTCCCTGCGGATCACACTTCAGACGATCAAATTGCTGGATGCCGTAGTCCGACACGGCAGCGTCGCGGCAGCGGCAGCCTCCCTGTCCATGCCGGCGGCCAACCTCACTGCGGCGCTGCATACCCTCGAGACAGGCCTAGGCCTTACCCTCTTTTACCCAGCCAGCACGCCGATGCAGCCCACGCCCGCCTGTCAGGCACTCCTCGACGAAGGGCGCCTGCTTCTGCAGATACAAACGGCCGACGGCACTCCCACCAGGCAGCCCCCAGGCCCGTGAATAATTGCGCGTCAATCAATGCAATTCACCGCAATCATGAAGGCCGCCTGCGCTAATATCGTCCGCCTGACAGACCCCCGATGCGGCACCATGATCCACGTCCTGAAGCACGTCGAGTCGATCACCCAGCACAGGGACAGGACCCTGCTGGAGTTGGGCGTGGCCTCGGCGCTGTTCGAGCTGGTCAAGGCGCAGGAGGTCAATCTTTACAAGGCCAGCCAGCACGGCGAGGAAAACTACCTGGCCCGGGTGACCCACGTGGGGCAGGACGGAGTGAGCTATTCCCAGTCTGAGTTCGACAAAGGCGGGGAACCCCTTCCGCTGCATGATCGCCCCGAGATGATTGCGTGCGTGGAGCAGAGCCAGATCGTCCGTCGCCACGACACAACACAGGACCTGTACATCCACTGCTTCCCGATCTCGATCGACAGCCGCGCCCTGGGCGTGCTCGAAGTGGTTTGCCGCGCCCCCCTGACGGACGACGACCTGGGAACAGCCGAGGGTTTCCTGGGCTTGTATCGCAATTACCTCAGCCTGCTCGACTACAGCGAACGCGACACCCTCACAGGCCTCCTGAACCGCAAGACCTTCGACGAGAACCTGGGCAAGATCCTTGGGCTCCTGCTGAGCCATCAGGCGGGTGACGAGGCCACGACACAACGCAGACGGCTGAGCGACGATGAATGCGGTCACTGGCTCGCAGTCCTGGATGTAGACCATTTCAAGCGGATCAACGACCAGTTCGGCCACCTCTACGGTGACGAAGTCCTACTTCTGCTGGCCCGTCTTATGGGGGAGAGCTTCCGCCACCAGGATCGACTGTTCCGCTTTGGCGGGGAAGAGTTCGTGGTCGTACTCCGAGCGGCCTCTAAGGAGGAGGTCACGACGGCGCTGGAGCGCTTCCGGAGCACAGTCGAAATGCGTGACTTCCCCCAGGTGGGGAGGGTCACGATCAGCATAGGCTACACAGCCATTCACCCCCGTGACTCCATTCCGGACATCGTTGGCCGGGCCGACGAAGCCCTCTACTACGCCAAGGGAAACGGCCGCAACCAGATCTGCTGCCACGAGGATCTGC
Source organism: Zoogloea sp. (assembly GCA_017309145.1). Lineage (GTDB taxonomy): Bacteria > Pseudomonadota > Gammaproteobacteria > Burkholderiales > Rhodocyclaceae > Zoogloea. The sequence continues at coordinate 5,631 of JAFLDU010000058.1, read as the reverse complement.
TCAGCACGGGCAAGCTCTCTCCCCGGACCGCACCGGAAGGCGAAATAGAGCTGTTCTAAGCCTCCCGGCTTGCCTCAGCGAGCAGCAGCCTGCCCCGGCAGATCCTTGAGCGCCTGCTTGCGCTCTCCGTCAGCAGCAAAGATCAGCGCCTTCTGCTCATCGGTCAGCGGCCCCTTGAGATCACGCTCAAGCGAACTGAAGATCCGGGCCAGCCGGTCAGTCAGGCGCCCTTTGGCCGGAATGGCCCGAAGCACCTGATCCCGCGTTGCGCCGGTGACGCTCATCACCTTCTGCACGAAGCCTTCCTCGATACGGCGGGTCTCGGCCTGGACAAACGCAGCCTGCACGGGCGTCAGCACCACGGGCGCGGCCGGCACGGGAGGGGCCGCAGTGGCGGCAAGTGTCGTCAGGCCCAGCACAAGGGCCGTCAGGGTGGCGGGCAGATAATGGAATTTCATGATCAGGGCAACAGCACACTGGAACCCGTCGTCCGCCGGGCTTCCAGCTCACGATGGGCCGTGGCCGCCTCCTTCAGCGGAAAACGTTGATTGATGGACAGGCGCACCTGGCCGGACGCCACCACGGCAAAGAGTTCCTCTGCCATGGCCAGCAAGTCATCACGCCGGGCGATGTAGTGGAAAAGGGTCGGGCGAGTCAGGAACAGGGACCCCATCCTGGCCAACAGGCCCGGATCGAAAGGCGGCACCGGGCCCGACGCATTGCCGAAGGTCACCATCGTCCCCAGCGGCCGCAGGCAGGCCAGGGAATCCATGAAGGTATCCTTGCCGATGGAGTCATACACCACGGGCACGCCTTCACCTCCGGTGATCTCCCGGACACGCGCCGACACGCTCTCACGGGCGGTGATGATGGTGTGGTCGCAACCATGGGCCCGTGCGAGCTCCGCCTTGGCTTCAGAGCTCACCGTGCCGATGACGCGAGCCCCCAGCGCCTTGGCCCACTGGCAGACGATCAGGCCGACGCCGCCGGCTGCGGCATGGATCAGGATGGTGTCACCCGGCTGGACACGATAGGTACGCCGGAGCAGGTATTGTGCCGTCAGACCCTGCATCATCATCGCAGCCCCCTGCTCGCAGGACAGGGCATCCGGCAACTTGACGAGAGAACTGGCCGCGACGTTGCGGACTTCAGAGTAGGCGCCCAGCGCCCCACCCACATAGGCGACCCTGTCCCCCACGACGAAGCCGGCCACGCCGTTGCCTACGGCCTCGATGACGCCAGCAGCCTCCTGCCCGATGCCGGACGGCAGGGGAACCGGGTACAGACCCGAGCGGTGGTAGGTGTCGATGAAGTTCAGACCAACCGCCTGATGGCGGATGCGCACCTCACCTTCGGCAGGCGCAGGCACATCCACCTCGACCCACTGAAGGACCTCGGGACCGCCGGTACGCTCGAAACGGATGGCATGGGGCATGGGAGTCACCTCAAGGACAATGGAACATTGAACGATGTTCCGATTGTACCGGAGGGGACCCCGGAATGACCCCGCACGTGCCCCACCCCCGATAACGGGAGCGGGGCAGGCAAGGTTCAGCGCTGCGCTTCGGCGCGTTGCTCGGCGGCATCCACCACGGCCAGGGCGGTGATGTTCACCAGCCGGCGGACCGACGCCGACGGGGTGAGAATGTGCACCGGGCTGGCACTGCCCAGCAGGATGGGGCCCACAGAAACGCCGTCACCATTGGCCACCTTGAGGAGGTTGAAGGCGATATTGGCGGCGTCGAGGTTGGGCATCACCAGCAGGTTGGCTTCGCCCGTCAGCGTGGAGTCGGGGTGCAGGCGATCGCGGATCTCCGGCGACAGGGCTGCGTCACCGTGCATTTCGCCATCGCACTGCAGGTCCGGCGCCTTGACCCGCAGGATGTCGCGGGCCGCACGCATCTTCTGGGAAGAGGTGCTGCGGGCACTGCCGAAATTGGAGTGGGACAACAAGGCCACCTTGGGCTCGATGCCGAAACGCTTCAGCTCGTCGGCCGCCATCAGGGCGATCTCGGCGGTCTCCTCGGCGCTTGGGGTCTCGTTCACATAAGTGTCGGTGATCGCCAGGGTGCGCTGGGGCAGCAGCAGGATGTTCATGGCCGCATAGAGGGTGGCCCCCTTCTTCAGGCCGATCAGGTTGCGGACATGGTCGAAGTGATGCTCGTAGCCACCGGTCGTGCCACACACCAGCGCATCCGCATCGCCACGGCGCAGCAGCATGCAGCCGATCAGGGTGGAGTCTGCGCGCATGGCTTCGCGGGCGGAGTCCGGGGTCACGCCATCGCGGCCCATCACCCGGTAGTACTCCTGCCACAGCTCGCGGTAGCGGCTGTCGGACTCGACGTTGACCACGTCGAAGTCACGGCCGGCCTGCAGGTTCAGGCCGAACTTCTCGATGCGCATGTCGATCACCGCCGGCCGGCCGATCAGGATCGGGCGGGCCAGGTTCTCATCGACCACCGCACGCACCGCACGCAGCACGCGCTCGCTCTCGCCCTCGGCGTAGAGCACGCGCTTCTTGTCGGCGGGGATGGCCTTGGCCATGGTGAACACCGGCTTCATGATGATGCCGGACTGATAGACGAACTCGTTGAGGCTCTGGACGTAGGCGTCCATGTCGATCTTGCGGGTGGCCACACCCGAGTCGATCGCCGCCTGCGCCACGGCCGGCGCGATCTTGACGATCAGGCGCGGGTCGAAGGGCTTCGGAATCAGGTAGTTCGGACCGAAGTTCAGATCGGCACCACCGTAGGCCTGGGCCACCACGTCGGACTGCTCGGCTTCGGCCAGTTCGGCGATGGCCTTCACGCAGGCCAGCTTCATCTCCTCGTTGATCTTGGTGGCGCCCGCATCCAGGGCACCGCGGAAGATGAAGGGGAAGCACAGCACATTGTTGACCTGGTTCGGGTAATCCGAACGGCCGGTGGCGATGATGGCGTCGGGGCGCACTTCCTTGGCCAGCTCCGGCATGATTTCGGGGGTCGGATTGGCCAGGGCGAAGATCAGCGGCTTGTCGGCCATGGTCTTGACCATCTCCGGCTTGAGCACGCCGGCGGTGGACAGACCCAGGAACACGTCGGCACCGACCAGCGCGTCGGCCAGGGTGCGGAAATCGGTCTGCTGGGCGAAACGGGCCTTGGTCGGCTCCATCTTCTCGTCCCGGCCCACGTAGATCACGCCCTTCGAGTCACACACGAAGACGTTCTCGCGCTTGATGCCCAGACCGCACCACAGCTCCAGGCAGGCGATGGCGGCAGCACCGGCGCCGGACACCACGACCTTGACCTCGTCGATCTTCTTGCCCACCACCTTCAGGCCATTGAGCATGGCGGCAGCGGAGATGATGGCAGTACCGTGCTGGTCGTCGTGGAAGACCGGGATGTTCATCCGCTCGCGCAGCTTCTGCTCGATGTAGAAGCACTCGGGCGCCTTGATGTCTTCCAGATTGACGCCACCGAGGGTGGGCTCGAGGGCGGCGATGATCTCGATCAGCTTGTCCGGGTCGTTCTCGGCCAGCTCGATGTCGAACACATCGATGTTGGCAAACTTCTTGAACAGGCAGCCCTTGCCCTCCATCACCGGCTTGGCGGCCAGGGGGCCGATGTTGCCGAGGCCGAGCACCGCGGTGCCATTGGTGACCACCGCCACCAGGTTGCCGCGGGAGGTGTATTCCTGGGCGTCGGCGGGATCCGCCACGATCGCATCGCAGGCAGCCGCCACACCCGGGGAATAAGCCAGCGCCAGGTCACGCTGGTTGGTCAGACCCTTGGTCGGCACCACGGCGATCTTGCCGCGGGTCGGGCTACGATGATATTCGAGGGCGGCGGCGATGAAATCCTTGTCCATGTTCTCTCTTCTCGTGAATAGCCCGGCCCCGCGAGTCGGCTGGGATATCGCCGCAAGCGGGAAAGACTCCGATGTTCCGGGCAAAAATCTGGATGCGTTCTGGGTACCCTGAGGCGAGCATTGGCCTCTTTTTCGACAGTCGGGCGGCATTTTCCGCCCAGCCGGAGTTTCGCTTCCGGGAGGGGGTGCGAAGACTTCGTTTTATTTTGAATACGAGTTTACCCGACCCCGGCCGTTTGCGCACCCTCGGCAAGCTCGGCGCAAGCCCGAAGGCATGGCACAATCCCGCGGATCCGGAACCAGAACAAAGACGGGAGAAAGAATGCGACGCGTGGTGTTCAACCAGAAGGGGGGCGTGGGCAAATCGACGATCACCTGCAACCTTGCCGCCATCAGCGCCCATCAGGGCCTGCGCACCCTGGTGGTGGACCTGGACCCCCAGGGCAACTCCACCCACTACCTGCTCGGCGATGCCGCCGATGACGCCGACGACACCGTCGCAGGGCTGTTCGAGCAAACACTGAACTTCAAGTTCAACCCCAAGAAGACGGCCGAGTTCGTCCGCCCCACCCCCTTCGCCAACCTGTCCATCCTGCCGTCTCACCCCGACCTGGAAGAGCTGCAGGGCAAGCTGGAGTCCCGCTACAAGATCTTCAAGCTGCGGGACGCCCTGGACGAGCTGGCCGACGACTTCGACGCCGTGTTCATCGACACCCCGCCGGCACTCAATTTCTACACCCGCTCGGCACTGATCGCGACCCGGCTGTGCCTGATCCCCTTCGACTGCGACGACTTCTCCCGCCGGGCGCTCTACGCGCTGCTGGAGAACGTGCAGGAGATCAGGGCCGACCACAACCGGGAGCTCGAGGTGGAAGGCATCGTGGTCAACCAGTTCCAGCCCCGCGCCAGCCTGCCCCAGAAGCTGGTGCAGGAGCTGATCGAAGAGGGGCTGCCGATCTTCAAGACCTACCTGTCCAGCTCGATCAAGATCCGGGAAAGCCACGAACAGGCCAAGCCGATGATCCACCTGGACCCGAAGCACAAGCTGGCCCAGGAGTTCTCTGCCCTGCACGCCGAACTCCGGCGCTGACCCCCGGAGCAGTCACACCGGGGTCAGCTTGGCCACCGCGAGCATCAACCATTTCGCGCCAGCCTCGGCGAACTTCACCTGAACCCGCGCATCGTTGCCGCTCCCCTCGGCCGCCACGATCACCCCGTCGCCAAAACGGGCGTGGTTCACGCTCTGACCGATACGCAGACCGCCCAGATCGCGGGATTTCTGCGGTGGCGGGGGGGGCATCGCCGGGGCGCTGCCCTTGCCTGCACCGGGGTTGTAATAGCGGGCCGAAGGCTCCGACACAAAGCTGCGCCGCGGGCTCGGCGGCGTTAACCACTTGGTGAGCCCCTCGGGGATCTCCTCCAGGAAGCGGGAGCGCAGGTTGTAGCGCACCTGACCGTGCAACATCCGGCTCTGGGTGAAGCTCAGGTACAAGCGCTGCCGTGCGCGCGTCACCGCCACATACATCAGGCGCCGCTCTTCCTCCAGGCCATCAGACTCCTGGGCGCTGTTCTCATGGGGGAACAAGCCCTCTTCGAGGCCGGACAGGAACACCACGTCGAACTCCAGCCCCTTGGCCGCATGCACGGTCATCAACTGCACCGCCTCGATCCCCGCATCGGCCTGATGGTCTCCCGCCTCGAGGGAGGCATGGGCCAGGAACTCGGCCAGCACGGCCCCCGTATCGGCCTGTGGCTCACCCGGAGCCTGCCCTGCCCCCACCTCGG
>JAFLDU010000057.1 GCA_017309145.1 Zoogloea sp. | reverse complement strand
GCCAGGTGTTTCCGGTCTGTGGCGGGTGGGTGCCGCGTTGAGGGCGCGTCGCCGGCTTTTCCGCGTGCCGGCGGCAGTGGCCTACAGGGCCGCGTAGTAGGCGGCAATCGCCGGGATGGCCGCGATGCGCTGCACGTAGGCAGCGAGCTTCGGGGCCAGCCGGCCGGGCCTTTCAGGGAGGGGGATGCGCAACTCGAGGGCGGAGGCCTGCGCTGGCATCAGGTGTCAAATTATGCAAATGCAATTTATGTGATCGGAATAGATGTCTTAATGGCGCCCTGACGATTTTCCGCTCAGGAGCCATGTTGAAACGACTCGTTCACGCCGCCTGCAGCCTGCCGCTGGCGCTCCAGGCGGCCACCGGCATCGTGCCGGACGGCGCCACCGCGACCTCCACCTCCCTTGATCCGTCGGGCAGCACCCGCATCCAGCCGGCCCCGGCGGTCGCCGGTGTGTCCCACAACACCTTCGCGCGCTTTGACGTGGATCGTGCCGGGGCGGCCTTCCAGAACCAGGACGTGGGCGCCCGCACCATCGTGGCGGAGGTCCGCTCCAGCAGCCCCTCGACGCTTGAGGGGCCGCTGTCCGTGGACGGGCCGCGGGCCAATCTGGTGCTCGCCAACCCCAACGGCCTGGTCGTCAATGGGGGGCGCTTCGTCAATTTTGGCAGCGTTGCCCTGGTGGCCGGGGGCGTGGCGCTGGAGACTCGCATGAGCGGGGGCGGTCCTCAGGTGTCTGTCTCCGCGACGACCTCCGGCAGTGGCGCCGGCAGCAGCATCAGCATCGGTCCGGACGGCTTGGCCGCCGACCTGATCCGCCTCGAGCTGCTGGCCCGGCAGATCAAGGTGGACGGGCCGCTCGCCAATGCTTACACCTCGCCCACGGCCCTGGTTCGCCTGGTGGCGGGGGATGCGAGCGTGCGCTTCGACACCGCCGCGTCCCCCACCGACAACCTGACGCCCTGGGCCTACTACAGCGCCGGCAAGACGCCGGGCCAGGGCTTCGTGATCGACCTGGGGGCGCAGGCCAGGCTCAGTTCGGGGCGTATCGAACTGCTGGTCACCGACGCCGGCGCCGGGGTGCGCAATGCCGGCCTGATCCAGGCCAGTGCGGGTGATCTGGTGATCGACAGCAGCGGGGCCATCGAACAGCGCGGCGGTCATCTCGAGGCCGCCGGCGACATCCGCATCCGCGGCCGCTCGCTGCTCCAGCAGCAAGGTGAGCAGAGCGGCGCCCCCGCCATCACTGCGTCGCGGAGCCTGGACATCGAGATGACGGACGGTGTGACCAACCTGGGTGGCACGCTTGCCGGCTCCGCACGCAATCCTGCCGAGCCCGAGAACCCGGCCGCCGTGCGCATCGTGGCCGGTGGCGACATCATCAACCAGACGCCTGCCGGCGGCGCCACGGCGGTGATCTTCGGTGCCGGCGACGACGTGGTGCTGGATGCGGGTGGCGACCTGCGCAACAGCAACGGTCGCGTCGTCTCCAATGGCCGGCTGAGCATCCAGGTCGGTGGGGCGGCCATCAATGAATCCCGGTTCGTGGCCGGGGAGGGGGCCCGGGACTGGTCGCGGGACGAGCGGACCTGGCTTGGCCTGCCGCGCCGCCGTAGCGTGGTGAGCATCGACAATGGTCGCCTGGAGGATCCGGAGCACATGGCCTACTGGGTGGCGGAGGGCGACCTGCGCATCAAGGCCGGGTCCCTGCAGAACCTGGGGGGCTACATCTTCGCCAACAAGGGTGACCTGGCCCTGGACGTGGAAGGCGGCATCCTCAACCGGGCCTGGCTGACGGGGGAGGTGACCCTCCGCGAGTCCTGCAACATCCTGTTCTGCCGCCGCTCCGCCAGCAGCACCGAGAGCCTGGCAGGCGGGCAGATCCTGTCCAGCGGGGATGTGCGCGTGAAGGGCGGTGAGACCCTGGTCAATGATGGGGGCCTCATTCTGGCTGCCGATGACATGCTCCTCGACGTGCCTCGGGTGGAGGCCCGGGGTGTGCCGGTGCATGTGGTTCTGCACCGATCGGACGGGCTCCGCGCCGTTTTTGGCGATCGTTGGGCCGAGCTGTACGCGATCGACCAGGGGGGCGGCTTCACGGCCCAGAGTGGGCGACTGAGCCTCACCGGAGCGGCGATTCAGGACCGCGGCTTCTTCACGGCCCACCAGGGGGTGGATGGCGTGATCACCGTGGTCCGCACCCCGGGGCGTGATCCGGTGACCCTGGACAGCCATCTGGGGCTGTTCAGTGCCCTGTGGCGTTGACCCCATGCGCCGCCTCCTGATCAGCCTGACCCTCGCCTGCAGCCTGCCGGCGCTGGCTCAGCAAGCACCCGTGCCGGCGCCGCGCCAGGATCAGGGCGACCGGATCCTGCGTGAGGAGATGGAGCGCGAGCGCGAGCGTCTGCTGCGTCAGCAGGCGCCCCGCATCGAGTCGCCGGCCCAGGAGGCCGCAGCGGTGGCGGACGAGGATCCGGCCACGGTGGTGGAGCGGGCGCCGATGTTCCGGGTCGAGCGCATCGAGGTGGAGGGGGGGAACATCCTGCCGGCTCGCATCCTCGAGCGGCGGCTGGCCCCCTTCAGGGGGCTCGAGCTGGGCGCCGTGCGTATCGGCCGGCTGCTCCAGGGGCTCAATCAGGACCTGATCGCCGCCGGCTTCATCACCTCCCGCGCCTATGCCCTCAGCCAGAACCTGTCGGGTGGGGTGCTCGGCCTGCGCATCGTGCCGGGCCGCATCGAGGCGATCCGCTACAACGGGCGGCTGATCCGGCCTGATGCCTGGACTGACGCGGGCCTGCGCCTGGCGCTGCCGATGGTGGTGGGGGATGTCCTGCAGCTGAGGGATATCGAGCAGGGGCTCGACCAGCTCAACCGGGGGCGGGGGCGTCAGGCCCAGGTGCGCATCGTGCCGGGTGAAACGCCCGGCGGATCGCTGCTCGACATCGTCGATCCACCGGTCGAGTCGGCATGGCGTCCCTGGCTGGGCGCGGACAACCAGGGCAGCCGCAGCACCGGTGCCCGCCGCCTTCGCCTCGGACTGGAGGTCTCCGATCTGGGCGGGTTCAATGAGATCCTCAACCTCGGGTACACCGGCAGCCTGGAGACCAATGCGCTCAATGCCAGCCTGTCCCTGCCCTGGGGTTACAACACCTTCAGCCTGCTCACCACCTGGTCCGAGTACCAGAGCCTGATCGGCAACGTAGCCCTGCTCTACGGCACCTCCACCAACCACGCGCTGGCCTGGAACCGCCTGCTCTACCGGGACCGGGACACCAAGATCGGCGGCGATCTGGCTTTGTCCCTGCGCGAGGCCCGGCGCGAGATCAACAACGTGGAGCTCGTACCTCAGCGGCTCTCCGTTCTGCGGGCCGGCATCAATCGCCTGACCCGCTTCGAGTCCGGGGCCGGCAGCGGGCAATGGACCTTCGATGGGGGGCTGTCGCGCGGCTTCGACACCTTCGGTGCGATGCGTGATGTGGGCAGCAATGCGGGGCCGGCGGCCCGGACGCGCTTCGGCAAGCTGGATGTGTCGGGCAGCGCCGTACTGCATCTGCCCCGCAACTGGAGTCTGCGCGGCAATGGTGCCTGGCAGTGGAGCGGGGTGCCCCTGTTCTCGTCCGAGCAGATCTTTGTGGGCGGGGTGGCCAGTGTGCGTGGCTTTCCGGAGTCTGCGGCAGGGGGCGACCGGGGGGGCTACTGGCGCACCGAAGTGGCCCGCAGCCTGAGCGCAGCGCCTTTGGATGTGCCCTGGCAGTTCGAGCCCTTCGGCTTCCTGGACGTCGGGCATGTCCGGGCGCTGGCCAGCGGGCGTGCCTCGACCCTGATGTCCACAGGTCTGGGGCTGCGGGTGGCCAGCCGTAGCGGCAGTGCCGAGCTCATCGCCGGCAGGCCGGTGGTGAGCCCCTCTGAGCTGCCGGACAGCGCCTTCCGGCTGAGCCTCTCGATGAGCTTGTTCTTCTGATGCCCCCGGCCTTGGGTCAGCGCTGCTTCTGCAGCTGGCTGTGCTCTTCCGACGGCAGCTTGCCGAACAGGGCGCGGTAGTCCCGGGCGAAATTGCCGAAATGCCAGAAGCCCCAGTGGGCGGCCGCCTCCGACACGGTGGCACTATGGCGGAGCATGGAGCGCACGCCGTTGAGGCGGACGATCTTGATGAAGTCGAGCGGGGTGCAGCTCATGCCCACCTGGAAGCAGTTCTGCAGGGTCCGGCGGCTGACGTTGAGGGTGTTGCAGATGTCCTGGATGCCGGGCGGGGCATCCGGGCTGCCGACGACGATGTCCCGCACATCCTTGATGAGCTTCAGGCGCTGGGCGTTGTTCAGGCGCGGGGCATCCCGGTCGATACGGGTGACGATGGTGTCGATGAAGGAATTGAAGATGGACTGGCCGAGGGCGTGCAGCAACTGCTCGTTCTCGAGGGCCTGGGGCGCGTGCATCGTCATCTGCGAAATGCTGGCGATGAATTGCCGCAGGGACGCGATGCGCTGAGGGTCCACCTTCACCAGCTGGGGACGCTCGATGAGGGCCGTGACCATCTCGGCTTCCCGCTGGGTGAGCTGCTCGAGCAGGTCGCGGGTCTGGATGACGATGCCGGACATGATCAGGCTCTCGGGTGAGAGGTATTCAAAGCCGTCCTTTCCCGAGAAGAAATGCAGGGACGTATCCGACATGGCTTCACCGCAGAAATAGCCTTCGCCCTTGTAGGTGAGAGGCAGACCAATTGCCACGGTGTCCTTTTGAATTGCTCCCGTCTGGAACAGATTGCTGCTGGTCGTTTCAAAGAATAGCTGGAGGCCGTGAAGCTCGAGCTCCTGGAATTCCCCCCTGAATGCGCCCGACGACAGCTGTGAATAATGCTGCTGCCAGCCCCGCAGCTGTGCCGCCTGTTCTTCTATATCGGACGTGCTGACCGAACGGACGTGCGGGGGCAGGCCTTCGTCGGGGGGCTGGGGCGCGGCGCTCTGGCGGGTCAGATCGTTCATCGGGAGGGAGTCCGAATCAAGGGATTGGGATCGCGACGTATGGCTGCAGCAAGGTGTGTGCCCCCATCCGGGAGCGTGCCGGGACATGCAGCTCTTTGCCGATTTTGGATGGCCCATTCTGGTGTGAGCCTGGGTGAAGACTAGGCCAAGTTCGAGGGCGGTGCAAGATCTACTTTTAAATCAGTTGCTTGAAGAGATTGTTGAAGTGTGCCGATTTGCGATAGCGGGGCTTGTCACGCGGCCTTAACGTTACGTAAGGGCTGCAGATGTCGCGGGGTGGCCCCATATATCCATAATGAGGAGACAATCGTGATCAAGTTTCAGAGCTGCTGTCGGCGCATCCCGCGCCTTGCCGCAATCGGAGTGTTGGGGGGGCTCGCCGCCTTTCTCGCACCGGCTTCCAGTGGGGCCGCGGAAGCATCCGCAGGGGGGGCGGATGCCCCTGCTTATTCCATCACCGGCAATGTGTCGTTCAACAGCGACTATGTCTGGCGTGGACTGACCCAGACTTTCGGTGGGCCGGCCGTGCAATTTGGCGCGGACTGGAAACATCGCTCCGGACTATATGCCGGCTTCTGGGCATCGAACGTGTCCGAGAAATGGGTGCCGGGAGCCAATCTCGAAACGGATTATTACGCGGGCTACAAGACGGAAATTGCGTCGGGCCTCCTTCTCGATCTGAATCTGCTGTATGTCTATTATCCTGGCGGTGACTACAGCAAGGCGCTGGATGGCCGGACTTTCCAAAGCTCCAGGCCGCATACCCTCGAGCCTTCGATCGGCTTGAGCTACCAGTGGGCCTCGATCAAATACGGCCGTACCCTCAGCAAGTTCTATGGCTGGAACGTCAATAACTCGGCGCCGGGGGTATTCTCGGCGGAGGACGTGAATGCCGGCGTGAAGGGCTCGACCCGGGGATCCCAATACCTGGAATTGGGGGCATCCTATGATGTGTCGGAGTCGGTCAATCTTTCGATGCAACTCGGCCGGGAGTGGGTGGCCAACAGCTCGGGGCTGGACTGGTCCTACCTGCGCCTGGGGGTGAGCAAGGCGCTGGTGGACAACTGGAGCGTGGGCCTGTCGGTGTGGGGAACCACGCAGCCGGCGGCCTTCAAGAACTATGCGGCCCTCACCGGTAGCGGTGATACCGAAAGCGTCGGCCGTACCCGTGCGGTGCTGTCGATCGCACGTGCGTTCTGAGCGGGGAGTGGCACTCATGGAACTCGAAAAGCACGGCCTGCATGTGGGGAGCGTCACCCACCACGAACTCAGCAAGACCCTGGGCACCTGGCAGCTGTGGGGCATCGCGGTCGGCCTGGTCATCTCCGGCGAGTACTTCGGCTGGAGCTACGGCTGGGCCGCCGCCGGGACGCTGGGATTCTTCGTCACCTCGGTGTTCATCGCCGCGATGTACACCACCTTCATCTTCAGCTTCACCGAGCTGACCACCTCCATCCCGCACGCCGGCGGACCCTTCGCCTATGCGCGGCATGCCTTCGGCCCCTTCGGCGGTTATGTGGCGGGCACCGCCACGCTGGTGGAGTTCCTGTTCGCGCCGCCGGCGATCGCCCTGGCGATCGGAGCCTACATGAACGTGCAGTTTCCGGGGCTGGACCCCAAGCACGTGGCGGTTGGGGCCTACCTGGTGTTCATGACCCTCAACATCGTGGGTGTGCAGATTGCCGCCACCTTCGAGCTGGTGGTGACCTTGCTGGCGATCTTCGAGCTGCTGGTCTTCATGGGCGTGGTAGCGCCAGGCTTCTCGGTGGCCAACCTGGTCAAGGGGGGCTGGGCCGGCCAGGACAGCTTCAGTTCGGCGGCGATCCCGGGCATCTTTGCGGCGGTCCCCTTCGCGATCTGGTTCTTCCTGGCCATCGAGGGGGTGGCCATGGCCGCCGAGGAGGCGAAGGACCCGAAGCGCTCGATTCCGGTCGCCTATGTGTCGGGCATCCTCACCCTGCTGGTGCTGGCCATCGGCGTGATGTTCTTTGCTGGCGGTGCGGGCGATTGGACCCAGCTGTCCAACATCAACGATCCGCTGCCCAAGGCCATGCAGTACATCGTGGGCGAGAACAGCGGGTGGACCCACATGCTGGTGTGGCTGGGCATGTTCGGCCTGATCGCCTCCTTCCACGGGATCATCCTGGGCTACTCGCGGCAGATCTTCGCGCTGGCCCGCGCCAACTACCTGCCGCACTGGTTCGCCGAGGTGCATCCGCGCTTCAAGACGCCGCACCGGGCCATCCTGGCCGGCGGTGTGGTCGGGATCGCGGCCATCTACAGCGATCAGCTGATCCAGTTCGGTGGCCAGACCCTGACCGCCAACATCGTCACCATGTCGGTGTTCGGCGCGATCGTGATGTACATCACCAGCATGCTGTCCCTGTTCAAGCTGCGTCGCTCGGAGCCGGGCATGGAGCGGCCCTTCAAGGCCCCGTTCTATCCCTGGTTTCCGCTGTTCGCCCTGCTGGGCGCGCTGATCTGCCTGGGCACCATGGTCTATTACAACCTCGCGGTGGCCGGTGTCTTCTTCGGCATGCTGGCCCTCGGCTACATCGTCTTCATCGCCGTCAAGCGGGAGCGTGAGACGGCGCCGCTCGACGAGATGCTTGAGTCGGCCGAGGAGATGCAGCTCGAACGGCAGCTCGCCGCCAAGGCGAAGGCCAAGGCCTGACCGTTCCAAATGAAGACGGGGCGCCGGTTCGCCGGGCCCCGTGGTGACAAGAAGCGGGGATACACCCAATGCCGATATACACACACACAGTCGATCAGAAGGTCTATGCCTTTGACGGCCTCAAGGATCTGCTGGCCAAGGCTTCGCCGGCCCGTTCCGGCGACTACCTGGCTGGTGTCGCGGCGGCCGACTACGAGGAGCGTGTGGCCGCCCAGATGGCCCTGGCCGAGGTGCCGCTGGCGCAGTTCCTGTCCGAAGCCCTGATCCCCTACGAGACGGACGAGGTCACCCGCTTGATCATCGACCGCCACGACCGGCAGGCCTTCCAGGCGGTGGCCCATCTCACCGTTGGGGATTTCCGCAACTGGCTGCTCTCCGACCTCGCCACCGAAGCGGCGCTGGCCCGCCTGGCGCCCGGTTTGACGCCGGAGATGGCGGCGGCTGTATCGAAGATCATGCGCGTTCAGGACCTCATCCTGCCTCTATGCTCTCGCTTCCTCGTGGTGGCTTCCGTGGGGCCTCCAACGTGCCCCTGTCCTCGGCGGAGTGGGAAGAGCCGCAAGCCGTCGAACGCTTGGCCTGGGCGCCTGTCCACGCGGCTGCAGCCCAACCACCCGACGGATGACCCGGCGGGGGTCTCGGCCAGCGTGGTCGATGGCCTGATGTATGGCAGCGGCGACGCGGTGATCGGCATCAACCCGGCCACCGACAACGTGGGCGCGGTGATGACGCTGATCCAGATGCTGGACGCGATCATCCAGCGCTACGCCATCCCCACCCAGTCCTGTGTGCTGACCCATGTGACCACCAGCATCGAGGCCATCAACCGGGGGGCGCCGCTGGATCTGGTCTTCCAGTCGGTGGCCGGCACCGAGGCCGCCAACCGCAGCTTCGGCATCAACCTGGCGGTCCTGCGGGAAGGCCAGGAGGCCGCCCTGTCGCTCAGGCGGGGCACGGTCGGCAACAACGTCATGTACTTCGAGACCGGCCAGGGCAGCGCCCTGTCGGCCAATGCCCACCACGGGGTGGATCAGCAGACCTGCGAGGCCCGCGCCTACGCGGTGGCGCGGGAGTTCTCGCCCTTCCTGGTGAACACCGTGGTCGGCTTCATCGGGCCGGAGTATCTCTACGACGGCAAGCAGATCATCCGCGCCGGTCTGGAAGACCATTTCTGCGGCAAGCTGCTGGGTGTGCCGATGGGCTGCGATGTGTGCTACACCAACCACGCCGAGGCCGACCAGAACGACATGGACATGCTGCTGACCCTCCTCGGTGTGGCGGGCATCAACTTCGTGATGGGCATCCCGGGCTCCGATGATGTGATGCTCAACTACCAGACCACCTCCTTCCATGATGCGCTGTACGTACGCAAGGTGCTGGGGGCCCGGCCCGCGCCGGAGTTCGAGGCCTGGCTGGAGCGGGCAGGGATCTTCTCGGGGGACGGGCGGCTGCTCGCCGACACGACCCCGGGCCCCTTCCTCGACAGCATCCGCAAGCTGGGAGCCTGAGATGAGCGACATCGTCACCAAGAACCCGTGGAACACCCTCACCCGCTTCACCCAGGCGCGGATCGCCCTCGGGCGTGCCGGCACCAGCCTGCCCACCCGCCCGCATCTGGAGTTCCAGTTCGCCCATGCCCGGGCACGCAATGCGGTGCATCACCCGCTGGATGAGGGCGCCCTGTGCGCCGCCCTGGAGGCCCGCGGGCTGCCCAACTTCGTGGTGCACAGTGCTGCACCCGACCGGGCCACCTACTTGCAGCGGCCGGATCTGGGGCGGGTGCCGTCCGAGGCTGCGCAGGCCAGCCTGGCCGCCTTTGGCGCGGGTGGCTTTGACGTAGCCATCGTGGTGGTGGATGGCCTGTCGGCCTTTGCCATCGAACAGAACGTGCTGCCCTTCCTCGATCTGCTCGTGCCGCAGCTTCGCCAGCGGGGCCTCGGCCTGGCTCCGGTGGCGGTGGTCCGCCAGGGGCGGGTGGCGATCGGCGACCCCATCGCCCGGGCCCTCGGGGCAAAGCTGGTCATCGTGCTGGTCGGCGAGCGACCGGGGCTGAGTTCGCCGGACAGCATGGGTATCTACATGACCTGGTCACCCGCGCCGGGGACCACCGATGCACAGCGCAACTGCATCTCCAATGTGCGGCGCGACGGCCTCAGCTACGACGAGGCGGTCTACAAACTCATGTACCTGGTTTCCGAAGCCTTCCGGCGCGGTCTTTCGGGCGTCATGCTGAAGGACGAGACGGCCTCCCAGGCCTTGTTGGCCGGCGCGGCGGGCAGCAACTTCCTTCTCGAGTAGTCTCCGAGGGTTGATTCATACCTTTGGTTAGGGTTGAGGTCCTCCCCCTCAACCCTTTTTTTGCGCCCTGCGCGTGATGGGGATGCCCGATCGCCATGCGCTCAGGCTCGCGGTTGCCGGGGCATTTCCCGGGCCTGTATCCTGTGCCGCCACCGCCACATAAAGGAACAGGGATGCCTTCACGCATGCCGCAGATCACACCGTTCGGATTCGCCCTGGCGGTTGCTGCTGCTGCGCTGATGGTGGTGGCGATCGCCACAGGCATCTTGCTGGACCAGAAGCGGGTGCTCAGGCAGGAGTCGGAGAGCAATCGTCTGCATGCGCGCAGTCTGGCCGAACACGTGGCGCGCTCCATCGACAGCGTCGAGCTGCTGCTCGAGAACGTGCAGGAGGACCTGACCGCCAAGGCCTGGTGGGACTGGCCCGACTCCCGACGGGGCTATGCCTACCTGCAGGGCCGCCTGACGGTGCACCTTCCACAGTTGCGCCACCTCCTGATCTTTGATGCGGATGGCCAGCAGCGCCACGTCAGCTTCGCGGCCGAGTTCAAACCGGTCAGGGTGACGGACCGGCCCTACTGGAACCAGTTTCCGGCCGGTGCGACGAAGGCCAACTTCGGCCCCTATGTGGGGCGCAACACCGGGCGGCTCACCTACGCCCATATCCGCCGTCTGGAGTATCCGGACGGGCGCTTCGCGGGCATCCTGATGGGCGCCATGGAGCATGGCTACTTCGAGGACTACTGCCGTTCCCTGCTCAACTACCGCAGCCTGATCGGCGCCCTGGTCAACCGGGCCGGTGAGATTGTCGCCCAGTGCGCCAGACCGGCAGACGGTGCGACCCGCGTGCAGAAGATCCAGGCACTGATCCCGGAGGAGGTCATCGCCGGGGCCACGGAGATCCGGCCCGAGATGTCCGTCGATGGCCGGGACTACCTGCTCGCCGTCGTTCCCGTGGCGGGCTACGACGATCTGCGCGTGGTGACTGCGGTCCGCAAGGGCGATGCCCTGGCAGGCTGGCGTGAGCGGGTGGAGCAGTTCCTGCTGCTGGCCGCCCTGGGCGTAGTGTTGTTGACCTGCGCGGGGGTTTTGATCCGTCGCCAGCTTAACCGCCTCAAGGCCCTCACCCGGGAACTCGAGTCCCATGGGCGGGGCCTGGAGGTGCAGATCCGGGAGCGGACCCGCGAGCTGAGCATCGCCAAGGAAAAGGCCGACGCCTCCAACGTGGCGAAGAGCGCCTTCCTGGCCAACATGAGCCACGAGATCCGGACCCCGCTGCACGGCATCATCGGCATGGCCCAGCTCATCCGCCGCAACGGCCTGTCTTCGGAGCAGGAGGTACGTCTGGGGATGCTGGAAACCTCAGCCGATCACCTGCTCAACGTGATCGAGGCGATCCTCGACCTGTCGAAGATCGAGGCCGGCAAGTTGATGCTGGAGGCGCTGCCGGTCAGCCCGCAACGGGTGCTCAGTGAAACGATGGCCATGCTCGGCGAGGCCGCCCGCAGCAAGCAACTGAGTCTGGATTGGCGTGCCGGACCGCTGCCGGACAACCTGCTGGGGGATGCGGCCCGCTTGCGCCAGGCCCTGATCAATTATGTGAACAACGCGATCAAGTTCACCACGGCCGGGGAGATCGTCCTGGCGGTGAGCGTGGTCGAGGACCAGCCCGATGGGGCTCTGTTGCGCTTCGAGGTCCGCGACACCGGCATCGGCATCGACCCGGAAGTGCTGCCGCGCTTGTTCGCGAACTTCGAGCAGGCGGACGCCTCCACCACCCGCAGGTATGGTGGGACCGGTCTGGGGCTGGCGATCACCCGCCGGCTGGCGGAGCTGATGGGCGGGGCTGCCGGCGCCCTCAGCGTGCCAGGGGAGGGCAGCACCTTCTGGTTCACGGCGTGGCTGGCCAAACAGGGGGCTGCCAACTCCCATCCGGCCGGTGCGGAGCAGGCGAGTCCCGCCGACATCCTGCGCGATGTGCATGGAGGGGCTCCGATCCTGGTCGCAGAGGATCACCCGGTCAATCGTGAGGTGGCGCGGGAGCTGCTGGAAGACGTCGGCCTGCAGGTCGATTTTGCGGAAGATGGTGGGCAGGCCCTGGCGATGGTGCGTAGCGGAAGCTATGCGCTTGTCTTGATGGACATGCAGATGCCCAACATGGACGGCATCGAGGCCACTCGGCGTATCCGTGAAACCCATCCCTCGGCGCAACTTCCCATCGTCGCCATGACCGCCAACGCCTTTGGTGAGCATCGTGACCAGTGCCTGGCGGCGGGGATGGACGACTTCATCACCAAACCGGTGGATACCCAGGCCCTCCATGCGATCCTGGTCAAGTGGCTGGGGCGGGGGGCTTGAGGTCGTGCAGGTCCGGTGCTCAGGCCGTCGGTGGGCGACGGCGGGGCATCATCTTCTTTCTTGAGGAGGCGTGTCATGGGAAATCCGGTCGGCTGGTTCGAAATCTACGTCAATGACATGGCCCGTGCGCGGGCCTTCTACGAGGCGCTGCTGGGGGTGACGCTGACGCCCCTGGAAAGCCTGGGGATGGAGCTGTGGGCCTTCCCCATGGATGCGGCGATGTATGGCGCATCGGGCGCCCTGGTGCGCATGGACGGCTTCAGTGCCGGGCGCAACAGCGTGCTGGTGTATTTCAGCTGTGCCGATTGTGCGGTCGAGGCCGCCCGGGCGGTGGCGGCAGGCGGGCAGCTCCATCAGGCGAAGATGTCCATCGGCCAGTACGGCCACATTGCGCTGGTGATCGACACCGAGGGCAACATGATCGGCCTGCACTCCATGGGGTGAAGGCGGTGGGGCCCTCGGGCCCGCCAGGAACGCGATGAAGGGAGTGAGAGTGGACAAGGTGTTGCTGGTGACTGGCGGATCGCGCGGAATCGGTGCGGAGGTGGCGCGCCTGGGGGCGGCCCGGGGTTACCGGATCGCCATCAGCTACGTGCGCAACCGGCCAGCGGCCGAGGCCGTGGTGGCGGGAATTGCCGCGAAGGGCGGCCAAGCCCTGGCGATACAGGCCGACGTGGCGCGGGAGGAGGACGTGCAGCGTCTGTTTCGGGAGGTGGAGGCGGCGCTGGGGCCGCTGTCGGCCCTGGTGAACAACGCCGGGGTGCTGGAAACCCAGATGCGCGTGGAGGACATGGAGGCGGCACGCTTGCAGCGGGTTTTTGCCACCAACGTGACCGGCAGTTTCCTGTGCGCGCGGGAGGCCGTGCGCCGTCTGTCCACGCGCCGCGGCGGCCGCGGGGGGGCCATCGTCAATGTGTCGTCACGGGCGGCCCGGCTCGGTTCGCCGGGCGAATACGTGGACTACGCGGCCTCCAAGGCGGCGATCGACACACTGACCCTGGGGCTGGCCCGGGAAGTGGCAGGTGAGGGCATCCGCGTGAATGCGGTGGCACCAGGCATCATCGATACGGAGATCCATGCCAGTGGTGGCGATCCAGGGCGGGTGGAGCGGCTGAAGGCGGGCATCCCCATGCAGCGTGGCGGCACGCCGGAAGAGGTGGCACAGGCCATCCTGTGGTTGTTGTCCGACGAGGCGTCCTATACCACCGGAGCCATCCTCGACGTGGCGGGGGGGCGCTGAACCCGGCCGGGCGCTATAACGGTAGCGTGACCCACGGAACAGGAAGAGGTCTTGAATGAAGCGGGATGGTCTGCGCGGTGCTCTGTTGCGTTACCTGGGCTTGCTGGCGGTACCGGGCATCCCCTGCTTCTGCTGGTATGCGCTGGGCGGTGCCGGTGATGCGGGCAGCGGCTTCCGGGCGCTGGAACTGATCGCCTATCCCCTGGCCCTGCTCGGCACAGGGGGCGTCCTCATGGTGCTCCTCGGCCGCCGCGATAAGGATGCCGGCAGGGGGGATCCCTAGGGGCGGCGTCCGCCGCCCCGCTGGCCAGGCTCAGCGGCGGCGGCGCAGCATGAAGCCGGTGAGGCCGAGCGCGGCGAGGGCCAGGCTGGCGGGTTCCGGGATCTGCTGGGCGACGAAGCCGGGGAGCGTATCGCCGGTGATGCCGAGTACGAAGAACTGGTTGGGGTTGGCGGTATCCATGCCCTGCACCTGGGTGATGTCCAGGAAGTCGTTGTCATTCACGACGATCAGGGTGTGCTGCCACACGCCGTCCACCAGCACGTCGGGGCCGAAGGCCAGGCCTTCGATCTTGGCCGGGATGGTCCGGTCGGTGTAGCCGTTGGCCTTGAGCAGGGCCACCAGATCCACGAACAGGGTCTTGCCGACCGCCTTGGCGGCCAGGGCGCTCTCGCCGGTGAGGGCGCCCACGTCCTGGGCGCTGCTCAGGTCCACCTTGTAGATCTTCTTCTGCACGGCCTTGGAGTCGTCGCCCAGCCCCTTGCCGTCCCGCTCGTCGATGAGGAACTCGTGGTCGTTGATGGCCACGATCTCGCTGATGCTGCCGTATTTGGGCTTCGCCGTGGTGCCGATGTTGTCGAGCTGATAGGCGTATTCGTGGGTGACCTTGCCGCTGGCGAGATCGACGGTGACGATGCGCACCGTGCTGGCGGCGGTGCCGCCGTCCTGGGCCAGGGGGCTCTGCATGATGCCGACCAGGGTCTTGCCGTCGGGGGTGATGGCGAGGCCTTCCATGCCCTTGTTGGTGACGCGGCCGCTGGTGTTGGCGGCGATCTCGGTGCTCTCGGTGGCGGCCGGGGTGGCGGCGGCAAACTTCTCGGGCAGGGTGATCACGCCGGTCCGCTCGCCGGTGGCACGGTCGAAACGGTAGATGTAAGGACCGTACTCGTCGGAGATGTAAACGCTCTTGCCATTGGCGGCGACGCGGATGCCCTCCAGGTCGAGGCGGGCATTGTCCGGGTTGGTGGACAGGCCGGTGGCGAAAGCGTCCGAGCGGCCGGTGAAGTAATTGACGCCACTGCCGCCGAGCACCGGGGCGCTGCCGTAGTTCAGTGCGGTGGTGCTGGAGAGCAGGGTGGTCGCATTGAGCACCGGGCTCAGGCTGGCGATGCTGCCGGCGCTGAAGGTGGTGTTGGTGAGGCCAAGGTCCATGGTCTGGAAGCGCGGGATCCAGCTGGTGGTGTTGTCCACCGCGCTGTTCCAGGCGGTGGCATTGGGCCCACGGTCCGGGGTCAGCAGGAAGGTGTTGCCGCCTGCCCAGGCAATCCCGGAGCCGAGGCCGCCGAGGATGTTGGCGGCGGTGCCGTTCTCGAGCGTGCCGGTGAGGCCGGACAGGTCGGAACCGCTGATCTGACCGATACCGATGAGGGCGACGCCCGCGTGGGCGAAGGGGGCAGACAGGGTGAGGGCCGCGGGCAGAAGGGCGGCCAGGAGGCGTTTGGCGGGCATGGGGGAAAGCTCCGGATCCGGGTGACTGAATCCCGGAAAGCTACCCAGTGCGTGTTACATGCCCGTGAAGGCGGTCAGCCGCCGCTGAGGGCCTGGACGATGATCAGCTCGTCGGCGGGGGCGAGGGCCTGCGTCAGCTCGAAGACCTGGCTTCCGCCAGCGAAGAAGCGGATATGCCGGCGGATGCGCCCCTGCTCGTCGATCATGCGGAAGCGGATGCCCGGATGGCGTCGCTCCAGGTCGGCCAGCACCTCGGCCAGGGTGGCACCGTCGGCCTCGGCCCGGGCGCCGCCGGTGTAGCTGTGCAGGGCGCTGGGGATGAGGATCTTCATGCGGCGACCCGGGCGGTCTCGAGGGCGTAGATCTCGGGCAGGTGGCGGGCCAGGCAGTCCCAGTGCCGGCCCTCGTCGCGGCTGATCCACAGTTCGCCGCTGCTGGTCCCGAAGTAGAGGCCGAGCGGGTCATGGTCGTCGGCCGTCATGGCCTGGCGTTTGACCGTCCACCAGGCCTGCCCGGCGGGCAGTCCCTGGTCCAGCCGCTCCCAGCTGGCGCCGGCGTCCTGCGTCCCGTAGACCGCCGGTCTGCCGCCGGGGCTGGTGCGGGGCCAGACATCGGTGCCGTCCATCGGAAAGACCCAGGCGCAGTCGGCGTCGCGCGGGTGTACCACCATCGGGAAGCCGATGTCGCCCACCGCGGCCGGCATGTTCCGGCCGATCCGTTGCCAGGTGTCGGAGGGGCGGTCGATGCGGTAGATGCCGCAGTGGTTCTGCTGGTAGAGGCGGTCCGGCTGGCTGGGGCACAGGCGCACGCAGTGGGGGTCGTGGAAGGTGATGTCGGCGGGGTCGAAGCCGTCCACCACCTGGAGGCCGCTGACCAGGGGGCGAAAGGTATGGCCTCGGTCGGTGGATTCATGCACGCCGCCGCCGGACATGGCGATGTAGAGATGGGCCGGGTCCCGTGGGTCGACGATGATGGAGTGCAGCTTGGGGCCGTCGGGGGTGCCGTCCTGCACCGTGCCCATCCAGGCACGGTACTGGGGGTCGTCGTTGATCGTCGAGGCCGGCGCCCAGGTGTTCCCCCCATCGTCGGAGCGGAACAGACCCTGGGGCGAGGTACCGGCATACCACACGCCCGGTTCGCGGGCATGGCCCGGGGTCAGCCAGAAGCTGTGATCCACCGCGCGTCCTGGCTGGCCGGCGGGGGCGGGGTCGAAAGCCGGGGGGCGGGTGGCTTCCTGCCAGCTGCGCCCCTGGTCGGTGGAGCGGAACAGGGTGGGGCCCAGATGGCCGGTTTTGGCCGCTGCCAGCAGGGTGCGCCCGTCACGGGGGTCGAGCACCAGGTGGTGGATGCTGTGGCCCAGGAAGTGGGGGCCGTCGACCCGCCAGTGCTGTCGCCCGTCGTCGGCGTGAAACAGCCAGGCGCCCTTGCGGGTGGCGACCAGCAGAACGGTGTGTTGCGCCATGACCCTCTCCTTCTGGAATGGGAATGCAGCTGTCCGAGGACGGGATGATGCACCCTTTGGAGGGGGAGACCAAGCTCCCCGGCCGGGCCGGGGAGGCGCTCAGGCCTCGGCGTCTTCCGCTTCGCGCTCTTCCTGCTGGAGCGCCCACATCTGCGCGTAGGCGCCGCCGCGGGCGAGCAGCTCGGCGTGGCTGCCGCGTTCGAGGATGTGGCCCTGGTCGAGCACGATGATCTCGTCGGCGTTCATCACGGTGGACAGGCGGTGGGCGATGACCAGGGTGGTACGGCCCCGGGCGGCGGCATCGAGCTGGGCCTGGATGGCTTTTTCCGTCTTCGAGTCGAGGGCCGAGGTGGCTTCGTCGAAGATCAGGATGTCGGGGTTCTTGAGCAGGGTCCGGGCGATGGCCACGCGCTGCTTCTCGCCCCCCGAGAGCTTCAGGCCACGCTCGCCGACGCGGGTCTGCCAGCCGTCCGGCAGGCGGGCGATGAAGTCCTGTAGCTGGGCGGCACGGGCGGCGGCCTCCACCTCCTCGCGGCTGGCCTCGGGGCGGCCGTACTGGATGTTGTAGAGCAGGGTGTCGTTGAACAGCACGGTGTCCTGGGGAACGATGCCGATGGCGGCGCGCAGGCTGTCCTGGGTGAGCTGGCGGATGTCCTGCCCGTTGATGCGCACGGCTCCCTGCTGCACATCGTAAAAGCGGAACAGCAGGCGCGCCAGGGTGGACTTGCCGGAGCCCGAATGGCCGACCACCGCCACCGTGCGCCCTGCCGGGATGGTGAAGTCCACCGCGTGCAGGATCGGCCGCGTCGGGTCGTAGGCAAAGCCCACCTGCTCGAAGCGGACCTGTGCCGGCCCACGGGCCAGCGCCTGGGCGGCGGGAGCGTCGGCCACCTCCCGGTGGGTGCTCATCAGGCCGAACATGCGCTCGATGTCGGTGAGGGCCTGACGGA
This sequence comes from Zoogloea sp., assembly GCA_017309145.1. GTDB lineage: Bacteria > Pseudomonadota > Gammaproteobacteria > Burkholderiales > Rhodocyclaceae > Zoogloea. Next base: position 4,340 of record JAFLDU010000057.1, on the reverse strand, counting down.
TCTCCCGGTACAGCACGCCGAGGAAGTTGAGGGGGATGTAGAGCTGGATCAGGAAGGCATTGACCAGCACCAGGTCACCCAGGGTCATGCTGCCGTTGGCGACACCGATGGCGGCCCGCCACATCATGGCCGTGACGCCCACCGCGATGATCGCTGCCTGGCCCATGTTGAGGAGGGACAGGGATTTCTGGTTGGTGATCTGGGCGGCGGTCCACTTCTTCAACTCGGTGTCGTAGCGGCGGGTCTCGAAGGCCTCGTTGTTGAAGTATTTCACCGTCTCGTAGTTGATCAGGCTGTCGATGGCCCGGGCGTTGGCGGCGGAGTCCAGCTCGTTGGCCTGGCGGCGCAGGGCGGTGCGCCAGTTGGTCACCTTGAAGGTGAACACCACGTACAGCACGAGGGTGACCAGGGTGATGACGGCGAAGCTGGGTTCATACTTCACCAGCAGGATGCCGATCACCAGGCTGATCTCCACGAAGGTGGGCAGGATGGAATACAGGGTGTAGCTGATCAGCGAGCCGATCGAGCGGGTCCCCCGCTCGATGTCGCGGGTCAGCCCGCCGGTCTGCCGCTCGAGGTGGAAGCGCAGGGACAGGGCGTGCAGGTGGCCGAAAACCTGCAGTGAGATCTCCCGCACCGACTCCTGGGTGACCCGGGCGAAGACGATCTCCCGCAGCTCGGTGAACAGCGAGGTGGAGAAGCGTAGCGCCCCATAGGCCACCAGCAGGGCGGCGGGCACCACGATGACGGCCTGCTCGCGGGTGATGTCCAGCCCGTCCACCAGCTGCTTGAAGATCAGGGGCACGGTGACGTTGGCGAACTTGGCCGAGATGAGGCAGCCAAGGGCGAACAGCACCCGCCATTTGTAGGCCCACAGGTAGGGGATCAGCTTTTTGATGGTCTGCCAATCGTGGCGTTCGCCGGTGGCGGGCAGGGCCGGGGGGCCGGAGGGGGCACGTCGCAAGGTGATGTCCTTGAAAAAGGGTCAGTCCGGACGGAGCCCGTCCGTGGCCAGGCGCAGGGCCAGGCCGATGAAGAGGGTTCCGCACAGGCGGTCAAGCCAGGGGCCGAGCCGAGGCCGGCGGGCCAGCAGGGTGCCGATGCGTCCTGCTGCCAGGGCCAGCGTGCCGAAGATCACCACGGTCTGGGCGGCGAAAAGAAGGCCGAGCGCCCCCATCTGCAGGCTCACGCTGCCCTGGGCTGGGTCGGTGAATTGGGGCAGGAAGGCCAGGAAGAACAGGCCGACCTTGGGATTGAGGGCATTCGCCAGGAAACCCCGGCGCAGGTCACGCTGCCAGGCCTGCGCCTGGCCGGTGCGCGCCGGGACGATGCTGCCGCCGCTGCGCAAGGCCTGGATGCCGAGCCACAGCAGGTAGGCCGCGCCGGCCAGCTTGACGGCCAGCAGCAGCCCGGCGGAGTTGCGGATCAGCGCGGCGATGCCGAGCGTGGCCCAGGCAATGTGGGTCAGGCAACCGGCCGCGCAGCCCATGCCGAAGGCAAAGGCGGCGCGGCGTCCGCGGGCCAGCCCCAGGCCGACCACCATCAGGTTGTCGGGACCGGGGGCCAGGGTGATCAGGATGGACAGGCCAAGAAAGGCGAGGAGGGTGTCGAGGCTGGGCATGGCGCCCGATTCTCGGCGGGTGGCGCAGGGGAGTCAATGCCGGGTGCCCGGGCCTGTGCCGGGCACGCAGGCATCAGTGGCTGTGGTCGTGGCCGGCGCTGCACAGGGCGGAAGGGTCGTTCATGGCGGACTCGCCCATCTGCTGCAGGTTGTCGAGCACGCGCATGGAAGCGCTTTCCATCAGGTCGAGCTGACGCAGCACGCTCTGGATGTCGCCACCCTGGTATGCCTCCAGAGCCGCCACGCCGGCACGGTGCACTTCCACGTGGGGCGACTCGATCTCCCGGTAGCCGGGCAGACGGCTGAAACAGGCCCGGCCTTCGCCCTCGTAATACCACTTGCCGAGCCGGCAGCCGGTGTGGGTGGCGACCTCGTGGGCCTTCAGGTCGAGCAGGCCGAAGATCGCCAGGTAGATGCGGAACTTGAAGACGATGTGGTCGATCTTGGCCACCTCGACGAAACTCTTCATCGCGCTGCCGGCGATCACGCCCTCCATGTTGCCGGACAGGCTCATCAGCAGCTTCATGTCCTCGGTGGCCTTCTGGCCCCGGGCGCTGTAGCGACCAGCCGCTTCGGACAGGCTTTCCATGCTGTTGCGGGCGCGGGTGGAGTCTTCGCGGATGCGGGTGACCAGGGTCGAGATCTCGGCGGTGGCGGTGGAGGTGCGTTCGGCCAGCTTGCGCACTTCATCGGCCACCACGGCAAAGCCGCGGCCGGCTTCACCGGCACGGGCCGCCTCGATGGCAGCGTTGAGGGCCAGCAGGTTGGTCTGGTCGGCCACGCCGTGGATCAGTTTGACGATGGCGCTGATCTCGTCGGCGCGCTGGGCCAGGGCGTCCACCTCCCGGGCGGAGTTCTCGGATTCGGCGGCCAGCCGTTGCAGGTTCTCGGCGATCTCGGTGGTGGCCTGGCCGCTGGTCTGGGACACGTGCGCGGCTTCCACCGCCTTGTCCTTCTCGTTCCGCAGCAGTCCGGCCATTTCCGCCAGGCTGCCCTGGGCGCCGGACAGGGAGTTGCCGAACTCCGCCATGCGTTTGACGACCGACAACAGGTCGTCGCAGTGGCGTTCCTTGTCGGAATGATTCCGGCGGAGTGCTTCGACTTCGTCGCGCAGGGTAGCGATTTCGCCCTTCAGGGCTTGCTCCTGGTTGCGGCTGGCTTGAAGCTCGTTCTGAAGTTGCTCGTATTGCTTCCGGTTGATCCACATGGGCGTGCTCTACTCTTTTCTTTTTTGATTGAAGCCGGGGGCTCTGTGCTGCCTTCACTTTGTAGTGGACCATTACGGCAGCTCCAGGCGTTTCTTGGTAATACTTCACAATTCTTTTGTCGGCGTTTGATGTAGATCAGAGGCGGAGGGTTGGTGCCGCGCCGGTCGAACATGTGGTGAAGTCGACAAAACCGCTGTTCTCCAGCGCTGCCTGCACCCGCGCCGTGCTCTCCTTGCATGCCTGCAGGCCTTGTCCTGTGCGGGTTTCCGGAGCGTCCGGGGAAGGGCTCTTGCAGCCGGCATTGAACTTGCTGAGGTGCGGACATGAGCTTTCCGAGTGTGCCCATGCCGCCCTCCGCTTTCATCGTGCCTGCGCCCCTACTGTCTGCCCGAGAGGTGGTCGGGATCTATCAGCGCCAGACCCGGCATCACTTTGCCGCCTTCGCCGCAGGGCCGAGTTCGCTGGACTGGGATGCCCGGCCCGCGCCTTTCCGCCGCTATGCCGGGACGGCGGTGATTCCCCTGCCTCTGGCCAGGGCTCCCGACTTGATCGGTGCGCCGGCCCGGCCCGCCCGCGCCGATCGGGCGGCCTTGGGCGCCTTGCTGCATCTGGCCTTCGGCCTCACCGCCTGGAAGTCGCTGGGGCCGGATCGCTGGGCCTTGCGGGCCCATCCGTCGAGCGGCAACCTGCATCCGGTGGAGGTCTATGTGCTGGTGGCTGGCGTGTCGGGCCTGGCCGACGGGCTCTACCACTATCTGCCCGATTGCCATGCGCTCGAACTGCGGGCACGCCATCCACGGCCCTTTGCCACGGGGGCCGCGCTGGCTGTCGGTCTGGGCACGGTGATGTGGCGGGAGGCCTGGAAGTACGGCGAGCGGGCCTTCCGCTACTGTCAGCTGGATACTGGCCACGCCATGGGGGCCCTGCAGTACGCCGCGGGCCTGCTGGGTTGGCGCCCGGTGGAGCAGGGGCGGATCGGCACGGCCACGCTGGCGGCCGTGCTGGGGCTGGACCGAGTCGCCGACTTTCCGGGGCGGCGCGCCGATGTCAGCCATGAGGAGGCCGAAGTGCTGCTTTCACTGGATCTGGGCGAGGGGGCGGCCGGGTTCGCGCCTGCCATGCTGCGGGCGGTCGGCGAAGGGGCGCAGTGGCAGGGTGTGGCGAGCGAGATCGACCGCTTTCCGATGTTCCGCTGGCCCATCATCGACGAGGTGGCGCAGGCGACCCGGCGTGCCGATGGGTGCGGATTGCCGCCGGTATTGCGGGCCCTACCGCCGCTGCAGCCCGCCGCCCGGATTCTCGGCCGGCGCAGTGCCCAGCGTTTTGACCCCGGCCATGTGATGAGTGCCGCGGGCTTTGCCCGGTTGATCGAGGTGCTGGGTCTGGACGCCGAGGCACGGATCTCTTTGCTGCTTTTCGTGCATCGGGTCGAGGGGCTGGTGCCGGGGCTGTACCTGCTGCCGCGGGGGGCGGGCCGGCATGAAGGCCTGGTGCCGGCCGGCGCCGTGCCG
>JAFLDU010000056.1 GCA_017309145.1 Zoogloea sp. | reverse complement strand
GGCTACGCGTGAGTTTCTTGCGAAACACCATTCGACCCGCCGCATCCTGTGCGTGCAGGTGGAAGCTGTGTTTGCCCAGGTCGATTCCGATCAACGTCACGGCAGTCATGATGGCCTCCAAAAAAAAATCCCTACTCAGCGTAGTCCGCTGGGTAGGGATCGGGCTGACCATCTCATTAAAACCGCTTGCGCGGCCTTGTCGGCCTTGTGATTTCCGGGACGCCAATCCCGAGCGCTGTTGTTTGCAGCGCTTTTTTAGAATCCGCCAGTTTTCAGGTTATGTCAAGTTAGTGATCCGTACGAAGATCGTGATTGCTCAATGACTGCCCCACGTCAAGGCACTGGATTTGGCGAAGCGTGCTGCCGCCGCATTTACGGACACTGTACGCTGTTGCCAACCTTCTGGCAGAAGCCCGTAGGACCATACATCTGTCCGCCACCAGCATTGCGATACATCGCACCCTGATCGTCCCAGCAGTTGCCTCCAGAGCAATGCGTAACCGTTCTTGGTTCGCTTGCCGATGAAGCGTTGGCTCTGGAGCGCATTGCCTCAAGCCTCGCGCTCTGTGACTCCTGATCTGCCGCCTGATTAAGGTCTGCCTGCATCCGCTGCCGCTCTTGAGGAGATGCTGCGCTGGCATGAACGCGCTCTGCATCCATCTGCCCCATGGCTCGGTCGGCGCCACTGATCCGTGTTTGGGCAGAAATCCCTGCATTGATACGAGCCCAATCCTCGCGAGAATACCTACCACCTTCAGTTCCGCAGGCCTTCGCACGTCGGATCTCAGCCTGGAGGAAACTTCTGCTACGCGCATCGAGCGTAATGCTGGACGCCCTTGTCTCAAGATTCGTGATATCTCGCTCAGTTGGGCATTCGACATGTGCTGCCGAGCCTGAGGCTCCGCTGCCAGCTGCTCCATGTGCGCTGCGCTCACCCATCGCACGTATCGCCTGCATGTTGCGAAGTTGCCGCAACTCGGTGCCACCCGCGCCACGGGTTGCCGGAACGGTTGAAATCACTGATTGGCTTATCGCAGATCGCGGGCATGGAACGTCCGAGAAGGTGATGCGCCCACCTACGTCTGCACACCGGTAGGCTGTATCGCTTGCATGAGAGACCTTCGCTAAAACTACGGCCCCCGCTCCGACGATGGTCAGGAGACAAATTTTCAAATTGAACGGTCGGCGCATGGTCGTGTCGGCTCTGCATCTCGAAACACCACTCAGACTACCCCGCGTCTGACACCGCTGTATGTGACACGTCGCATTTAAATTGCATCGCCAATTCCCGTAGTCACGGGGGCAACTACGTTCGGCTCCCGGTCACAGATTCCAGTCAATCAGCGCACGCCCTACCCCTGACGACTCGCCCGGGCGCAGGCGGGCGAGGCACAAATCCGAAGATGCTCGCGAGGGTCAGACCGGCATCGCGCTCCAGCGCTGCGTATGCAGTTTTCTGCCTGACTCGGTACCTCTTGTCGATGATCTCGTAGTGCCTCGCCCGACACTCACCCCGACGAACTAGGCGCGCCAAACAGCCCCAAGCTGCTTGCCTTGTGCAGCCGATTCCCCGCGCCACACCAGCAGGCAGAAACCACTCACCCGGATGCTCGTCGAGGAACGCGACAATCTCGGCCTCGTACTTCGCAGCCAACTCCTTCGGAAGATTGGGCACCAGGTCGCTCCGCAGCTCGTCAATGGCGCAAGCCTACGTATCCCCCGTTCGCCATTTGTGCGGACGGAGAGACTCGAACCAGCACGCGTCTAGAGACCACCAGCGGGGAAAGGTCGCGTTTGAAACGGAACCTTCCCCTGCTTGCTGTCGTTCATTCCGGTTTGAAACCGGAATATCCCCGCCGCCCGAGGACGGCAGGGACGGCGACCACCTACCGTGAGAAGTGACGCCCAACCCATTGCGCCAGCCCCAACGACGGGCCAACCAATGGCACGGACGAGACAAACCCGGACCTGATGATGCTGGGCCGCTCTGCGTCGCCAACCTTCTCCCAGCTAGCCTGCTTGCTCGGGTCGCCGCCCTTGAAGCGATAGCCGTTGATGACCTGCCCCGTCGAAACCGTTCCTGGCGCCTGCGATGCGCTAGCGCCGTACCGCTCGCCGTAGGCGTCCTGGAGCTGCTTGTCAGTGAGCTGCTGGCCGGGATTCCTCGCCCGGATCTGTGACGAGTACTGCTCGAAGGATGGTGCCTGCTGCTGGCTCTGCATGTCACCTGCACCAGCAGCACGCAGAACAGGCGCGGCGTATTGGTCGAACGGAATGGGCATCTTGTCCGGGCCAAGCGGAACGCCCATTGGGCCGTTGTAGGCTTTGGCGATATCTCCAACCAATGCCATGCGGGCCTTCGCTACCTCGGCGCTGTCGCGGTCCTGGAACTTGCCGTCAAGTGCCGCTAGCTGCTTCGCGGCAGCCTGCTGTTCCGCAGGAGAACCCTTGAGCACTTGGTCACGCAGGGCTGCCCGCACGTTGGAGTCAGCCACCTGGGCCTGCTTGATCTGGGCATCAAGCGGGTTGATGTACTCACGACCTGCCTGCTCCGACTTCGCCCGCAAGTCCGCCACGTCGAGGTTGTTTCGCCCACGCATGGCCTCGGTGACGAGCGCGTTGTTGCCACGCACCGTCTCGGCTGCCATCGCATTGCGGCCTTGCTGCGCGTACTGAGCAAGGGACCAGCGCCCTTTGTTGTCCTCGGCGTCGCGCTCTGCCGCACTCTTTTGGCGCAGCCCTTCAAGGCCCTGCTGGAACGCACCCGCTGCCGCTTCCTGCTCGTCTCCGATTTTCGTCAGGTTCGCCAGCGCATTGCTTGCCGCCTGGATGTTCTGAGGCTTACCGGAGCGGATGGCGTCACGGTACGCAGCCTCGCCGTTGGAGCGGGTAACGAAGTTATCAAAGGCCCGGCGCTCCTGTGCAGCGGGGTCCGCGATGATGCCCACCTTCGGGCCGGCCTGCTCCCGCGCTGGCACATCAACGGAGGAAGACATCGCACCGCCGGAAAACGGAGGCGCATCGGGGGTGTTGCGGTACGGTGCGGCAGCGATGAGCGGACTACCGGACTGAAGAGGAGCAGACGGACGCCGTGCAGCCGCAGCCAGGGAGGTGACCGCAGGCGTTGTCGTCGGGGTCTCGGGCGGCCTGGCAACGTTTGCAACGAGCGGCCTCGGGGATGGCTGGGCGGCGTATGCCGCGGCATCCTCGGCGGGTATGTCAGGCATGCGACGAGACACGCCGGAGAAGTCTCCAATGGCTTGACGGCTGGCGCCGGCAATCTGATTGCCCGAACGCGCCACCTTGTCCATGAACGCGTCAGCCGGGCGCCTGGCGTAAGCCACTGTATCCGCACCCAGCTGAGTCAGATTCTCAACGTCCTGTCGGATCGGAGCGCCACGCTCCATTGCGTCCTGCCAGTCAGCCACAAAGCCCGGAACAGCACCGTCCGCGTACCTGCCGCCGCCCTTCACCTCGCTCTCGGGCGGCTGGCCGTCGTTGGTGCGCTCGATCAGGGCCTTGATGGCAGCAGGACCACCCAGCGCCTGCACGGTCTTGGCCGGCAGGATGGCCTCATCAGGGGAAACCTTTGCCGGAACCTTGTCCTCGGTCGGACCGCCCTCGCCTCGCACGATGCCATTAATCAGTGCGTTGGGCACACGGCCACGGGCGAACTTCTGCGGCTGCTGTTGGGTAGGCTGCTGCGGGGTAGCCGGGGCCGCAGCCTGCGGAGCGGGAGCAGCCGGAGCGGGCGAGTCAAAGCCATTCGTGATTTGCAGGCCGCTGCCGGAGTCCATTCCGTTGGAAATGGTTAGGCCGTTCGGCTGGGCCGGGCTGGCAGGCGTTACTCCAGCAACAAGCGGATTGCCAGGAGCGCCTGGCTTTGCCTGGGGCTGATTGCCGAAAGTACCATTCTGCATATTTTTCAGCATTTGGTTGTAGCCTTCCGCGCCAATCGTCGAGACTCGGCCAGTCATGCGCGGGTCAGGGACAGCCGCCGCCACAAGCGGGTTTGCCCCGAGGTGGGCAAAGCGGTCGCCACCCTTCGCTGCGAGGACGGCATTGGACGCGGCGATGGACTGTGCAAGCGACGGGCTGCCGTCATCCGGCTCGGCAAACGGATTCGCTGCAACCAGTTCGTCACCGCGACGAATCGGAATGAGACCACCTGCATAGCGGCCTCCGGGCTTGGCTCCGACGGCGGGGCGTCTTACGTTATCTATCAGCGGCATGGTGTCTCCTCAAGGCAAAAAAATGGCCCGCGCATTGGCAGGCCTGGTTTAAGTTCAGCAGCCCAGCTCACGCTTTGGGCCTCTCTGTGGCGTCTGGGGCGCGAACCGCCGGAAGAATGGTCCGAGCAGCCAGCACTCGGCGGAGCATTTCGCGCACAGCGTCACGCGTCATCCAGAAGCCCAGCACCGGCACCATCTCATCGCCGGATCTGGCCGCACGCTCCAGCTTCGCCAGCCGGACAGCGATGCGGCTCATGACGACACCCTCGGTGTGGATGCTGCGCGGGCGCTTTCGCAGTACTCGTCGCCATCAGCAGGCAACTCAATCCTGGCGCCATCCTTCAGCAAGAGGCGACTAGTCACCCGGCCACCAGGCTGGACAAATGCGATGGTGATTTGCAGCGGCTCCGGTTCCCGTGCGGACTCCTCGATGCGAGCTATACGGCTGAATAGGTTTTTGGACATTGAGGTATCTCTCGTTAGTGAATTAGTCAAAATGGGTAATCTATTGGATCGCCCGACAAATCATTTCCTGCCGGCCTTCCGCTGTTCCGCCTCAATGGCGGCAATGCGCAACTCCAGCTCCTGAGTTTCAAGGGCCCGGCGCCGGGTCTCGATCACGGCGGAGAGAGTGTTGCCTTCACCCGGAGTCAAATCGCCCACTGCAATGGACTGGATGATCCAGTTCTGTGCCTCCGCGACACCCGCCGCATCGGTCACAGCAGGGAGTCCGGGAAGGTTCAACTGTCGCTCCCTAGCTAGCGGAAAGATCCGCTCAATCAGGAGGCGTGCGGCCCCGACGTTGCCATCCTTGGCCGCTTTAACCATTGCGACGAGGACGCCGTCGATGTCGTTGCTATCGAGCGCCTGAAGCAACCGCGTGGCACGACTTGCAACGCCCTTGGGGCGCCCCGCCGGATTGCCAGACTGTCCAGGCTGGAACCCGGGTCGTCGCTTGTTCTGCGTGGTCGTATCAAGGTTTTTTTCCATTGTTATCCTCTTGTTTTATCAACCGGAACAACATCAGTTTGAGGCTGACCCCTACGCCCAACTAACTGCATGCCAGCACTGCGCACTTGTTACCCATCGAACCCTCGCTCATCTGCCCAGTACCCGGGGGAGTGCATATCGACCGGCTGCTGCATGCTGTTTTCCAGGTACTGCATGGAGTCCCTGTCGAACCAGAAGGCCACCTTCCCTTCAAACTCGCCGTTGCGCTGCTTGTCGATGACCATGATCGCGTCAGGCTTGTTTGGCTCCACAGGCTCGCCGGCCTGGGCCGCCGCCTCCTTGGCCTTGTTCCGCCACCAGATCACGACGTTGTCCACCTGGTCAGTGATCGAACCAGAGCCCTTCACGTCCATCTTCCCCGGCGCCTGCGTCTCGTCCTTCCCCTTGCGGCTGTGGGCCACCAAGTGGATGTGCATGCCGGTGTCGCGGGCGATGGTGCAGAGCGCGTCGATGAACAGCTTCTGTCCGGTGTAGTCGTCCTCGGCCAGCCCGCACTTCATCAGGCTGTCCAGGATGAAGTGCTTGATCTTCAGCTTCTCCGCCGCGTACCGCATGACGGCCAGGATGCGCTCGCCGGTGACCTGGCCCTGCTGGTCGTACATCCACAGCCAGTCGGACCACACGTCGTGCAGCTCCAGCGTCACGTCACGATCAGGCTGGCGGCAGCCGACACTCTGCCGGGTCATGCGCGCCAGGGTGACCACGGGGCGCATCTCGAAGCTGGCGATGCACACGCGCTCCCGCTGGCAGACAAAGCCGGAAGCGGCCTGACCAAGTGCCAGGCTCTTGCCGTGGCCGTTCATGCCGCTCCACAGCGTGACCTCGCCCGGACGGAACCGGATCAGTTCCCGCGTCTTTCGCCACGGCAGCTTAGCGCCGGTTTGCTGGGCGCCATGCTCAAAGTAGTCGGCCACCTCAGCACCGAATGCGCCGGCAGGGATGAGCTTGTGGGCAGCTTCTGTCGAAGCCATGTACGCCCCAAAGTCGATGGAGTCTTCGATGAAGTTCGCGCCCATCACACAGTCCTCCGCTCAACGGCATCGAACGGTGCCCAGCTCTCACCCATGCCTCTGTCCCACCACATCCCGATGCCGTCCGGCAGCCACTCGATGACATAGACGTTCAAGCTGCGCACCAGGGCCTGCAGTCGCCGGCAAAGCAGCATGAGTGCGTCGCCGTACCGATCAGCCTGGATGCAGACCGACAGGCCAACCAGGGCGCGCAGATCGAGGCGACCAATCGGGGAGCGGTCGTCCATCACGATCTCGGCACTGACGTCGGACCACTGCCACCAGGCAACCTGCTCGTAGTCGCCAAACAAAATCCACACGTCTCCCGGCGGGATCTGCCCAGCCAGCCTCATCTCGACGAGCGGCTTCAATCCGTTTAGCAGCATCACAGGCACCCTCGAAACGGATCAGACGCACTAGTCGGCGACCCACGCGAGATGGCGGGGCCGTTGCGCCCAGCCTCTCGGCGTACCCAGTTGCGCCAAGTGGCCATCCAGTCGGCCTTGGCTGCGTCCTTACCCGCCTTGGAGCGCCAGTAGTCCCCGAACATCTCGCCGACCTTCCGCACGTGGTCGGCGGACCACCCTGGGACTTCAGACAGTGCCCATTCACCCCAGGCTCTAGGAAGCTGCCAGTCAGCGGCTAGCCGCGAGCCCTTCATTGCAGATGGCTTCTTGCCTGAGTCTGCAGCAGGGGGGCAGTCCCCTGCCTCCTGACGTATCTCTGGTGTATCAATGACGGTTCGGCTCCCATCGGTGGGAGGGGTGGCCTCCCATCCACGGGAGGGGTGCCCTCCCATTGGCGGGAGCCCTCCCTTCCGTGGGAGCCCTCCCTTCGGCGGGAGGGGGGCGTATGCCGTTTCAGCGCGCAAACGATCAAGGGAGATTTGATAGCGCCGCGATCCCCGGCCCCCGTCTTTGCCCGCAACGACCTTCACCACTCCATCATCGATCAGGCTATGGACGACTCGACGCGCCTGCTTTTCTGAAAGCCGGGTTTTTCTGCCAATTGCAGCAACGGACGGGAAGCAACGGCCTTCGTCGTCGCTCCAGTCGGCCAAGGCCAAGAGTGCCAGCAGCTCAGAGCCGCCACCCTGATAGCCGTCCCACACAAGCGTCATAACTCTAATGCTCACAGGCCTACCCTCCGAGCGGCTTCAAGGCAGGCGCGCGCGTATTCGATGGGTGAGAGCCCCTTGGATGCAAGGTCAGCCTTCTCTGCCTCGTAGCGTTGAGCAGCATGATCGATGGGCCGAGAATGGCGGCGCCTTGCCTTGGAAGTGTCTTTGCTGCGCGTCAGCATTGACCGTCCTCCCGCTCTACCTCGGCGATAAGCTCGTATAGCGCGACGTTGTTATGCGGGAACCCTTGGTCGTCGAGGGTGGTGATGCGAGCGATTGTTGGAATTTCAAAGCCTCGGGCGCGAAGCTCGTGAATCCTTGTCTGGCTCTGCATGACACCCGCACGCCGAAAATCCAGGGTGGTCTTGGGCCCTGTGCGCAGCATCTCGAGGATGCGGCGGCGCTGTGCTTCTCCGGAGGTGCTGATACTTGACTGAGGGATTGCAGCGGCATCGGGGAGTGCCCCTTGGACTGCGGCGCTGGACCTATCACAGGCGATGTGCTTGACGCTCTTCATCACGCCACCTCACCGACGGCCAGTACATCGATTTGATCGGCTGGCCACGCCAAAAAGCGGTTGGGACGCTTGAGGGGACGCACCCCGAAATATGCGCCATCACGACACACTGCCGCCCGCAACGTCTGCGGACGGACTTTCAGGACCGCTGCGGCTTCAATTGTGGAATAGCTGCGCAGGATGTGGGCGTAATCCGTGCGCTTGGCGGTAGAAACATTGGATTGCATCTGCTTGGTCTCCGGTGGGAAACCTCCGCTGACGCCAAGCAGGATTGCCGTGGCGTTCAACGTCGGCAGGTGCAATTAGATTGATTGGATACAGTAGGAATCGACAGTAGGAATGTGGGTTATTTTTGGGTTCCTACATCCCTACAGAGAAAAGTGGAAGACTCATATCCTGCGACCATACATGTCATGATCTTTCATCCGAATGCGGGGCGGCGTCTCTTGAATTGCCTGTTTCCATGCATCATCGAATGCGCTGTCAGTGAATAATTTCGTTTCTTGCAAGCAGCGCTCTTTGATTTGCTTTTTGCCTCCACGCGGTATCAAAAGAGGCTCATAACCACAGCTCCTAGCGCATTCAACAATCGACATGATCTGTCGTTCTTTGCGGCCCAACTGTGCGAAGTCCTTGGTCTCCGTTGCAACCACCCCCCGACTTAGTGTCGGCGTGACAGCCTCTGCCTCGCCCTGTTGCTGTGCCCGATCTTCTTGGGCAGAGCCTGCGGGATCACTGGATAGCTGAACACGAAGAAGGCGCTCCTGCTCTCGCAGGGCAAGTAAGCGGTCTGTTTGTTCGGCTTTTTCGGTAATGCTCTGCGGGTTGAGGCATTCCCACTCGCGAATTTCCTTTCGGATTTGATCAAGCTGACAGAAAGCCTCCCACGCCTGCTCGCGCTCAACCGCATTTGATGGATCGTGCAGATAGTCCCATTGCAGGGCGACCTCCCGGCGTTGGCTTGGAGATAACTTGTCCCAAAGCATCAGCCAAGAAGCCGTTCTGATTCGATACCATTGCTCGCTTGGCAGGTCGTCAGCCGGCGTCTCGAACCAACCGGCAAGAATTGACGTAAGGGAAGAGAACGAACTTGTGGCACTCCCGTCCTGGGGCTTGGCAGCGCGGAAACCCTCGAACAGCACGGTCTCCAAGTCTGAGGGTACCAACGGCTGAAGTGTCGGCTCGACGACTGGGTCGTCATCCAGTATTTGTTCGTCGATGTCGCTGCAGGCGTTGTCCGCAAGCCACCGCTTGAAATCGTCTAGCCAAACGAAAGCGCCGGCCGGAAGCTTCTCAATGGCTTGGCGGCGCCACGTCGATAGATTCTCTCCCTCCGCGGCCTCCTCACCCTTGAGCTTTGTCCCCAAGCAGTTGATCTCGTCGATACAAAAGGACCACTCATCTGGATGAAGCGCCCGAACGGCCCCATCGCCAGAAATGGCAAAAGCAGGAAGAAACTCCCTGTTGCGGACAACGACCTCTTGCGGATCGGCGTCCTGATGGACCTTAATCCACTTGGTGACTTCCGACTTTTGCGAACAGGCAGAAGCAATGCCGTCTGGAGACGACATCCATTGCCAACGTCCGGCAAACGGTACCGCACGAACCGGCAAGGCATCCCGTCCTTGGATTTGCACAACTACGTCCATCCACGCTCCTTCAAGCGCCCTTCAATGGGGTGCCGCGCCAGGCGGGTGAAGGTGTCCCGCTTTTCAGTTGGCCGACCTAGGCGCAGCGGTGGTGCTCGGTCGTAACTAGCGCATTGAGGTATTGGAGCGGGCCAGTTCTTCGAGACTCACAGCGAAAGGCTCGCACTCAGCGCTACATATAAAGGCGTAGAACCTGTGATCCCGAGTTTGAATTGCAACATAGGGTAGAGAGTACATGTACTTCCCACGTCTAATCCTGAGGATGTCACGCTTCTCCACCTTAGCAACGGGAACGAAGACTTCGGCATCGGTGCGCCAGAGAACAAAGAAAACGTCGTCTGGGGTTTCAATAAGCCGGCTTGTAACTTGGACTTTGTTGCTCACAGCGGAAACAGAATACTCAAATGAGTCCAACAGCACCGTCGTAAGAAACGTCCTAAGCATTGGCTTCCCGTCGATGACGGGGCTCACCGCTGCAGCGACCTCGGAGGGGCGGTGCGGCGGCAATCCACTGCATCCAAAGAGTGCCGAAGCCAAAAAAAGAGCGGAAATACACTTGCTACAAGTGAAAGACATCACAAATTACTCCAACATCAGAACATGATGTCAACCTATACCAAATGGCACATTGACATGCAGTGTGCGATAGCCATTCTATGTGTCATTTGACGACTTTAAAACGTGCATCAGCCGCCTCCTTGTGCGCCTCGATGCCGGCCTGCTCCAAAATCCAGGCCTCAATTTTCACGTGCCACATGCGCAGAAGGTCGAGGGGCCGGCGGCGATAGTGCTTCTCGGCAGTCGCGCTGGGTTTGTGGCCCATGATCTGGGCGACGATGCCGGCGGGCACCTCCACCCATTCCGACAGCGTGCCAAACGAGCGGCGCAGGCCGTGAATGGACAGGGGCGGCAGACCAGCAGCAGTCAACGCCTTGTTGTGAGCGATGCGCGGCTCCTGAAGCCTCCCATCCGCTGCGGTGGGACTGGAGAACACCCATTCGTTCCGCCGAGGCAGGGAGGCCAGCAGGCCGGCCACGTAGGGCGTCAGCGGGATGGTGCGCTCCCCTTCCACCTTGTCTTTGATGATGACGGACTTCCACTGGAAATCCACATCGGCCCACTGGATGCCGGCCACCTCCTCGCGACGGGCACCGGTCAGGAGCGCCGTTTGCAGGAACGCGGCAATCACCGGGTTATGGATCTGCCGGACATGGGCGAACCATAGCGCCACCTGCTCACGCTGCAGGCAGTCGTCCTTTGCAGCCTTCTTCGGCAGCGTGTCGCGGGCCACCTTCGCGGCACACGCATCGGCCTGGACCTGGCTGCGGTATTCCGGGCGATCAGCAGCCCACGACAGGAAGGCGCGCAGTAGTCGGAAAGCCAGCGCTGCATGGGTCGGACGCTTGGCCGCCTCATCCTCCAGCCACGCACGCACCCGGTCGGCGTCGATCCCAGCCAAGGGAAGCAGAAGCAACGGCCGGAGCGCCCCCTGTTGGGTCTTGTCACTCTCTCCAGGCCTGCGCCCTCGGGTCCGAGTCTCGCCCCCCTCAGTGCTCACACTTTCATGATCAGCCAGATGCCGGTCGCTCCATCTTGCCTTGCGAGCATCGAGGTAGGCGACCCACGCCTCCAGAGCCGGCGCTTCGACCCGGCGGGCCTCTTCGCGCTTGGCCTCAGCCGCTGCGATGCGCTCGGCTTTCTCCTGGCGAGGGTCGACGCCTTGGTCAATCAGGGTTTGAAGGCGGCGAGCCTCCGCTCTGGCGTCGTCTAGGTTCCAGGCCCTCACGTCACCGATGGTCACGCGGACGGTTTGCCGGTTCAACTTGGCCTCGAAGACGAAGGACTTCGCGCCGGCCGTCGCACGCACGGCAAGGCGCGGTGCATCGGTGTCCCAGAGGAAAGCCTGTTTCGCGTCGTTCGGGCAAGTAAAGCGGCGGATGCGGTCAGGGGTGAGGCGTTCGCGTTGCATGGCATTGGCTCCGAAGGTCGCTACACAGATGCCCGTGTAGCCACGGTGTAGCCACATTCTAGCAATACCCCTCAACGTCGATCAATGCACTCAGCGGATACAATCCTTATTTTTCAACTACATGAATATTTTTGCGCATACCCATCAACGCCAAAAAACACCAAAACCTCCGGACTCTTAATCCGTAGGTCGAGTGTTCGAGTCACTCACAACCCACCAAGGATTTAAAAACAAAGGCCACCTCCGGGTGGCCTTTGTTTTGTCTATTGAATTTCAGTCCCTCGTTCGGTCCATTCTCAGCTCAAGTTTTTCGCTAAAGGCGTCTTGGTCAGGGCATGCAGCTCTCGCAACACAGCCAAGCTTACCGCCATCCAGAAGCGCATTAAGTAGATCGCCATAGCAGTCCGATGCAAAACCCCGAGCAACCGCGCCAGCAGTGGCCTTCGCCATCCGACTTCTCATGACTTCATTCCCGGATTTGGTTTCCCATTCCCGTTTTGATACCCATCGAATGGTGCGGGGAATGTCTTGGGATGCATCCGGCGGCGGCGGGCGCGGGTCAGCAGCTAGCGGCCGGCCGGATGTTCGGCCATTGTCGCGTCGGTGATCAGCAGATCGACGCACAGACCGCTGCGGTTCTCCATGAGCGCATGACCACCGTAGCTGAGCTTGGCCGGCTGGCCATTGCCCTTGCGCATAAGCTTTGCGTCGGGGTCAGCGGTGCGCCGGTGGGTGGCGCTGGAGCTCTTCTCACCTTTGAAATCCAACATTCCGTTGCCATCGCCAGGCTTGGGCGGCTCCTCGTCGTCCTTGCGCTTGAAGCTCTTGAATGACGCCCAGGCGTCGATCAAGGCCATCGAGTTCGGCAGAGATAGCCGACAGCGCCGAGTCGGCGAGTTTCTTCACCGGTCTGAGCGGATGATCGGCCGGAATCCGGGATTCAACCGAGCAGTAGTGAAACATCGAGGACCGGGGAACGACTTCGCCGCACCTCGGTGAACAGCGCTACGAGGTGTAGCTGGCGCGTATACCACTCCCCTTCGCGAGACCTACACCCTCGCCAAGTCGTTCTGGTAAAACCTACTACCAGAAATACTCCGCCTTTTCGTCCGTCGCCAACGGACTTGCTGAAGGTAGTTCACTGAACTACACTCCGCCCATGAACTTCGAATGGGACGAAGCCAAGAGTGACACTTGCTTCCGTGAGCGTGGTTTCGACTTCGCCTACGCGGCACGCGCTTTTTTCGATCCTGATCGACTGGTTCAGGCCGACACGCGCCGCAGCTACGGCGAAGAACGTTATCAGCTCCTGGGAAAGATCGAACAGCGTCTTTTCGTCGTGGTCTATACGCCACGAGATGACGCTCTGCGCATCATTTCCGCTCGCAAGGCCAACCAACGAGAGGTCCGACACTATGAAGACAGTACGCGTGACGATTGACCCCGCGATCCCCGCCTCGCTGGAACTCGGCCGGATTGACACCGCTCGCGTTGACGCAACGACAGATGAAGAGATCGCCACTCAGCAAGCTGCCGATGAAGCGCAAGCCTTGCTTGATGCTGCGAAGTTCGCCCGTCGGGTGCGCAGACGCCTGGGATTGAGTCAGGCCGAGTTCTCTGAGCGGATCGATGTGCCGCTCAACACCATTCGCAACTGGGAGCAGGGCAAGCGCAGCCCGACTGGCGCAGCGAAGGCCCTGCTCAAGGTTCTGGACAAGGCTCCCGAAGCCGCATTGGCAGCACTCCGCTGACTCGCCAGATCAGGGCACGGTCCGTTGTACTGGCCATTCAGTCGCGGCCGTCCTCGATGGCTTCGCGGAGATTGCCGCTCAGCGTGCGCCCGTGGCGCATCTCCCGCAGGCGCGTAAAGATGCCGGTAACCCGCTCCTGCTGGGTCAGGGCAGGCGCGGGAGACACCATCACAGCAACAATCCGGGCAATGGGCCGGCCGCGCCGGGTGATGGTGACCTCCCCACCACGCTCGGCGATGGTCAGCAACTCGGAAAGCCGGGTCTTTACCTCGCTGAGCGAAACGGCTTTCATCGTGCGTGAGAATCCTGACGGAGGTGGTCAGCCCGATTATGGGCTAGGTGTCGCCCCCAGGGTTCATACTGAACTAAGGACTCTTCGGTCGTCGTACCGACACCGTTCGGGACTCCCCGGTCCTTACCCGGTCCGAACCAAGGGGAAAGCCGCGCCAGGACTGGCTCTTCGAAATCGGATCGGGCGTTCTCTCCCAACGGGAAACGCCCCGCATCGGACCGGGGAATGCCCGGTCCTGCCCCGACCCATCGCAAGTCAAATCAGCGAATGAGTGCCGCGATCACACATCGCGCCCATCACAAAAACCCATCAACGACAGACACTTATGGCAGCACGCGTCCATTCTACCTGGAGATAGAGGCCATCCCGGGACGCCCCGCGCAGCCCCTCTTGCATGACACCTAGAACGGCGCGCAAGTGTCGCGATACCCGGTCCGAAACGAAGTTTTCGGGCTCTTAATCCGTAGGTCGAGTATTCGAGTCACTCACCACCCACCGGGAATCAAGACAAAGGCCAGTCCTCAGGGGTTGGCCTTTGTCGCTCACCGACCCGTTGCGCTACAGTCGCACCCGAAACGCCAGAAACTCAGCCTCGGACGCCCACGGGCGGAGTTCGCAGCCAGCCCGATCATGGGTCGGCTCAGCCGGCTCCCATGCCCACTCAGAAATAGGAGCGCCTGGGTCTATAGTGGATCACAGGCTTGCAGGTCGCCCGCCCCGACTTCAGCAAGATGCTCCGAGTACGCTTCTAGGGGTCCGCATCATGGCTGCAGCAGACTTTGGCCTCCTGCGCATCAAGGTCGTCGCGCTGGCGGTGACCGACCAGCATCGCCACCCTCCATGCGCCGGATACCGCTGCGGCGCTGGCCGCCCGCGGCGTGATCATCGCAGACCCGGTGCAGGCCTACGATGACGGCTTTCATGTCGGCAGCTTTCTAGACAGCGAGGGCAACAAGCTGTGGTTCTGCTCTCCGCTGCCCGATGGCGAGCGGGGCCCGACGGGTTGAGCCGCCCCTGGGCCGCTCCTGAGCCACCCCGGAAGCGGCCCGCCATAACCGCACTGCACGACGCGGGCATCCATCGCCGAAAACGTTTCTTTGCGTTTCTGCAGAAGAAATTGCCCACACGACCGATATGAAGACAAGGGGCCGCCATGGCGACCTCCATGCAGTGCGCCCGTCCCAGGATGGGCAGTCCCGTAGTGGACTCGTGATCGCGTCTGTATTGTGATGGTCGCCATCCGGCTCGATGCCAAATTGCATGTTCCGCAGTGCCTGTCGGCCCCCTGCGCTGAGGTCTGTATGAACCCGAATGACCCTCCGGAATCAACGCTGAACCAGGCGACCATCCTGTTGGTGGACGACACCAAGGAGAACCTCTCCGTCATCGGCCAGATCCTCCGCCCGCGCTACCACGTCCGGGTCGCCAACTCGGGGCCGCGCGCGCTCCAGGTGGTGCTGACACCTCCCAGACCGGACCTCATCCTGCTGGACGTGATGATGCCGGAGATGGACGGCTACCAGGTGTTGCAGGCCCTCCGCACCGACCCGCAGCTACGGGACATCCCGGTCATCTTCGTGACCGCCCTGAACGCCGACGATGACGAGGAACGGGGACTCGCCCTGGGGGCCGTCGATTACGTCACCAAGCCGGTCAAGCCAGCCTTGCTGCTGGCCCGCATCCACGCCCAGCTCGAACTCAAGCAGGCCCGCGACCGGCTGGCCGACCAGAACGCCTACCTCGACGCCGAGGTCCATCGACGCATGGCCGAGAACGAATTGATCAAGGATCTCAGCCTGATGACCCTGGCCAGCCTGGCCGAGAAGCGAGACAACGAAACCGGCAATCATCTGTTCCGTACCCAGGCCTACGTGGAGATCCTGATGGAGCACCTGGCAGGCCACCCCCGCTTCGCCGCGGCGCTGGCCGACAAGGCGTATTGCCAGCGGATCGCCAAGGCCGCCCCCCTCCATGACATCGGCAAGGTCGGCATCCCGGACGCCATCCTGCTGAAACCAGGCAAGCTGACTGCGGAAGAATTCGCAATCATGAAGAAGCACGCAGAGATCGGCGCCGACACCCTGGGGGAAGCCATCCAGCGGGTACGCATGGTGCAGGCCCAGGTGACCGGAGATGACGCCTATGGCAGCCTGTCCCTCGAGTTCCTGGAGACGGCCCAGCAGATCGCCGGGGGGCACCACGAAAAATGGGATGGCAGCGGCTACCCGTACGGTCTGGCCGGCGATGCCATTCCCCTCCCCGCCCGCCTGATGGCCCTGGCGGATGTCTTCGACGCCCTCATCTCGCGGCGCCATTACAAGGACGCCTTTCCACTGGAGCAGACGGTGGCGATCATCCGCGAAGGGCGCGGCCTTCACTTCGACCCGGACATCGTCGACGCCTTCCTGTCCTGCGTCGAGCACTTCAAGCGCATTGCCGACCACTATGCCGACTAGACGCCTCATCACACGCGCAGCCGCCCGCACCCTGCCCGGCCTGCTGCTGGCCTGCACCGCCTGGCCGACCACCGCCCAGAGCCCGGCCCCCACCACCGCAGCGCCGGCAGCGGCCCTGACTCCGGTTCCGGCCAACAGCGACTTCAAGGAGCTGCCGCCGAGCCCGAAGCTGATCCGCCAGCTGCGCAACGGGGGCTACGTGCTCTACATGCGCCACGGGACCACGGACAACAGCAGGGCCGACTCGGTCACCGACCTGCGCCTGGATGATTGCAGCACCCAGCGGGTACTCAATGACGACGGCCGGCGCGTGGCGGCCACGGTCGGCAGCGCGATCCGCAAGGCGCAGATCCCGCTGGCGGAGATCATCCACAGCCCCCTGTGCCGGACCACCGAGACGGTTCGGCTGGGCTTCCCCGGCTTCAAGGGCCCGATCCGGGCCGATCCGGATCTGATGTACACAGCCAACCTGACCAGCGAGCAGAAAAAGCCCGTGCTAATCGCCACACGACGACTGGTCTCCACACCGCCCCCCGCCGGCAGCAACCGGCTGATCGTCGCCCACGCCCCCAACCTGGCCGACCTGATGGGCTACTTCGTCAAGCCGGAGGGCACCGTGGTGGTCCTGCAACCGCTGGGCGAAGGACGCTACGAGTATCTCGCAAGCATCTCCCCGGCCGCCTGGCCGCCGCTGCTCAACGCCATCGACAAAGAGTGACCATGCGCGCCGACCCGGGACGTCACACCCAGCGGCTACGCTTCCTGCTGCTGTTCTTCCTGCCGGTGGCCCTGGCCCTGCTGCTGGGCGTGGCCGTCAATGTCATCGCCGAATACCAGGTCGAGCAGGCCCGCGACCAGCTGAAACAGACCCAGCAACTCGACCTGCAGGCCGCCAGCGAGGCCTCGTCGATCAGCCTTAAGTCCCTGATGCTCCAGCACGACCTCACCGACGCCCTCGGCAAGGCAAAGGCCGGCAGGATCGATGAAGCCGGCGCCTACCAGCTGCACACCCACATCGTCGACAAGATGGCCGACTTCGAAAAACGCCTGGAGCAGCTCGGCCAAGGCAGCCTCGCCCCTGCGGAGAACCAGCGCGAGGCACGCAAGGCCTTCCTGGACTTCAAGCGCTTCGTGCTGATGAGCACCGACCTGATCTCGATCGACACACGGCTCGCTGGCGAGTACCTGATCAATGCCAACGAGCACTACGTGGCGCTGTCGCTACAGCTGCACGCCATCGATGACCAGATGACCCAGCGCGCCCTCGACCGGAGCACCGAGGCCAACCAGTCCCTGGCCGACTTCCGGCAGCGCCTGCAACTGTGGAGCGCCGTCGCCGTGGCGGCCTTGCTGGTCGTCTGGCTACTGGTGGCCAACCGCCTGGCGCGGCGCCTGAACACCCTCACCGACGCACTGGCGACCCTCAGCTCGGATCGCGGGGATGCCGGCACCCAACCCCTCTTCCAGCACATCGAAGCCCTGGCCACCCTACGGAACAGCCTGATCGGAGAGATGGCCCGCGCCGTGATGGCTTACCGGGATACCCGCCACCAGCGCGGCATGGCACTGGCCGCCCTCGAAACCGAAAGGGGCCAGCTGCATGCGCTGATCCAGGGCATGCCCGACCTCGTCTGGCTGAAGGATGCCGACGGCGCCTACCGGGTGGTCAATCCGCGCTTCGTCCAGCAGGCCGGACGCCCGGCAGACGAGATCACCGGCCTGCACGACCGAGATCTGTTTCCCCCGGAAGAAGCAGAACGCTACCGCCAGGCCGACCTGCAGGCGATCCGCAGCGGCCGCTACGAGCTGCCCCCCCACTGGCGGGTCTTTGCCGACGGCCACCGGGAGCTGATCGTCGCCATCAAGACCCCCATCTACGACCAGGCCGGACAGTTGCTGGGCGTCCTCGGCGTGGGGCGCGACATCACCGACCTGCACCAGGCCCAGCAGGCCCTGCGCGACCGGGAGCGCCAGTACGCGACCATCGTCAGCCAGGCGCCGGTGGGCATCGTGCTGGTGGATCGGGCCACCCTGGGCTTCATCAGCTTCAACGACGCCGCCTGCGGATCCCTGGGCTATGCCCGCGAGGAATTCACGGAACTCACCCTCTACGACGTGCAGGCCCGCTTCACCCGCGCCGAGGTGGACGACATCGTGCTGCGCATCATTGCCCAGAAGGGCATGGAATTCGAGAGCCAGCGCCGCAACAAGCAGGGAGAGGTGCGCGACTTCTGGATCTCCATGCGGCCGATCGAACTGGACGGCCGCGAGTGCTTCACCGGGGTGTGGATGGACATCACGGAGCGCAAGGAGACCGAACGCGAGCTGCACCGCTACCGCGGCCAACTCGAACAGCGGGTCGCGGAGCGCACCCTGCGCCTCGAGGAAGCCACCCAGCGGCTGTCGGCCCAGGCCCTGCAGCTCACCTCGGCCAACGGCGAGCTGCGCGCCATCTTCGACTACGCGACGGTCGGCATCGTGATCCTGCAGGACCAGCGCATCGTGCGCTGCAACCGCAAGCTCGACGAGATCTTCGGTTACCCCGAGGAAGCCCAGCTGGGGCAGCACGTCCAGACCTGGTACCCCGACGAGACCGGCTACGCGGCCATGCAACAGCTGACCCAGCCGCAGCGTGCGGCCAGGCAGACCCTCTCCCACGAACAGGAACTGTGCCGCCGGGACGGCTCGCGCTTCTGGGCCCGCCTGACCGAGGCCCCCATCGACACGCCAGAATTCCCCGATGCGATCATCGGCATCGTCGAGGACGTCACGGAAGAGCACCGCATCGCCGAAGAACTGCTTCACGCCAAGGACATGGCTGAAAGCGCCAACCGCGCCAAGAGCAGCTTCGTCGCCAACATGAGTCACGAGATCCGCACACCGATGAACGCCATCATCGGCCTGGCGCACCTGATCCGCCGCGACCCCCTCAACGACCGGCAGAAGCAGCAGCTCGACAAGCTCTCCGCCGCGGCCATGCACCTGCTGTCCGTCATCAACGACATCCTCGACTTCTCCAAGATCGAAGCCGGCAAGATGACGCTCGACCCCACCGACTTCCACCTCGAGCGGGTCATCTCCAACGTCTTCGCCCTGATCTCCGACAAGGCCGAGGCCAAGGGCCTGGAACTGGTCGCCGAGATCGGCAGCCTGCCACGCATGCTGCACGGCGACGGTGTGCGCCTGGGCCAGGTCCTGCTCAACTTCGCCAACAACGCCGTCAAGTTCACCGACGCGGGCAGCGTCGTGCTGCGTGGCAGCGAAGTGAGCCGCAGTGACGGTGAAGTGCGACTGCGCTTCGAGCTGTGCGACACCGGCATCGGCCTCAGCGCCGAGCAGCAGGAACAGCTGTTCACCGCCTTCCAGCAGGCGGACCTCTCGACCACCCGGGTCTATGGCGGCACCGGCCTGGGCCTGGCCATCAGCCGGCGGCTGGCCGAACTGATGGGCGGACAGGTGGGCGTCAGCAGCACACCGGGCAAGGGCAGCACCTTCTGGCTCGAAGCCCCCTTCGGACTGTGCCCCGACGTGGCCGACGATACCCAGGAGCTGCTCCCTCCGCGCACCCGCATCCTGGTGGTGGACGACATGGAAGAGGCCCGCGAATCGCTGGCCGACCTGCTCAAGGCCCTCGGCGCGCGCGTCGATCAGGTCGCCTCCGGAGCCATGGCGCTCGAGAGCGTGGCCGCCGCCGACGCCCAGGGCGCGCCCTACCAGATGGTCTTCTCGGACTGGCTGATGCCCGGCCTCAACGGCGCCCAGACCTGCGAGCGGATCCGCCAGCTGCCGCTCCGCCTCCAGCCCGTGTGCATCCTGGTCAGCGGCAGCAGCGGCTGCCCCAGCGACGTCACCCGCAACAGCACCTTCGCAGCCTTCATCCCCAAGCCGGTGCTGCCGGCCATCCTGGCCGACACCATCGCCCGCACCTCGGGCCTGGCACGGGTGCCGGCCTCAGCCGAACAGTCCGGCACACTGCCCAGCTTCGAACCGGGGCATCGCCTGCTGCTGGCCGAGGACAACGCGATGAACCAGGAGGTGGCGCTGGAACTGCTCACCGACCTCGGATTCGTGCCCGACCTGGCCGCCGACGGCCGGCAGGCCCTGACCCTGGCCGCCGAGCACGCCTATGAACTGATTCTCATGGATGTGCAGATGCCCATCATGGACGGCCTCGAAGCCACACGCAGGATCCGCCAGCTCCCCGGCTACGCCCAGACACCCATCCTGGCCCTCACCGCCAACGCCTTCGCCGAAGACCGGGCCGTGGCCCTGGCCGCCGGCATGAATGACTACATCCCCAAACCCGTCGACCCCGACAACCTGATCCGCACCCTGGCCAAGTGGCTGCCCCAGGCCTGCCGCAGCCAGCCACCGGCCGATGCGCACGCTCCCAAGGAAGAGGACGATCTGCGCCAGCGCCTGAACCTGGTGGACGGTCTCAAGGTGGAAGCCGGCCTGCGCGCCCTGCGCGGCGATCTCAACCGGCTGGCGCACTTCCTGCGCCGCTTCGCGGCCGAACACACCCACGAAGTCGAGACATTGCGCGACGAACTCCTGCGCGGAGACAACACCTCCGCCAAACGCCGCGCCCATACCCTCAAGGGCCTGGCCGCCACCCTGGGCCTCGACCGGATCGAACGCCTGGCCCAGGAAGCCGAACTCAACCTGGCCAAGCCCGCCACCGACGACTCCCGGCAAGCCATCATCGGCGCCTTGTCCGAGGCGCTGGCCACCGCCTGCGGCTCGATTCACGCGCATCTCGGCGGCTCACCAGCGCCGTCCCCGGCCGCAGCCCGGCACGTCCCTCCCCACCCCGACCTGAAGGCGCAACTGCTGCACTGGCGCAGACAGCTTGCCACAGACGATCTCGACGCAGCGGACACCCACGCCAGCCTCCAGGCCGAACTACAACGATGCGACCCTGCACTGGCCGAGGCCCTGGCACGGGCCGTCGACCAGTTCGACTTCGCCGATGCCCTGGCCAGGCTCGACGCCTGGCTGGCGCACATGGACGACGCCCCGCCCGACCACGGCTGAGCACCTTGCCAAGCCCCCCGGCAACCGCAAGAATGGCGCCCCCGGCGGCTGCCCGAGCGGCCGGACAGCCTGCTTGCGATCATGACCTCCGCACCTCTCCGCCTGCTCCACACCGACATCGACGAACGCGTCCGCCTCATCCGTGAGGGCCACGGCGACTGGCTGTGCGGCAAGGGCTGCGACAGGTGCTGCAAGCGGCTGGCGGATGTCCCCCAGCTCACCGGGGCAGAGTGGGCGTTATTGCAGGAAGGGCTGGCTGCACTGCCCCCCGACCAGCTCGACCTCATCGCCACCCGCATCACCGCCCTGGGGCCCACCCCCGCCCGGCCGGTGACCTGCCCCCTGCTCGACCCAGACAGCGGCGCCTGTCCTGTCTACGCCCAGCGCCCGGTGGCCTGCCGCACCTATGGCTTCTATGTGGATCGCGAACTGGGCCTGTACTGTCGGGACATCGAGCAGCAGGTGGCAGATGGCGCACTGGATCAGGTGATCTGGGGCAACCATGAAGTCATCGAACACGCTCTGGCCAGGCTCGGCCCGCAACGCTCGCTGACCGCCTGGTTTGAGGACTGGCAGGCACAACGCCGCTGAATGCCGGCTGACGGACTATCGTCCGGAGTCTTGATCTGTCGCAAAGCCGATCCGCAGAAATACGCCCAGCATTACTGACCATAGAGTCAGTAATCACCCAGGGAGTCTGCGATGAGGCCGACGAAGGATCTCTCCCACCCCAGGCGTCCGCCGCAGCGGCCCGCCTTGATCCTGGGCACCCTCCTGCTCCTGCTTGCCGCGCCGCTGCCAGCCGCGGAAACCCTGGCCGACGCCTGGCGCCAAGCCCTGGCGGCAGATGCCCGCCTGCGGGCCAGCACGGCCGAATCGGATGCGGCCCAGGCCAACCTCGCCGCCGCCCGCGGCCTGGCCCTGCCCAAGGCCACCGCCAGCACGCGCTACACGGTGCTGAGCAAGGAACCCGCCGCCCGCATCGGCCTGCCGGCGCTGCCCGGCATCGCCTTGCCCGACCAGTTGCCGCTGTCCGAGCGCACCTACGCCAC
>JAFLDU010000055.1 GCA_017309145.1 Zoogloea sp. | reverse complement strand
CTCCATCACCACCATGCAGGACGGGACATTCGCCAGTTGGGCGAACAGTTGGCTACGCGTGAGTTTCTTGCGAAACACCATTCGACCCGCCGCATCCTGTGCGTGCAGGTGGAAGCTGTGTTTGCCCGGTCGATTCCGATCAACGTCACGGCAGTCATGATGGCCTCCAAAAAAGCAAAATCCCTACTCAGCGTAGTCCGCTGGGTAGGGATCGGGCTGACCATCTCATTAAAACCCGCGCTGCTCTCGCAGGCGGGTTCTCTTCTTCCCTCGGCAGGTCGCGCGTGTCAGGCGCCGACGAACCGGCCTCCACTCTTGGCAGCCTGGGCCAGCGCAGCCTTTACGGCCATCACCTTGCTGGCGTAGGGCGCAGCCGGATCGCTGGACCCGCTGTACTGCTGCAGGGCACGCTCGACGGAACCGGTGCTCTGGATGTACTCCTTGAGCACCAGCGCCCCCACCCGGATGTTGGTCTCCGGGTCGAACATGGCGCTGCGGTCCGATTTGACATCCACTTTGTCCGGATGCCACTTGGGGATGACCTGCATCAGGCCCTGCGCGCCCATCGGGCTCTCCGCAAAGGGATTGAAGCGGGACTCGATGGCCATCACCGCCACCAGCAGCAGGGGATCCACCCCTACGCTGCGGCCCGTCTGCTGGGCCGAGGCGATCAGCGGCTCGACGGCCACGGCGGACACCTGGTAGCGCTTGGCGATATACATCTTGACGCGCTGCAGGTCCGGACTCAGCTTGGCAGACGGGGAGCTGTCCTCCGCCACCTGCAGCAACTCGGGCTCGGCTTGATCCGCTGCGGCAACCGCTGCAGGATCACCGGTAAAACTGCCCAGCGAGAGGCCCTGCACGCCGTGATTGGCAATGCGGGAAGCCACGAACAAAGTAACAATGAGACCCGCGACCAGCAAACCGCCGTGGGCGAAGTGAAGCATGAATGAAGCCGCGTGACGTGCGTACTTCGCGATACGAGTTGCGAACATGGGCTCTCCTTTCTGTGGCCACGGCCCGCGAACGCGAACGAACACTCTCCTCGAAAAGGGAGGCTTGAGCACTCGTCTATTTCACCCGAAGGCCCTCGAAACGCGAGGGCCGGGTTCCACTCATCGGCCAGAACAGCAGCCGAAGGCATTCGAAAACCAGGTCGCCAGGGGTTGATCCAAACACGCTGACGCAACCAGACAGCGTGCCAAAAATGCACCAAAGCCAGACCTTGATTCGGTCAGTAGCCGGAAGGGAAGAGGCCCGGCTATGCGACTGCTTTGATACGGGTATGTAACAATATTTTTGCGTGCTGCACTGCACACGGAACGCATTGTATTGATTCGACTCGATTTTGTCAAACACGGGGGACGACAGGCCGACAGGTAGACTTGCAAATGGCATCACCTGAACACATCAAAGCCTGTCGTCACCGTTTCATGCCATAGGCATGAAACCAGCGTTTGCGCGGGATTCACAACCTACACGGCCGGCAGCAATGCGTCACGAGGCGAGCTTGCCGGACGCACTCCTTCAACGTGATGTCACTACCGTGGGTGACAATACATGCGCTCACGATTTCCGCGCGGAGCAGCGCATCGCAAGCCCGCCAGGATGGACAAGCCATGAACAGATGCCCTACTTTCGCGATCTCGGAACCCCCCACTCCATGTCGATGACACACCTACTCCGCTTCTGGCTCACGCTCCTCAGGAACCCGCGACAGATTGGCGCCATCGCGCCTGCTGGACGCAGCCTCGGCACAGCCATCGCAGAGACGCTGCTGGCCAACGGCCCTCCCGGAGTGGTCATTGAGCTTGGAGCCGGGACAGGGGCCATCACGCAAGCGCTACTCGCGGTCAGGGAACAGCTGCACTACCTCATTGCGCTCGAGAAATCTCCGGAATTGGCACACGGCCTTCTGAAGCGCTTCCCCGAGTTGCCCGTACTGGCGCTATGCGCAAGCCAGCTCGAGGCGCTCACCTTGCCCCAGCACAAGCGACTCACTCTCGTCTCCTCACTACCTTTCGCCTGCTTGCCCGCAGACGACTGCCGACGTCTTTGCGACAGCATCAGGCGCATCAGCCAGCGCTATCGAGAGTTTCAGCTGATCCAGTACAGCTACTTCGGCAAGACCCCATTCACGAGCCCATCCGGAAACCTTGTCTGGACCAGAGGACCGACCATCCTCTGCAACCTCCCCCCCGCGACCGTGTGGACGCTGGAGAAGAGACCCACTGATCACGGCTTCAACTCAGAGCAGCTGACCGGCCCCGTACGCTGCCCATGATCAAGCGCCCCCCAGATCTGAGGATTCGGGCTCGGCTCCAACACTCCCGGATGTCCCGACAGCGCAAGCCAGGCGCGCGCGGCATCCCGATGGGCAATCTTCCCCGTCTCTCGCCGGAGGTGATCGAGAGAATGCTGGCGCCCAGTTTCGCGAAACGCCTTGTTCCACAGCACCAGAACGGGCACAACTGAATCCCCCAGCGCACTGATCGGCCCAGCATGGAAGCGCTTGCCCGTACCATCCGAAGGCAGGTGTTCCCCATGATCGCTGGTGAAGATGAGGAAGGCCGGGACAGGCAGCCGGTCAAGTTCCTCTGCGGCCTGCAGGAGGACCTTTGCCCCATACTCCGCAGCCCGTTGATAGCGCAGCTCACTCAAGGCATCAGCCCCGAGCCCCTCCGGCTCAGCGGGGAACAAGGCGGATGGGTAGCGCTGCTCATAGAAGAAGTGCTGGCCATACAGGTGAAGCAGCAACGCCTTCGAAGACGCCTCAGTTCGCTTGAGGAAATCGCCCATCGCCTCGATGGCGACTTCATCGAAAGTATTGACGTCCATCGACGAGATCTTCTGGATGAAGTCATGGCCCGTCTCCGGCACCACCCAGATCTCGTGGTTATTGATATAGGCGGTTCGCGCCCCGGCGGCCTTGGCCATGGCAAGCAGAGTCGGCCCCCTTGCAGCACCCGCCTCGTCCGCCACATCCACGGCCGTCACCAGCCTCGGGTAGGAGACAAACGTCCCATTCCCACCCGCACAGGCGTCCGGCAGCCTGAGCCCAAGCCCCTCATCAAGGCGCCAGGCCAGTCGCTCCGACCACGGCCCACGCCCTGGCTTCATGAGGGCATCTGCCCGCAGGGACTCGCCGACGATGAATACGCCCACGCCTGGGAAGAAATCGAAGGTCTTGACCGCCTGCCCTGCAGAACGGGCGACGATGGACTCGACCTTCCCCTCCGTGGCCAACTGATTGAGCAAGACACGGGCCCCCTCCTTCAGCATCTCCAGGTGAGAGAGCCACACCACGCCAACCCGGGCCTCGCTTCCTGCGAGCTTGGCGTATTCCCGGAAGCCTCCCGCATCGAGCACGGCCGCCGACCCCGGCACCAGTGCCAACAGAAAGATCACGCTCACTCCATGCTGTTGCGCCACGGGCCCCGCCCGCCACAAAGCCCACCCCAGGGCCAGGACAGCGAGCACGACAGCGCCGGCAACGATCTGGAAGTCGTGATTCATCATGACCACCCTGGAAGCCGTCATGACCTCCCGATAGGCGCCATTGGTCACCGAACCCAGGCTTGCCGTGGAGGGCCCCATGCCGGTGACCGCCACGGCTGCCAGCCAGCCCAGGGTCAGCGGCAACATCAGAACCTGGAGGTACCCACCCCACTTCAACCAGCGCCCCGGGGCCGCTGCCGCCAGCAATGCACACAACCCGGCCCATCCGGCCGCCTGCAACGGGCGGGCGAGACAGGCATCCACCAGCAGCCAGATCAGCATGGGAACGAGGGCGGAAACGAAGACGAGGGCCCGCAGTCGCCACTGCGACCATGCGGACGGCCCGCGTACCAGGGGGGGGTCGGATACCCTCATGAAGGAAAACCTCTGAACAGCCCGCAACTATTCCGGACGCTCGTCCATGGGAAACGGCCAGGCCATGCGCAGCGGCTCGTCCGCGGGCTCCTCGGCCTGGGGCTCGATCAGCCCGGCCAGCCGGGCGCCGTGACGGGCCTCAAGAATGCGCTTCAGCCGCCCCCAGGCAAACATCGGCCCGGGGTCGGTCTTGCGCCCCGGCGCGATGTCCGAGTGCCCGGTGATGCCTTCGATCGGGAAGCGGGAGCACAGGTCGGCGAGCAGATCCGCCAGCACCTCGTATTGCACCGGTTCGAAGGGCAAGGTGTCGCAGCCTTCAAGCTCGATACCGATCGAGAAGTCGTTGCAGCGCTCGCGGCCCCGCCAGCTTGAAACCCCCGCATGCCAGGCACGCATCTCGGGTTGAACAAACTGGATCAGTTTGCCATCGCGACGAATGAAATAGTGAGCGGAGACTCTAAGCCCGTGGATCTCCCGGAAGAAGGGATGAGCGTCAGGATCCAGGGTATTGGTGAAGAGGCGCTCCACGGCATCACCACCGAAGCGGTTGGGCGGGAGGCTGATAGCATGGATAACGGCCAAACAAACCTCTCCAGCTACGCGGTTGTCAAAATTTGGACAATTCATCCTCGCCAAGCCGATAATACAAGAACACGCCGTTAAACCCCTTACACAGCACCGAAGGAACGCCCAAATGAAGTATCGCCCGATAGCTCCACGGCTATCGGGCGATATTAACTTCCAACTCCTTTTAATTCTGGGCGCAGACCTTAGAGGACAAGCAGCCGCTGGTGCTATCAATTGCCCACTTAATCCGGTTTGCATCAACGTTAGGCACAAGGATGAGAGTATCAGTAGCCAAAATACCGTTAGCTGCCTTAGGGGTGACAGTAATTGTTCCGTTTACAACCTTGATACCATCAACAACGTCCGAGAAACCAGAGGCGACGTCCGCCGAAATATCGTAAGCACCACCGGAACAGCCAGTCGCCGTCGCGATCTTTTGGACGCAAGCCTCAACCTCAACCTTACGGGTTTGAGTCGCTTGAGTCGCCTCTGTAAACCGCGCCTTCTTGGTATATTGCTGGTACTGCGGCACAGCGATCGCGGCCAGGATGCCGATGATGGCGACGACGATCATCAGTTCGATCAGAGTAAAACCGCCTTGCTTTTTCATGATGAACACCTCCAGTGAGTTTGACTTGAATTTCGAGCGGGTCTTGAACCCGGACGAGAATACATAGGCAACCAGCGTGCCTGATTTTCAAATAAACTAAAAACCATTTAAAAATCAAAACACTAAAAACCAGGAAGAAATTTTCCGCCCCAACAGGGTAGCCGCAACCGCCATGACATGACGTTTTTCGTCACCTGCGCTGCCCTAATGCGTCAGTCATCCCCATTCCCGCGAGACAACGGAGACCCCGACGCGCAGCCCTGTCGCCCACCGGGCTGGCGTTTCATCGAAAGCAGAACGCACCATAAATGTGCATCACCACCATAAATGCCTTAACAAGGTGCATACACCGCCCCGTCTTTGCACCAAAACAGTTGATTTAAAAGGATTTTTATAAAACAATAAGCTGGCACAGCACCTGCTTGGTGCCTCCGGTCTTTTCTGGAGCCCAAAATGGAGCAATCGAGTCACGCCGGTAACGTAGTGTTTGTGCTGCTGGGCGCCATCATGGTGCTTGCGATGCACGCAGGTTTTGCCTTCCTCGAGCTGGGTACAGTGCGCAAGAAGAACCAGGTGAATGCCCTGGTCAAGATCCTCACGGACTTCTGCGTGTCGGCCATCGCCTACTTCTTCATCGGCTACACCGTGGCCTACGGCGCCAACTTCTTCTCGAGCGCAGAGGTGCTGTCCCAGAAGAGCGGCTACGAGATGGTCAAGTTCTTCTTTCTGCTGACCTTCGCGGCGGCCATTCCGGCGATCATCTCCGGGGGCATCGCCGAACGGGCCAAGTTCCATCCGCAGAGCGTGGCCACCTTCCTGCTGGTGGGGTTGGTCTACCCCTTCTTCGAGGGCATCGCCTGGAACGACAACCTGGGCCTGCAACCGCTGCTCGAGAGCGTGTTCGGCGCCAAGTTCCATGACTTCGCGGGTTCGGTGGTGGTGCATGCAGTGGGCGGCTGGATCGCGCTGCCGGCGGTGCTGCTGCTGGGCGCCCGCCGCGGCCGCTATACCAAGGACGGCAATGTGTCGGCCCACCCGCCCTCCAACATCCCCTTCCTGGCCCTCGGTGCCTGGATCCTCACGGTGGGCTGGTTCGGCTTCAATGTGATGTCGGCCCAGACCCTCGACAAGGTGAGCGGCCTGGTGGCCCTCAACTCCCTGATGGCCATGGTGGGCGGCACCCTGGCGGCCATGGTGCTGGGCAAGAACGACCCGGGCTTCATCCACAACGGCCCCCTGGCCGGCCTGGTGGCCGTCTGTGCGGGCTCCGATCTGATGCACCCCATCGGCGCGCTGCTCACCGGCCTGATCGCCGGCGGCCTGTTCGTGCAGCTGTTCACCATCACCCAGAACCGCTGGAAGATCGACGACGTGCTGGGCGTCTGGCCCCTGCACGGCCTGTGCGGCGCCTGGGGCGGGATCGCGGCGGGCATCTTCGGCATGCAATCCCTGGGGGGGATGGGCGGCGTCAGCCTGGCGTCACAGCTCTTCGGCACGCTGGGTGGCGTTCTGGTCGGCCTGACGGGCGGCTTCGTGGTCTATGGTCTGCTCAAGAACACCATGGGCATCCGCCTGGATGCGGAAGAGGAATACGACGGGGCCGACCTGACCATCCACCGCATCACGGCCACACCAGACCGGGAGACGCACTGGTAAGCACTGAATCCCCCCTGCTGTCAGGGGGGCTTGACGCCAAGCATCACGGCCCATCGCTTTCGCGCGATGGGCCGTTTTTCTTTCAGCTTCCGCGCAGGAACGCACCTGAACCCAGGCTTTGCAGTAAGGTCTTGTACAGAACCGCAGGATCAACAGGCTTGGGCACAAAGCCATCCATGCCGGCTTCGCTGCAGCGCTGCCGGTCCTCACCAAAAGCATTGGCCGTCATCGCTATGACCGGCACCAACC
This sequence comes from Zoogloea sp., assembly GCA_017309145.1. Classification (GTDB taxonomy): domain Bacteria; phylum Pseudomonadota; class Gammaproteobacteria; order Burkholderiales; family Rhodocyclaceae; genus Zoogloea. The sequence goes on along the minus strand of JAFLDU010000055.1, from coordinate 15,277 downwards.
TGCCACAGGGCAGCTTGCGGATCTCACGGGTAGCCTCGAGACCGTCCATCCGCGGCATTTGGATGTCCATCAGGATCGCCAGATAGGGGTTGGTGGCCGATCGGACGCGCTCAAGCGCCTCGACGCCGTCCTGGGCCACCTCGACCAGCAGGCCGACCGCCGCCAGGTAATCCTCGGCCACCAGGCGATTGATCGGATCATCCTCGACGAGCAGCACCCGGCCACCGCTGAACGACTGCTTCAAGCACTCGCCGTCCACCTCCAGCGGCAACGAAACATCACGCACCTCGCCAGCTTTGCGCAGCCGAGCCGAGAACCAGAAGCAGCTTCCCCTGTCGGGCGCACGGGCGCCCCCGGCCTCGCCCCCCATCAGCTCGGCAAGACGCCGCGTGATGGCCAGGCCCAGCCCCGTCCCCCCGAAGCGCCGGGAAGTGGATGCATCAGCCTGGTGGAAGGGCTGGAAAAGCTGCGCCAGCACTTCGGACGCTACCCCGATCCCGGTATCCCTCACCGCAAAGCGCAGCAGAACGCTCTCCGCATCCTCGTCCCGCCGTTCCACCCGGACCTCGACCCATCCGCTTTCGGTGAACTTCACGGCATTGTTGACGAGATTGAGCAAGGCCTGACGCAAGCGCGTGGCATCCCCCAGCAACGCCCCAAGCATCGGCAAGGGTTCGCAGCGCAGTTCAATCCCCTTGATGCGTGCCTCCTCACCCGAAAGGCTGAGGATGTCCGCCAGGATCGCGGCGGGATCGACCCGCTCTTCGCTGAGCACCAGACGCCCCGCCTCGATCTTTGACAGATCGAGAACATCATTGATGACCCCCAGCAAGTGCTGCCCGGCCATCTCGATCTTCTTCAGCTTGTCGGCCGAGTCCGGGTCGCTCTCACGCCGGCGCAGGATGCCCGACAGACCGATGATCGCGTTCATGGGTGTGCGGATTTCATGGCTCATGTTGGCCAGGAAGCTGCTCTTTGCCCGATTGGCGGACTCGGCGGCCTCCTTGGCCAGGCGTAGATCCTCGGTCCGCTTGTCCACCAGCCCCTCCAGCTCACGGTTGAGCCGCTCGGCCTGGCTGCGCGCCCGGTGGATGGACCTGAAATAGAGCCAGACAGCAATGATCGCCACCACCAGCAGGTTGCCGGCCAGCGCCAGCAGCACGAACACGGTCGGTCGCTGGGACTCGAGACGGTGGATTTCCAGCACGGGCTGAAGGAGATGCAAAGTGAAGCCCCGCGAGGACGGAGCGCTCAGCAAAAGAAAGGGCTCGTCGTTCCGGTCATCCAGGTAAGCAAGACGGGAGAGCCGCGGATCACCATGACGACCGATGCGCAGGGGCTTGAACTCGGTGCGCAGGTAGGTGGCCTGTCGCTCGGCCTCCGGCATCAGGCCGACGTCGCTGTCCGGCAGGCTACGCTGCTCGATGCTCTTGTCGCGCGCCAGCACGACGATGCCGCGAGTGTCCGCGATGAAGGCATCCACATGCCGGGTCCAGCGTTCAAAACGCGTGAGCTCCCGCTTGACCGCAACCACGCCGACGACTCGCCCCTCTTCCAGCACCGGATAGGAGAAGTACAGGCCCGGCACCTGGGAAAGGCGCCCTACCAGATACTGGTGCCCCGGCCGGCCGGCGAGGGCATCACGCACATACAGCCGATCGGAGTAATCCCCGCCGACGAAGCTCAGCACAGCCCCTGCGTTACTGGCAGCGATGCACTCGCCGCGGGTATTCATGAGCCAGATGACATCCGCCTTGAGGTGCCGGGCCGTATCCTGAAAGCGCTTACCAAGGTGCCGCAGCCCAGGCTCCGCCTCCCAAAGGCGCTTACGTGCCTCATGGGTGGCCAGCGAGGGCACGCGGCTTCGGTTGAAGTCCTGAAGAGTTCGGTGCAGCACCTCGTCGGTCGACAGCACCGCGGGAATTCCGGCCAGTGCGTCCAGGGTGTCGTCAATGCTCTCGTCGAGGCTGTCCAGCTGCTTCGCGGCCAGCGACATCTGCTGGTCATAGGCCTCCTGAACCAACCGCCCGGTGTGCAGCAACGCTGCAAACCAGGCAAGGGCGGTCACCAGCAACATCAATAGCAGCATCAGCAGCACATTCACGTGCCGAACATGGCCTACGACCCGATTGAACAGCCTCCCCATGCGCGCCTCTGCCCCGCCGGGGCATATCTGTTTTCAGCGACGCAGAATAGCACCCAAATTGGGAAGGTCGCGCGGCGTGCCCTGAGTGGATCCCAACAGGCGCCGTCGAGGCTCAGGGGCGCTCCAGCAGCATCTTCTCGACGAATTCGCGGCGCTGCTGGCGCTGGGTTTCGGTGCCCTGGGCGCGCATCAGGGACTCGCCGATCATGTAGCTGTACAGCACGAAGGCCCGCATGCCGGCCTCCTGGAAGCCGAAGCCCAGGGCCACGAAGCACTGGGACACGTAGGACAGGCGTTTCGCATCCACCTCATCCACCACCTGACGGGCCATTTCATCCCGCCGGGCCCAGGCCCGGATGGCCAGCTCGATGGACGCCGAGCTGACGGCCGATTGGCCACGGAAGGGCAAGGATGCCAGCTCCCGCACCAGCGCCTCGGGGTTGGCACCGCTGCCCTCGAAGCGGCTGATGATCTGCTCCGTGGCGGCGTCGCGCCAGGACTTGAGCAACTGCCGGAGCAGGTCGTCGCGGTCCTGGAAATGCCAATAAAAGCTGCCCCGGGTGACTTTGAGCCCCTTGGCAAGCACGTCCACGCGCACCGCATCGATGCTCTTGTCCACGAGCACCTCCGTGGCCGCCTTGATCCAGTCGGCGGGCGTGAGTTGGACCTTGCCGGCAGAGCCGGAGGCAGCGGGCGGAAGGGAAGCTGATTCGGACATGGGCAGGTGCAATAAAACGAGTTCGGATTATATCAGCGCCCCCGCCGGGCGTGCGCCGCAACGGCCTTGCCAGCGCGCCCTCCTCAGCCGCAACCGAAGCCATACAGTACAGTAGTGTATGCAAACCACCACCTCAAGGCTCGCCCTCCATTTCGGAAAACACGTATCTCCATCAATACGCTGATAAATAACAATAAAAGCTTTTGTTGCACTGCAAAACAAGTTGATCCAGATCAAAATCCGTTGCGTTCTCGAGATTTTTATGTACCATACACATACACATCTGTATTGAACACGGAGGAGACATGAGCGCACACCCCGGCATTGGCAAGACGCTGCTCGCCGCAGAGCACAAAACCAACTATCTGGAAGAAGGCAGCGGCAAGCCGCTGTTCCTGCTGCATGGATCCGGCCCCGGCGTGTCGGCCTGGACCAACTGGGGCAAGGTCATGCCCGATCTCGCCCCCCATTTCCGGGTCATCGCCCCGGACATCGCCGGCTTTGGCTTCACCGAGTTCAAGTCCGACAGCAAGTACGACATCAAGCTGTGGGTCCGCCACCTCACCGGCATCATGGATGCGCTGGAGATCGAGAAGGCGTCCTTCGTCGGCAACTCCTTCGGCGGTGCCCTCTCCATCGGCCTGGCCCTGTTTGCGCCGCAGCGGGTGGACAAGCTGGTGCTCCTCGGCACCCCCGCCGGCGAGTTCGTGCAGACCCCCGGCCTGCGCTCCGCCTGGGAGTACGAACCGTCCATGGAGAACATGGAGAAGACCATGCGTCTGTTCCCGTTCAACCAGGACATCATCACCGAGGAGATGATCCGCACCCGCTATGAAGCCAGCGCCCGCCCCGGCGCCCAGGATGCCCTGCGCAAGCTGATCCCCAAGCCCAACAGCGACGGCCCGACCCTCGTCAAGGGCTTCCCCGAGGCCTCCGTGGCCAAGATCGAGGCCCCCACCCTGGTGTTGCACGGTCGCGAAGACGGTGTGGTGCCGCCGGAATGCGGCTTCCTGCTGGCCAAGGCCATCCCCCGCGCCGAGCTGCACCTGTTCGGCCAGTGCGGCCACTGGGTCCAGACCGAACATCGCGCGCGCTTCCTGCAGCTCGTGCGCGACTTCTGCGCCTGACCCGGAGATCGCGATGAGCCGCAATGTCCTGGAAAAGCTGATGCACCAGCTGTGTGTCGACCGGAGCGTCAAGCAGCGCTTCAAGGAAGACCCGGCCGGCCTGCTGGCCCGCTACGCCCTCACCGACGAGGAGCGGGCCATGGTCACCGGCTTCGACGTGGCCGGCATGCAGAAGCACGGCGTCAATCCGATGCTGACCCTCGGCTTCTGGACCGAGAACGCCCCCAACCGCCACCCCGCCGCCTACATGAAGGCCCTGCGGGGTGCCGCTGCCGCCGATGGCCAGGTCTTCTCGGCCGGCCTCAAGCAATAAGAATTCAGGAGCTCCCCGTGGGAAAAATCGTAGGCGGCTTTCTCGTGCCGCATGACCCGGTGATGTTCGTCGTCCCCGACGCGCCGGCAGAAGACGTCCGCAAGCGCATGTGGGGCGCGTTCGACACCTGTGCCGAGCGCCTGGCCGGCCTCAATGCCACCAGCGTGGTGATCATCGGCGCCGATCACTACTTCAACTTCGGCACCGGCTGCCTGCCCCAGTACATCATCGGCACCGGCGACGTGGATGGCCCGCTGGACGTGCTGCCCGGCCTCAAGCGCCAGATCATCCCGACCAGCGAGAAGCTGGCCGGCTTCATCGCCGACCACGGCCACGCCAACGGCTTCGACTGGGCGGTGGCGCGGGCCTTCACGGTGGACCACGCAGTGGCCATTCCCGACCGCCTGATCGTCGACCCGGTCCGCGCCCGCGGCCAGTCCATCGGCACCATCCCGGTCTACATCGCGGCCGGCGTGGATCCCTACATCAAGATGAAGCGCGCAGTCGAACTCGGCGGAGCGATCAAGGCCGCGGTCGAGGCCCTGCCCGACGACGAGCGTGTCGTGGTGATCGGCAGCGGCGGCATCAGCCACTGGGTCGGCACGCCCGAGATGGGCAAGGTCAACGAGGCCTTCGACTACGAAATCATGGACTACGCCTGTACCGGCAACCTCGCCGCCATCCAGGGCCTGTCCGACGACTACATCCTCGAGAACGGCGGCAACGGCGGCATGGAAGTCCGCCAGTGGGCCGTCGCCATGGGGGCCATGCCCGGCGCCCGCGGGGAAATCATCGATTACGCCCCGGTCCGCGAATGGGTCACCGGCCTGGGCTTCGTCCAACTGTTTGCCTGAGGAAGTCCCATGTCCCAACCCATTCTGCTGCTAGGAAGGCCGATCTGGAAGCCGGCAAGGTCCGCAAGGTGGACGTGAACGGCTGCGCCCTGGCGGTCTACAACCTGGACGGCACCTTCTATGCCACCCAGGACGGCTGTACCCACGCCACGGCTTCCCTGTCCGAAGGCGAGATCGTCGACGACGAATGCATCGCCTGCCCGGTGCACGACGGCACCTTCCACATTCCGACCGGCCAGCCCATGAGCTTCCCCTGCGAGCACGCCATCCGGACCTACAAGGTCATCGAGGACGGCGAGGACATCCTGGTGGACCTGGACCAGGAATCGGACGCCGCCGCCGACGCGATTTAAGTCAATAACAACGGAGACAGAACATCATGTGCAATGCCAACGGTGACAAGCCGGTCCGCCTCAAGCGCCGGCCCATCGCCCAGTCGATCGAGAACCTGGACCAGCTGCTGAGCCTGGAGCAGGGCCGCATGTCCCGCGACGTGTTCTGGGACAAGGACATCTACGAGCAGGAGATGGAGCGCATCTTCGCCCGCTGCTGGCTGTTCGTGGCCCATGAATCCCAGATCCCCAAGGCCGGCGACTACGTGTCCACCTACATGGGTGAGGACAACGTGCTGATCGTTCGCCAGAAGGACGGCAGCATCAAGGGCTTCCTCAACACCTGCCCGCACCGGGGCAACAAGGTGTGCTTCGCCGACCTGGGCAACGCCCGCCAGTTCGTCTGCAACTACCACGGCTGGGCTTTTGGCATCGATGGCGGCCTGAAGGGCATGCACGCCTCCGAAACCTACGAAGCCGCCGGCATGGACAAGTCCGAGCACGGCCTGCACCCGGTGGCCCACGTGGACAGCTACCGCGGCCTCGTCTTCGCCACCCTGGACCCCGAGGCACCGAGCCTTGCCGAGTACCTGGGCGACATGCGCTACTACCTGGATGCCATCTTCGACATGGACGAAGGCGGCACCGAGTTCATCGGCGGTTGCGTCAAGTCGGTGATCCAGTGCAACTGGAAGTACGCCTCCGAGAACTTCGTCGGCGACATCCTGCACGCCGGGTGGACCCACGACTCGGGTGCCAAGGCGATGGTCGGCGGCCCGGTGGCCGAGGTGCACAAGACCCCCGAGCAGTCCTACCACGTCAACTTCAACGGCCACGGCTGGGAGTTCAACCAGGACATCGTCGGCAACTGCGCCACCCTGGGCGAGAAGGACCTGCTCAAGTACCTGTACGTGCTGCAACCCAAGGTGGCCGAGCGTCTGGGCGAAGTTCGCTCGCGGATGATCGGCGCGATCTCCTCCTGCACCCTGTTCCCCAACACCTCCTTCCTGCCCGGTCAGAACACCTTCCGCACCTGGCATCCGCGCGGCCCGGGCCAGATCGAGCTGCACACCTGGACCTTCGTCAACAAGAAGGCGCCCCAGGAAATCAAGGACATGTGGCGCAAGGGCACCATGATGACCTTCAGCCCCTCCGGCGTCTTCGAGATGGACGACGGCGAGAACTGGGAATACTCCACCCGCAGCAACGCCGGCTTCGTCACCCGCCAGCAGGACCTCTACCTCGGTCTCGGCCATGACACCCGGGTCGACAACACCGACCTGCCCGGCAACGTCTTCCAGGGCCAGATCAACGAGGCCAACCAGCGCGCCTTCTACCAGCGCTGGCTCGACCTGATGAAGGCCGACAGCTGGAAGACCGTGCCCCAACGCGACGTGCCGAAGATGAAGGAGGGTGTATGAACGCCAAGACCGCACTGCCCGAGATCCCGGTGGACGCTGAGACCCAGCGCCGGGTCGAGCAATTCCTGTTCCGCGAGGCCCGCCTGCTCGACAACGAGCGCTGGGACGATTGGCTGGCCCTGATGGCCGAGGACATCCACTACTGGATGCCGACCATGGAGAACCGCCGCCGCGCCGACAAGAACGGCACCTACGCCATCGACCGGGGCGCCCTCTACAACGACAACCTGCGCGACCTCACCCGCCGCGTCACCCGCTTCAAGCAGCCCACCGCCTGGGCCGAGGATCCGGCCACCCGCCATGCCCACGTGGTGTCGGGCATCGAGGTGTACCAGGGCGGGCAGCCCGGCGAGTTCGTCGTGCATAGCACCTTCGTCAACTACCGCAGCCGTGTCGAGAAGGACAACGACCTGTTGGTGGGGCGCCGCGAGGATGTGCTGCGCGCCGACGGCGACAGCTTCAAGCTGGCCCGCCGCAAGATCATCATCACCCAGTCGGTGCTGATGGCCAAGAACCTCAACACCTTCCTGTAAGGGGCGACCATGGGCTGGCTCAATGGCTACGTGGCCTTGGTGACAGGGGGCGGGTCCGGCATCGGGCGCGCCGTCGTCAAGCGCTTCCTCGCGGAAGGTTGCAGCGGCGTGGGCGTGATGGTCCGCAGCCATGAGCAGGCCGACAGCCTGGTCGCCGAGTTCGGCGACCGGGTGGTCGTCAGCCTCGGTGACGTGCGCTCCGGCTGGGACAACCAGGCCGCGGTGGACTGCACCCTGGAGCGCTTCGGCAGGCTCGACACCCTGGTCGGCAACGCCGGGGTGTGGGACTTCTTCACCCGCCTCGAGAAGATGAGCCTCGACGAGTTGGACCACAGCTTCGACGAGATCTTCGGGGTCAACGTGAAAGGCTACGTGCTGGCCGCCCGCGCCGCCGCCGCCGCCCTGCGCGAGAGCAAGGGCAGCATGATCTTCACCCTCTCCAACTCGGCCTTCTATGCCGGCGGTGGCGGCCCGCTCTACGTCGCCTCCAAGCACGCCGGCCTGGGCCTGATCAAGCAGCTGGCCTACGAGTTCGCCCCCGATGTGCGGGTGAACGGCGTGGCTCCGGGCGGCACCGTCACCCCGCTGCGCGGGCCGGAAAGCCTCGGCAAGGGCGAGCGGCGCCTGTCGGACATCCCGAACTTCCAGGAGAACGTCGCCAACACCATGCCGCTCCGGATGATCGCCCAACCGGAAGACCATGCCGGCCACTACGTACTGCTGGCCTCCCGCGACAACAGCCGGGCCACCACCGCGACGGTGATCCAGAGCGACGGCGGATGGGAGATCCGGCCCATGCGCTGAACCTGCCCCGCCCTACCTGCGCCACACACCATAAAAGATAAAAAAAGACGCACCAAAGAGCCCCAAGGAGGAAACATGAGCTTCACGCGTAGCCTGACTGCGCCGCAGCAGGAATTTCTCGACATCGTCGCCCACGGCACCCTGCCGCTGATGGCCGCGCCGATGTTCCTGGTTTCGGGACCCGACCTGGTCATCGCCTGTGCGAAGGCCGGCATCATCGGCGCCTATCCCGCCGCCAACGCCCGCAACGTGGACATCCTCCGCAGCTGGATGGCACAGACCCGCGACGCCATCCAGTCCAGCAAGCCCGGCGCGCCCTGGTCCCTCAACATGATCGTGCACAGCAGCTACGACCGCTTCGACGCGGAGCTGGCGCTGGTGCAGGAATTCCAGCCCAAGATCGTGTCCACCGCCCTGGGCAGCCCGCGCCGGGTGCTCGACGTGGTGCATGGCTACGGCGGCATCGTGATGGCCGACGTGATCAACCCGACCCTCGCCCGCAAGGCCGCCGATGCCGGTGCCGACGTGCTGGTGCTGGTCACCCAGGGGGCGGGCGGCCACACCGGCCACTACCATCCCTTTGCCCTGCTCGCCGAAGTGCGCAAGTTCTGGTCCGGCCCCCTCGGCCTGGCCGGCGCCATCACCACCGGCACCGACATCCGCGCCGCCCAGCTGCTGGGCGCCGACTTCGTGCTGGCCGGCACGCGCTTCATCGCCACCACCGAGAGCCAGGCCGAGGCCGAATACCGCGAGCTCGTGGTGAGCAGCGGCATCGAGGATCTGGTCGCCACCAAGGCCGTCTCCGGGGTGCTCGCCAACTGGCTCAAACCGACCCTCGAGAAGGCCGGCTTCACCGCCGAGCAGCTGCGCGAGGAGAAGAAGATCGACTTCTCCGGCGACATCGTCGCCGCGCCCAAGGCCTGGAAGACCGTCTGGTCGGCGGGCCACGGAGTCGGCGGCATCGAGCGCATCGCCGACACCGCTGAGGTGGTCGGCCAGCTCTACCGGGAATACGTGGACTGCCTGGCCCGCGAGCAGGACGACACGGCCCGCCTGCGCGCCCACTACCCAGCCAACTGACCACGGCGCCTCGCTGCGCCCCCTGATACGCCCGACAGCACACAGGCTGCGGCCACGGCGCCGCGCCGGCCGAAGGCACGTCCGGAAAACCGCTTCAGATCATCCCGTCGCACCGCCATAACTACTTATATCGGAGATAAAACGTCATGAACCGTCGCCAACTGCTCACCGGCATTTCCGCCGCCTTCGCCCTCGCCTTCGGTGGCGTCAGCCTGGCCCAGGCCCAGACCGTCACCATCGGCGTCAGCGTCAGTTCAACCGGCCCCGCGGCCTCCCTGGGCATTTCCCAGAAGAACACCATCGAACTGCTGCCCAAGACTCTGGGCGGCCTGCCGGTGAACTACGTGGTGCTGGATGACGCCTCCGATCCGAGCCAGGCCAGCAAGAACGCCCGCCGCTTCGCCGATGCCGACAAGGTGGACGCCATCATCGCCTCCACCACCGTGCCGACCTCCCTGGCCGTGGCCGAGGTGGCCAGCGAGGCCAAGATCCCCCAGATCGCCCTGGCGCCCTTCGCGCCCAAGGCCATCCAGTGGGTCTTCCCGCTGCCCCACGGCATCGGCGTGATGTCCTCGGTGCTGTTCGAGGAGATGAAGAAGCGCGACACCAAGACCCTTGCCTTCATCGGCTTCAGCGACGCCTACGGCGAAGCCTGGCTGAAGGACGTAGAAAAGCGTGCCGAGCAGAACGGCATCAAGCTGGTGGCGGTCGAGCGCTACGCCCGCACCGACCAGTCCGTCACCGCCCAGGCCCTCAAGCTGACCGCCCAGAAGCCCGACGCGGTGTTCATCGCCGCCAGCGGCACCCCGGCCGCGCTGCCCATGCGGGCCCTGCGCGAACGTGGCTTCAAGGGCCAGTTCTATCAGACCCACGGCGCCGCCAACAATGACTTCCTGCGGGTCGCCGGCAACACCGACGAAGGGCTTATCCTCCCCACCGGCCTGGTCCTGGTGGCCGAGCAGCTGCCGGACAGCAACCCCAGCAAGAAGGTAGCCCTGAGCTACCTGAAGGCCTACGAAGGCAAGCACGGCGCCGGTTCGCGCAACCCCTTCGGCGCCTACGCCCAGGATGCCTACCTGCTCCTCGACAAAGCCGTCGCCACGGTGGGCAAGAAGGCCACGCCGGGCACGCCGGAGTTCCGCGCCGCCCTGCGCGACGCCCTCGAGAAGACCAAGGACTTGCCGCTGACCCATGGTCTCAACACCATGTCGGCCACCGACCACTCCGGCCTGGGCGAAGCGGCCCGCGTGCTGATCACCATCGAAAAAGACAGCTGGAAGCTGCTGAAGTAAGGGAGACCGATCATGAGTTTCTTCGACAATCCGGGCATGCTCGCGCCGGCCCGGGTGACCCGCATCGACCTGGCCAAGGGCGGCTTCATCCTGGCCTGCTCCGACGCCCTGGGCGAGGTCACCCGCTGCATCGGCGACTGGCTCGAATACTGGGCGGCCCGCACCCCCAACGCCCTCTTCCTGGCCGAGCGCCACCCGGAGAGCGGTGAATGGGTCAAGCTGACCTATGCCGAGGTCCGCGAGCAGGTGGGCAAGCTGGCCCAGGGGCTGCTCGACCTGGGCATCGGCCCCACCTCGCCGGTGGTCTGCCTGTCCGACAACAGCCTCGACCAGGCCCTGCTGAGCCTGGCCACCATGCACATCGGGCGGCCTTTCGCCACCGTGTCCAGCGCCTATTCCCGGCTGGCCAAGGACTTCTCCAAGGTCGCCACGATCCTGCAGGAGCTGGCCCCTGGCGCCGTCTATGCCAGCGATGGCGCGGTCTATGCGTCGGCCATCCGGGCCAGCGCGGTGTCGTGCCCGGTGATCCTCAGCACCAACTCCTACCAGGTCGAAGGCAGCCTGCCCCTGGCCGAGGTGATGCGCGTGCGTGAGACCCCGGCGGTGATGGAGGCCTTCGCCACGATCACCCCAGAGACCCACGCCAAGTACCTGCTCACCTCCGGCTCCACCGGCCGGCCGAAGATCGCCATCAACACCCACCGCATGCTCTGCGCCAACCAGAAGCAGATCCAGCAGAGCTGGCCCTTCCTCAAGGAAGAGAAGCCGGTGCTGGTGTCCTGGCTGCCCTGGAGCCACACCTTCGGCGCCAACCACAACTTCAACATGGTGTTGTGCAACGGCGGCAGCTTCTACATCGACGAGGGCCGCCCGGTCCCGGGCCAGATGGAGAAATCGGTGCGCAACCTGCGCGAGGTGCAGCCCAACCTGTACTTCAACGTGCCCCGTGGCTTCGACGCGCTGATCGCCTTCCTGGAAGAGGACGAATCCTTCGCCCGCGACTTCTTCGGCCGCCTGCGCGCCGTGTTCTACGCCGCCGCCGCCCTGCCCCAGTCCACCTGGGATCGTCTCGAGCGGGCCGCCCAGAAGGTGCTCGGCGAGAAGGTCTGGTTCACCTCCGCCTGGGGCGCCACCGAGACCTCGCCGCTGATCACCAATGTGCACTGGCGTCTCGACGGCCCCGGCTGCATCGGCGCCCCGGTGGCCGGCACCGCCATCAAGTTCCTGCCCAACGGCGACAAGCTGGAGATGCGCGTCAAGGGCCCGCAGGTCTTCCCCGGCTACCTCAACAACCCGGAGAAGACCGCCGAGGCCTTCGACGAGGACGGCTATTACAAGATCGGTGACGCCGGCTACCTGATCGACCCGGCCAACCCCGAGAAGGGCATCGCCTTCAACGGGCGGGTCGCCGAGGACTTCAAGCTCACCACCGGTACCTGGGTCTCGGTGGGCACCCTGCGCGTCCGTGCCGTCACCGCCCTGGCCCCCTACGCCCAGGACGTGGTGGTCACCGGCCACGACCGGGACGAGGTCGGCCTGCTGATCTTCCCCAGCCCGGCGGCCAGGGATGTCCCGCAGGACACCCTCCACGCCCACCTCCGCGAAGGCCTGCGCAAGCTCAAGGCCGAGGGCGGCGGCGGCTCGTCCCAGAGCCCCACGCGGGCCATGCTGCTGGACGAGCCCCCCAACCTGGATGCGGGCGAGATCACCGACAAGGGTTACATCAACCAGCGCGCCGTGCTCGCCCGACGCGCCGAGGACGTGCTCAGCCTGCACAACTCGCCCAAGCTCGACCGCGTCGTCTTTCTCAAATAAATCAAAGGAAAGCGTGCTCCTGGCCGACACCGGCCGGGGCCCGCTCGGCCTGAATTTCCCAACGGGGTAGCCATGACCACGACACTCAAACCAGCCATCGCCGCCTGCGGCCGCAGCGGCGCCCGGGCCCTGTGCCCTTGCCAGGGCGGACTGACATCATGAGCGCGCCACTTCTGATCAAGCTCGCCCCCAACGGCGGCAGCTTCGCATGCGCGCCGGAACAGACCGTGCTGGACGCCGCCCTCGCCGCCGGTTACTGGCTGCCCCACAGTTGCCGAACCGGCACCTGCAACACCTGCCACCTGGGCCTCGTCGAAGGCAGCGTGCAGCACGCCGCCACCCGTCCCGACGGCACCGATGTGCCCGCCGGCCAGTGCCGGACCTGCCAGGCCGTGCCCACCAGCGACCTCATCCTCGATGCCCCCAAGGTGCCGAAGGAACCCGGCCAGCGCGTCGTCACCACCGGCGCCAAGGTGATCGAGGTAACCCGGCCATCCCACGACGTGGCGGTGATCCGCCTGCAGGTGCCGCCTGCCGCCGGCTTCAGCTTCAAGGCCGGGCAATACGCCAGCGTGCTGCTGAAGGATGGCGCCAAGCGCAGCTACAGCATGGCCAACAACCCGGACGAGGCCGGCATCATCGAATGGCATGTGCGCCGCATGGAAGGCGGCCGCTTCTCCACCCATGCCTACGACAAGCTGAAGGCCGGCGCCATGCTGCGCATCGAAGGACCCTACGGCGACTTCGTGCTGCAGCCGGGCGACGCCCCCATCGTGCTGCTCGCCTCCGGCACCGGCTACGCCCCCATCGCCGCCCTGCTCAAGACCCACGGCGCCGAGATGGCGCGCCGCGGCGCTGTGCTGTACTGGGGCGGCCGCCAGTGGTCGGACCTCTACGCGGTGGACAGCGTAGCCACCTGGGAGGCCCGGCATCCGGGCATCCGCCTGATCCCGGTGCTGTCCGAGGCCGGCCCCAAGTGGACCGGCCGCAGCGGCTTCGTGCACGCGGCGGTGCTGGCCGACCTGCCCGACCTGTCCCGCCACGAGGTGTATGCCTGCGGCAACCCCCTGATGATCGACGCCGCGCGCAGCAGCTTCACGGCCGGCGCGGGCCTGCCGGCGGAGCGCTTCTTCGCCGACGCCTTCGTCGTCAATAACTAGAACGCGGCCGGAGGAGACACGCATGGATTTCGGCATATTCGCAGTCCTCGCCCAGGACGGCATCACCAACGGGGCGGTGTACGCCCTGCTGGCCATGGCGCTGGTGCTGGTCTTTTCGGTGACCCGCATCATCTTCCTGCCCCAGGGCGAGTTCATCGGCTTTGGCGCCCTCACCGTCGCCGCACTCCAGAGCGGTCAGTTTCCGCGGCTGGTGTGGATGCTGATGGCGGTGGGCGTGCTCACCTTCCTGGTGGAGATCGGCTCGGCCCTGCGCCAGCGCCGCTACAAGCCCCTGCCCCGCCGCCACCTGATGTGGAGCGGCATCGAGAACCTGGCCTACCCCGCCCTGGTGTGGGTGCTGGCCCGCGGCCTGGAATGGCAGGGCATGCCCATGGTGGTGCAGATCCTGTTCACCCTGGGCATCACCGTGCCCCTGGGCATCATGCTCTACCGCATCGCCTTCCAGCCCATGGCCGAGGCCTCGGTGCTGGTGCTGCTGATCGTCGCGGTCGGCGTGCACTTCGCCATGCTGGGCATGGGCCTGTTCATCTTCGGGCCGGAAGGTTCCACCACCCAGGCCTTCACCGACTGGAGCGCCGAGATCGGGGCTCTGCTGGTGTCCGGCCAGAGCGTGGTGGTGCTGGGCGTGTCGGCCTGCCTGATCGCCCTGCTCTACCTGTTCTTCGACCGCAGCCTGTACGGCAAGGCCTTGCGCGCCACCGCGGTGAACCGCAAGGGCGCCCAGCTGGTGGGCATCGGCACCACCCAGGCGGGCCGCATGGCCTTCGGCCTGGCGGCTGCCCTCGGCACCCTGGCCGGCACCCTGATCGCACCGCTCAACACGGTGGGCTACGACACCGGCTTCGTGGTGGCCCTGAAGGGCTTCGTGGCGGCCATCGTCGGCGGCCTGGCCAGCTACCCGCTGGCCGCGGCCGGTGCCCTGCTGGTCGGCCTGCTGGAGAGCTACTCCTCCTTCTGGGCCAGCGCCTACAAGGAGGTGATCGTGTTCACCCTGCTCATCCCCGTCCTCGCCTGGCGTTCGCTGGTCTCGGGTCATGGAGACGAAGAATGAAGATATCCACCAAGAAGCTGCAGTGGCTGCTGTTCGGCTGGTTTTTCCTGTTTCCCTTCCTGCCGGTGCCGGGCTACTGGATCACCATCGGCAACTACATCGGCCTGTATTCCATCGTCACCCTCGGGCTGGTGCTGCTCACCGGCATCGGCGGGCTGACCTCCTTCGGGCAGGCCGCCTTCGTCGGCCTGGGGGCCTACACCACCGGCTACCTGGCCACCGCCTTCGGGCTGTCGCCCTGGCTCGGCCTGCTCATCGGCCTGGCCGTGTCGGCGCTGGCCGCCGGCCTGATCGGTAGCGTCACGGTGCGCCTGTCCGGCCACTTCCTGCCGCTGGCCACCATTGCCTGGGGCCTCTCCCTGTTCTACCTGTTCGGCACCCTCGAGTTCCTGGGCAAGTACGACGGCCTGTCGGGTATTCCGGCCCTGAGTCTGTTCGGCATCGACCTGTCGGCGCCGCGGGTGATGTACGGGCTGATCTGGTTCTGCCTGGGCGGCTGCGTGTGGCTGGTCCTCAACCTGCTCAACTCCCGCCCCGGCCGCGCCATCCGGGCCCTGGCCAAGGGCAAGACCATGCCCGAAGCGATGGGCATCCACACCGCCCAGTACAA
>JAFLDU010000054.1 GCA_017309145.1 Zoogloea sp. | reverse complement strand
AGGCCGAGGAACACCAGCGCAATGGCCTCTGAGCTCGCCGTGGCCGGCCACGCGGCCCCCGACAAGATCCGCAAGGGCGACCCGAAACGGGATCGCGGCAACCGCACGGGCTTCTCCACCGGCGCCAACTCGGCCGCCGCCGCGGCCGCCGCCACCCTCGGGCTGGTCCATGGCCGGGTGCCGGATTTTGTGGACTGCGTGCTGCCCAACACCCAGCGGGTGCGCTTCCCGATCTGCGACGGGTGGACCGACGGCCAGCGCGCCCGGGCAGTCAGCATCAAGGACGCCGGCGACGACCCGGACGCCACCAACGGCGCCCACCTCACCGCCGAGGTCGAGCGCCTGCCCGGAGCCTGCGGCGAAATCGTGCTGCGCGGCGGCCCCGGGGTGGGCGTGGTGACCAAGCCCGGCCTCGGCCTGGAGGTCGGCGGCCCGGCGATCAACCCGGTGCCCCGCCGCAACATCGCCGACAACGTGCGGGCGGCCGGCGCCCCCATCCTGGCCGCCGGCGACGGGCTGGCCGTGACCATCTCGGTGCCCGGCGGCGAGGTCATGGCCACCAAGACCCTCAACGCCCGGCTGGGCATCCTCGGTGGCATATCCATCCTCGGCACCACCGGCATCGTACGGCCCTACTCCACCGCGGCCTTCCGGGCCAGCGTGGTGCAGGCCGTCGACGTGGCCGCCAACCAGGGTCAGACCAGTGTGGTGTTCACCACCGGCGGGCGCACCGAGAAATGCGCCATGCGCTGTTTTCCAGAGCTGGACGAGGCCTGCTTCGTGCAGATGGGCGACTTCGTAAAGGCGGCCTTCCAGACCGCGGTCAAGCAGGGAATGCAGCACATCATCGTCGGCGCGATGGTGGGCAAGCTGACCAAGATCGCCCAGGGCCTGTCGGTCACCCACGCCTGGCGGGAGGAGGTGGACCGCGAGCTGATCGCCTCGGCCGCCGCCGAGGTGGGCGCCCCGCCCGACCTGGTGGACGAGATCCGCGCAGCCGAAACCGCCCGCTTCGCTGCCGAACGGCTGGCCGAACTGGACCTCTCCGTGGCCTTCCACCGGGCTCTCGCCGCCCGCGCCATCCACAGTCTGCGCCAGCGCTACCCCGGCCCCCATCGCCTCACCGTGCTCGCCTGCAATTTTGAAGGCGTGCCCATCGTCACTCTGGAAGAACATGAACTCGCCTGAACCCTGCCGCCTGGTCGGCATCCTCGACGACGGCTGGGCCGGCCTGGGCGATCTGGCCCGCGCCCACCTGATTGAATGTGACCTGTTAATCGGCGCCCGCCGCACGCTTGACCTCGTTGCCCTCCGCCTTCCCTCCCGGGTGGAACAACGGGCGATGGACGGCCTTCTCGGCCGTGTCCCCGAGTGGGTCCGTGCGGCGCGGGGCGCCGGCCAACGCTGTGTCGTGCTGGCCACCGGCGACCCCCTGTGCCACGGCATCGGCGCCTTCCTGATCAACAGGCTCGGCGCCGAACAGGTGGAGGTGCTGCCCGCCGCCTCCACCCTGCAGCTGGCCTTCGCCCGCCTCGGCAAGCCCTGGCAGGCGGCGCGCATCGTCTCGGTGCACAGCCGTGACGCAGGCGAATGGCAGCCCGGCGCCGGGCCCGACCACGGGCTCTACCCCCTGCTGCAGGCCGCTGCAGAAACCACCACCGCTGCGCCGCTGATGGGGGTGTTCACCAGTCCCGCCAACAACCCGGCACGCATCGCCCGTGCCCTGATCGCGGCCGGTTACGGTGAGGACTTCCGCCTGTCCGTGGCGGCCTGCCTGGAGCTCCCGGAGGAGTCTGTGCACACGGACCTGAGCCTCGGCGACGCCGCGGCCCGCGAATTTGCCGACCCCAACATCGTCGTGCTGGAGCGCTGCAGCCCGCCGGACCCCCGGCCGCGCTTCGGCTTCGATGACGCCGACTACGTGCAGCGCACCCCCGAGAAGGGCCTCATCACCAAGCAGGAGGCCCGCGCCGTGTCCCTCGCCCGCCTCGGCCTGCGCAACGACAGCGTGGTCTGGGACATCGGCGCCGGCTCCGGCTCGGTGGGGCTGGAAGCCGCCCGCCTGGCCCCCCGCGGGCATGTCTGGGCGATCGAGAAGAACCCCGGCGACGCCGCCAATGCGCGCGAGAACGCCCGCCGCTTCAGGGCCCACAACTACAGCCTCAGCGAAGGCAAGGCGCCGGATGGCCTCGACGCCTGGCCCGACCCCGACGCGGTCTTTATTGGTGGCTCAGGCGGTGAGCTGGCAGACCTGATCCGCCTGGTGCTGGCCCGCCTGCGCCCGGGTGGCCGCCTGGTGATGAACTTCGTGACCCTGGAGAACCTGGCCACCGCCACCGCCACGCTCAATGACGCGGGCGCGGCCTGGGACGTGATCCAGCTTCAGGCCGCCCGCAGCCAGCCCATCCTCGCCATGCACCGCCTCGCCGCCCAGAACCCGGTGTGGATCGTCTCGGCGATGCCGAAGGCCATGTAGCCGCCCCTACACCAACCCCCGAACCCACGGAAACCACAATGCTCCCTCCCCCTCCAGGGCGCCTGATCGGCGCCTCCCTCGGGCCCGGTGATCCGGCGCTGATCACCCGCCGGGCCTGGGACGCCCTGCAGTCCGGCGCCCGCTGGCTGTACCCGGTCAAGAAGGCCGAGTCGGCCTCCTACGCCCTCGGCATCGTCGAGCGGGGTGGCCTGCGCGTGCCGGACGACGCGGAAGCCCTGGTCTTCCCGATGACCCGCGACCCGGTCGCTCTGGCCCGGGCCTGGTCCCGCGCCGCCGCCCGCACGGTCGAGCTGCTGCGGGAAGGCCGCGACCTGGTTTTCCTGGTGGAAGGCGACGCCTCCACCTTCTCCACCTTCGGCCATCTGGCCCGGGTGGTGCGCGAGCTGGCCCCGGAGGTCGAGGTGGACACCATCCCCGGCGTCAGCGCCTTCGCTGCCGCGGCCGCCGTCACCGCCACCCCGCTGGCCGAGGAGGACGAAACCTTCGCGGTGATCCCGGCTGCCTACGGCATTGAGGTGATCGCCCGCCTGATCGACGACTTCGACACCCTGGTGCTGCTCAAGGTCAAGCCCCTGCTCGACGAACTGATCGAACTGCTGCACCAGCGCGGCCTGTTGCAGCACGCCTGCTTCATCGAGAAGGTCGGCGCCCCCGAGGAGCGCATCGTCCACGATGTGGCCAGCCTGGCCGGCGAGAAGGTCAATTACCTGTCCCTGCTGCTGGTCCGCAACCCGCAACGTGCCCGCGGCGAACTGCGCCGCGGCTGCCGCAAGCGCCCCCAGCCTGCTCCGCTCTCCCACGAAAACGCCCTGCCATGATCCAGCCCCTGCCCTTTCCCCCCGAACGTATCGCCGTGGTGTCGATCACCCGCCACGGCATCGCCCTGGCCGGCCACGTGGTGGCCGCCCTGCCCGGTGCCCGGCTGTTCGCGCCCGAGAAGTTCGCCGCCGAGGCTGCCTCCGCCGCGCCAGGCGCCCATGCCTGCTACGCCGGCAAGACCGCCGAACAGATCCCCATCCTGTTCTCCAATTTCGACGGCATCGTGGCCATCGTCTCCCTCGGCGCAATGGTCCGGCTGGTCGCCCCCTACCTGGCACGCAAGGAGTCCGACCCCGGCGTGGTGGTGATCGACGAGGCCGGCCGCTTCGTGATCCCCATGCTGTCCGGCCACCTGGGCGGCGCCAACGCGCTGGCCGGGGTGTTGGCCGGAGCCCTTGATGCCACGGCGGTGCTCACCACCGCCTCCGATGCCCGCCAGACCCTGGCGGTGGACCTCCTCGGCCGCGAGCTGGGCTGGACCTTCGAGGCCAGCCACGACGAGATCGTGCGGGCCAGCGCGGCGGTGGTGAATGACGAGCCCGTGGCCCTGGTTCAGGAAGCTGGCAGCCCCGACTGGTGGTGCCGCCACGCCAACGGCCGCAACGGCCCGCTGCCCGGCAACCTGTTTCCGTTCGCGCGCCTCGAAGACGTGGAGCCGGAGCGTTTCGGCGCCGTGCTGTGGATCAGCCACCGCCCCCTGCCCGCCGCCCTGGCCCCGCGCCTGGCCGGCAAGCGGGTGATCTACCGGCCGCCGGTGAGCCCATGAGCGCCGCCTGGCCGCCCGAAGGGGCTCGCACCGAAGCCGGTCAGGGCGGAGGTAGTCCATCCAGTGGCGTCGGGCCCATCGCTCTGGGCATCGGCTGCGACCGGGGCACCCCGGCATCCACGCTGGCCTGGGCCGTGGTGGACGCGCTGGCGGCCTGCCAGGCCAGCCTGTCGGACGTGATCGCCGTGGCCAGCATCGACCTGAAAGCCGATGAGCCCGGGCTGCACGCCCTGGCCCGCTGGCAGGGCTGGACGATCCGCTTCTACCCGGCGGCCGAGCTGGCCAAGGTGTCGGTACCCCACCCCTCCGAGACCGTCCGCAAGTACACCGGCACCCCTTCCGTTTCCGAGGCCGCCGCTCTGCTCGCGGCGGGCACCGAAATGAGCGGACTGCTGCTCGAAAAGCACAAATACCGTGGCCCCGACGGGCGCCACGCCACCGTTTCGATCGCGAGGATTCCACGATGAACGACACCACCACGCCCTCCACCTCTCCCTCCCCGGGCCGCATCATGCTGGTCGGCCTCGGCCCGGGCAGCCACGAGCATCTTTCAGCACGCGCCCGCGCGGCCATCGCCGAAGCCGACACGGTGATCGGCTACGTCACTTACATCCGCCTGGTCGCCGATCTGCTGGAGGGCAAGGAAGTGATCCGCAAGTCGATGACCGAGGAGCTCGACCGGGCCGTCGAAGCTTTCGAGCGTGCGCGCCAGGGCAAGCGGGTCGCCCTCATCTCCTCCGGCGATGCCGGCGTGTACGGCATGGCCGGGCCGACCTTCGAGGTCCTGTTCCAGGCCGGCTGGACACCGGACTCGGGCATCGAGGTGGAGATCATCCCCGGCGCCTCGGCGATAAACACCTGCGCCGCGCTGGTGGGAGCGCCACTGACCCACGACTTTTGCGCCATCTCCCTGTCGGACCTGCTCACGCCCTGGCCGGTGATCGCCCGCCGCCTGGAGGCGGCCGCCTTCTCCGACTTCGTGGTGGCGCTGTACAACCCGAAAAGCGGCCGCCGTACCCGCCAGATCGTCGAGGCCCGCCGGCTGTTCCTGCGCCATCGCAGCCCTGACACCCCAGTGGCCATCGTCAAGTCGGCCTACCGGCCGAAGCAACGGGTCGAGTTCACCACCCTGGAGAAGATGACCGAGTGCGACATCGGCATGCTGTCCACGGTGCTGATCGGCAACGCCAGCACCTTCATCCGCCACGGCCTGATGGTCACGCCGCGGGGCTACGCCAACAAGTACGACGTGGACAGCGGCACGACCCACGACGGCGAGAAACCCGGCCGCTCCCTGAGCAGCGGCCTCACCGGCTGGCTGGGCGAGATCCACGCCAGCGGCCTCGGCGCTGCGGAGCTGGCGCGCCTGCACCGCCTGCCCGAGGACTACATCGCCGCAGTGCTGGCCGAGCCGCTCGAGCCGCTTACCGAAGCCGCCGGCGAGGAGGCCGAAGCATGAGTGAAGCAATCAAGCCGAAGATCGCCGGTTACCACCGTCACCTGCTGCTGTGCACCGGCCCCCGCTGCACCGCCGATGGCGCCGCCCAGGCGCTGTTCGACAGCCTCGGCGCCAAGTTCAAGGCCGCCGGGCTGGACAGCGGTGCGCTACGCGTCAAGCGCACCCGCGCCGCCTGCTTTGCCGCCTGCAAGGGCGGGCCGATCCTGTGCGTCCAGCCCGACGGCACCTGGTACTACGGGGTCACCGATGCCGTGATGGACCGCATCGTCACCGAGCATCTGATCGGCGGCCGCCCGGTCAACGAGCACGTCTTCCACCAGGCCGAGGCCGGCCTGGACACCACAGCCTCCGAATAAGCCATGTCCGCATCCATGCTCCCCTTCCGCCGCCGCAATCCTGCCCTGAGCGGTGCCCTGCGCCTTGCCCTTCCCGCACTGTTGGTGACGTCCGCCCACGCCGCCGGCATCCCGACCCTGCAGGAGGTCACCGTCAGCACCCGCAACACCGACCTCATCGGCGTGGCCGACAGCGCCAGCGAAGGCACCGTCACCGCCCGCCAGCTGGCCAGCCGACCGCTGCTGCGGCCCGCCGAGGTGCTGGAGGTGGTGCCCGGCATGATCGTCACCCAGCACTCCGGCGACGGCAAGGCCAACCAGTGCTTCCTGCGCGGCTTCAACCTCGATCACGGCAGCGACTTCTCCACCCGGGTGATGGGCATGCCGATCAACATGGTGTCCCACGCCCACGGGCAGGGCTACATGGACCTGAACTTCCTGATCCCCGAACTGGTGGGCACGGTGAAATACCGCAAGGGTGTCTATGAAGCCGAGGATGGCGACTTTGCCACCAGTGGCGGCGCCCGCATCGACTACCAGCGCCGCCTCGCCGCGCCCTTCGTGGACCTGTCCATCGGCCAGCACAACTACCAGCGACTGCTCACGGCCGGTAGCACCCTTCTCGACAACGGCTTCGACTTGCTGGCCGGCATCGAACTGGCCGGCAACGACGGCCCCTGGGACCAACCCGAGAAACTGAAGAAGCGCAACGCGGCGTTCCGCCTGTCGTCCGGCACCGCCGCCGACGGCTTTGCACTGACCGCGATGCTCTACAAGGCCGACTGGACCGCCTCGGAGCACGTACCCGAGCGGGCCATCCGCAGCGGCGAGATCGGCCGCTACGGCACCCTGGTGCCCAACGACGGCGGCCAGACCCACCGCTACAGCCTGTCAGGCGAATGGGCACGGACGGGTGAAGCCGATGCGACGCGGGCCAGCGTCTACGTGGTGGACTACGGCCTCAACCTGTTCTCGGCCCCGTCCGGCTACATCGGCGGCCTGCAGGGCGACCAGCACGAACAGGCCGACGAACGCCTGCTGTGGGGCGGAGAGGCCCGCCAGAGCTGGTTCCTCGGCCCAGCATGGAAGGACTCGGAAGTCAGCGTGGGCGCCCAGCTGCGCCAGGACCGCATCGGCAAGGTCGGGCTGTACACCACCGAAAACCGCCAGCGCACCGCCACCGTGCGCGAGGACCGCATCACCGAGACCGCCTACGCCCTGTTCGCCGACGCCCGCACCCAATGGACCCCGTGGCTGCGCACCAGCCTCGGCGCCCGTTACGACGAGATCCATGCCGACGCCACGGCCCGCGGCGGTGTGTACAACATGGACAATGGCGGCAGCGTCCGGGCCCGCCAGACCAGCCCCAAGCTGGGCGCGGTGTTCGGCCCCTTCCCGCTGCTCGGCCCCACCGAGTTCTACGCCAACTGGGGCCACGGCTTCCACAGCAACGACGCCCGCGGCGCCACCGCCCGCCACAACCCCCAGGACGGCAGCGCCGCCGACCCGGTGCCCTTGATCGTCAAGGCCCGCGGCAGCGAACTGGGCATCCGTACCACCCCCCTGCCCGGCTGGAACTCCAGCCTGTCCATCTGGCGCATGAAGCTGGCCTCCGAGCTGGTCTTCATCGGCGACGAGGGCATCACCGAGCCCAAGGGCGCCTCCCACCGCTACGGCCTGGAGTGGTCCAACTACGTGGTGCCGGCCCCCGGCTGGATCGCCGACCTGGACGTGGCCCTGTCCCGTGCCCGCTTCGACGCCGCCAACCCCGACAACGGCGGCCGCCGCGTCCCCAACGCCATCCCCCTGACCGCCTCCGCCGGCCTCGGCATGGATAACGGCGGCCCCTGGTTCGGCGGCCTGCGCTGGCGCTACATCGGCGCCTACGATCTGGAGGAGACCGGCGAGCAGAAGTCCCGCGCCTTCGGCATGCTCAACCTGAAAGCCGGCTACCGCGTCTCGAAGCAACTCCAGGTGACGATGGACGTACTCAACCTGTTCGACCGCAAGGCCAACGACATCGAGTACTGGGGCGGCGCCTGCACCCGCAGCGAAGCCCTGGCCGGCACCGGCGGCTGCGGCAGCGGCGGCGCTATCGATGGCCGGTTGGTGCACCCGCTGGAGCCGCGCACCGTAAGACTGAGTTTGCGCTTCAGCCTGTAGGGGCGGATTCATCCGCCCGCGGACGCCGATCAACGGCATGCTCCTGGATTCAACCGCTGCGGGCGACTGAAGTCGCCCCTACATCCATCCGAAAGGTGCCGCTGGCAAACTGTATGCAGCGGCTCACGCGCAATCCGCATCAAGCTTGCTATAAAGAGCTTTACTCCCAATAATGCTTTTCATGGCAAGCACAAAAACCCACCCCTGCCCTGATGAGGTTGTCCACATCGCCCAGCGCCTGGGCGGGCGAATCCGTGCCGCAAGGGTCTTCCGGAAATGGCGGCAGGAGGACCTGGCCGGGCGCAGCGGCTTGTCCCGCTCGACCATCCAGGCGATCGAGCGAGGTGAAGAGACGGTCGCCATAGGGAGTGTCCTGCATGTCCTCTGGCTGCTCGGCCTGGCCGGCGAGGTCGAGCTGATCGCCGACCCGGGGCTGGATCGCGACGGCCTGTCCCTGGCGCTCGATGCGGCGAAGAAGCGTGTGTACGTCCAGCGGAAGGCGGACGATGACTTCTGACGATCTCTTCGTCTGGG
Organism: Zoogloea sp.; assembly: GCA_017309145.1. Taxonomy (GTDB): domain Bacteria; phylum Pseudomonadota; class Gammaproteobacteria; order Burkholderiales; family Rhodocyclaceae; genus Zoogloea. The sequence goes on along the minus strand of JAFLDU010000054.1, from coordinate 13,701 downwards.
TCTATCTCCCAGGCCGGCAAGCGCCGGTCGTGGCGGGCCGCCTCGGCCTGTCACAGACGGCCGCTGGCAAGGTGGGCCGCTTCACTTACGGGCGCTCCTACCTGGAGCGCCCGGACGCTATCCCCCTCGACCCTCTGACGCTGCCGCTGAAAAAGGGGGAGTACAGCTTCACGTCGCTGAGCGGTTTTCCCGGCGTGATCCTGGACAGTTGTCCGGACCGCTGGGGCGTCAAAGTGATAGACCGGCTGGTCGGGCAACAGGATTATCCGCGCGGCTACATTCTCAGAAACGATCCCGGCCGCGCGGGTGCCCTCGCCTACTCCACCCGTGCCACGGAAGCACCGCAGGAGCAGTCGAGCCGGGAGTTTTCCCTGGCGCAATTGCTCACGGCAGCCGAGGACGTGGAGACCGATCGCCCGGTGGATGGCGAATTGCTCAAGGCCTTGCACCCGGGCACCGGCGGCGCGCGCCCGAAATGCAATGTGCTCGAAAACAATGCAGTCTGGATCGCCAAGTTTCCCAGCATCGACGACGCGCCCCTCGTCAGCATTCCGCGCCTGGAACACGCAACCATGCAACTGGGTCGGCTCTGCGGCCTTTCGACGGCCGAGACCGTGATCCGGGAGGTGAATGGCCGGGACGTCTGCCTGGTCCGGCGTTTCGACCGGGAGGTGGCAGGCGGCCACATCAGTCGGCGCGGCTTCCTGAGCGCACGCAGCGTCTTCCATGCCGACCCGGCCTACGTCGGCGTTTCCACGCCCTCCTATGCCCGCCTCTCCCGCTGGATGCCGCGCTATGGCTGCACGGCCGGGCAACGCCAGGAACTGTTCCGGCGCATGGCCTTCAACTGCGTCGTCAGGAACGTGGATGATCATGAGCTGAACCACGGCCTGGTCCATGTCCGGGGTGACACCTTTGAACTGGCCCCCGCATACGACATTGTGCCCAGCCTCCAGCGCCACGCCATCCACCATCACGCCATGCTCACGGGTGACTCCGGCGCCGGTACGATCGCCAATCTCGCCAGCGTGGCAGAGGCCTTCACCCTCAAGCGGGACGACGCGCTGGCAACCCTCCACGATATCCAACGGAAGGTGCTGGATCACTGGCGGGATGTCTTCTACGAGGCAGGCTTCGACGATCAGGCGCTGCACGCGCTGGAACACGTCTTCCAGGCGCTCCCGGCGGGAAACTGAACCGCCCCCTCCCCCGTCACCCGCCCTGCATCACGAAGCGGTAGCCCACCCCGGGCTCGGTCAGCAGGTGATCAGGGTTGGCCGGGTCGGCCTCGAGCTTCTTGCGCAGATGCCCCATGTACACCCGCACGTAATGGCTGTCCTCCGCGTGGGAGGGGCCCCACACTGCTTTCAGCAGCTGCCGGTGGGTCAGCACGCAGTCCGGGTTGCTGACCACATAGGCCAGCAGGCGGAACTCGATCGGCGTGAGATGCACCGGCTGGCCGTCCCGTTCCACCAGGCGGCGCCCGAGATCCACCCGGACCGGGCCGAAGACGATCTGCGCCGGCGCCTCCGTGGCGGCCCGATAGCGACGGCGCAGCTGGGCCCGCACCCGGGCCATCAGCTCGGCGGCGCCGAAAGGCTTGGTCAGGTAGTCGTCGGCGCCAGCATCGAGGGCCCGCACCTTCTCCGCCTCTGCGGTACGCGCCGACAGCACGATGATGGGCAGGTCAGACCAGCTGCGCAGCTCGCGGATCAGGTCGACGCCGTCGCCGTCGGGCAGGCCCAGGTCGAGGACCAGCAGATCTGGCTTGCGGGTACCGGTCTCGATCAGCCCGCGCTTCACCGAGTCGGCCTCGAAGACCTCGCAGCCTTCGGCTTCCAGGGCCAGGCGCACGAAGCGCCGCAGGCTGGCCTCGTCCTCGACGACGATGACCTTGGGGCCGGGTTCAGACATCCTTCATCCTCTCATTGGTTTCCGCTTCGGTGAGCCGCTCTTCATCCATCAGGGGCGGTGGATGACCCAGCGGCAAAGAGAACACGAAGCAGGCTCCGCCTCCCGCTCGCTGGCGCGCATGGATCTCGCCGCCGTGGGCTTCGACGATGGCCCGGCAGATCGCCAGGCCGAGCCCGACCCCCGGCGTGTCGCTCTCGGCGCGACCCCGCTCGAACTTCTTGAAGATCGCCTCCTCGCGCCCCTCCGGCAGGCCAGGGCCATCGTCCTCGACATGGACCTCCAGACGCTGATCCACCACGAAGGCCCGGATGTCGATATGACTGCCCAGCGGCGTGTATTTGAGTGCGTTCTCCACCAGATTGGAAAAGACCCGCTGCATCAGCACCGAGTCCATCTCGACCAGCGGCAGCCCCTCGTCCAGCCCGACGTGCAGCACATGCCCGGTCAGGGCAGGACGCAAGCCCTTGAGGGCGCTGCCGATCACCTCCTCCACCGGTTGCCACTGGCGGTTGAGCTGGACCCGTCCGGCCTGCAGGCGGGCCATGTCGAGCAGGTTGTCCACCTGGGCGTTGATCCTTAAGGCTTGATCGCGCAACTGGCCGGCGATGCCGGCCTGCTCCCCGGTGGGCGGCGGGCGGGTCAGGGCCAGGGAATCGGCCAGGCCGATCATCACGCTGAGGGGCGTCCGCAGATCATGGGAGATGGCCGACAACAGCGAGTTGCGCAACCGCTCCGACTCCATCTGCACCGTGCTCAGGCGGGCCACATCCACGTAATGGACCCGCTCCAGGGCGATCGCGATGAGGGAGGCGAAGGTGTCCAGCAGACGCCGCTGCTCGGGGATCAGCAGGCGCGACGGGTCGCGCATCTCCAAGGCCAGTACGCCACGCAGGCGCATCGGCGCCCTCAGGGGCAGGTAGAGCACCGGGCTGGCCGGCAGGGTGTCGGTGCCCTGCCCGGCCGCCTCGCCGTGATCGAAGGCCCATTGGGCGATGCCCGGCTCGATCCCCGGAAAGCCCGGTGAGGCAAAGACCGGGGCCTGCAGCCGGTCCTCCTCGTCAGCCAGCAGGAAGGCGGCCCGGGCCCCCATCTCGGCGGCCAGGAAACGCTCGCCGATCTCGGCGATCTGGTCGGGCAGCAAGGCGCCGGACAGGTCCCGCGACATCTCGTAGAGGGCCCGCACCCGGCCTTCCCGCCGCCCCGCGACGCGGGCCTGGTACTTGTAGCCGGCGGTGAGCTGCCCCACCACCAGCCCCACCACCAGCATCACCAGGAAGGTCATCAGGTATTGCACGTCACTGACTGCAAAGGACAGGCGCGGCGGCACGAAGAAGAAGTCGAAGATGGCCACGCTGAGGAAGGAGGCCATCACCGCCGGGCCGCGCCCGAAACGCACCGCCACCGCCACCACGCCGAGCAGGAAGACCATCACGATGTTGGCCAGGTCCACCAGCGAGGTGAGGGGCGCAGCGATCAGGCCGGCCAGGCCGCACACCCCGGCGGTCAGCAGGTAGTCCCGCCACGCCAGCTCCATGGGCACGGGCTGGCCGGCAATGGCGCCGCCGCCGGAATCCTCACGGCCTGCCCGCGCCACCTGGATCACGTCCATGTCGGGGGCGATGCGGCCGATCCGGTCGGCCATCGAGCGCCGCCAGAACCGCCACGCAGGCGGCTCATCCCGGCCGACCAGGACCCGCGACAGGTTATGGGCCCGGGCGTAGGTCACCACTTCCTCCTCGACCCGGGCGCCCGACAGGGTCGCGGTGCTGGCGCCCAGTTCCTCCGCCAGCTTGAGGGTGCGCAGGATGCGCTCGCGCCGCCCGGCGTCCAGCCGCGCATGGGTGGGAGTCTCCACGTGGATCACATGCCACGGTGCCTCCAGGCGGCCGGCGATGCGGGCCGCCGCGCGTACGATCTTCTCGCTGCCTGCGCCGGCCCCGACGCAGGCCAGCAGAGAGTCCTGGGTCTGCCAAACCGGCGCCACCAGCTGGTCGCGGCGATATTGCTGGACGTCCTCGTCCACCCGGTCGGCGGTGCGGCGCAGGGCCAGCTCGCGCAAGGCCAGCAGGTTGCCCTTGCGGAAAAAGTTGCGGATCGCCCGCTCGGCCTGGTTGGGCAGGTAGACCTTGCCTTCCCGCAGACGCTGCAGCAGCTCGTCGGGAGGCAGATCCACCAGCACCACTTCGTCAGCCTCATCGAAGACCCGGTCCGGCACCGTCTCCCACACCCGGATGCCGGTGATGCCGCTGACCACGTCGTTGAGGCTCTCCAGGTGCTGCACGTTGATCGTGGTGTAGACATGGATGCCGGCTGCCAGCAGCTCTTCCACGTCCTGCCAGCGCTTGGGGTGGCGTGAGCCGGCCACGTTGGAGTGGGCCAGCTCGTCCACCAGCACCAGGGCCGGCTTGCGGGCGAGGGTCCGGTCCAGATCGAACTCGGTCAGGATCCGCCCCCGATAGGGCACCGACAAGGGCGGGACGCACTCGATGCCGGCGGCCATTGCCTGGGTCTCGGCCCGGCCATGGGTCTCCACCACGCCGATGACCACGTCGATGCCCTGCTCCAGCTGCTGGCGCGCCGCGGAAAGCATGGCGCAGGTCTTGCCCACCCCTGCCGAGGCGCCGAAGAAGATCTTCAGCCGGCCGCGCTGGGCGCGGGCCTCATCCTGCTGCACGCGGGCCAGCAAGGCGTCCGGATCGGGGCGGCCATCGGCCCGGCCGTCGCTGCCGCTCATCGCGATTCGTCCCCCTTCCGGAACACCCGGGCCAGGGAAGCCCATTTGGCCTTGCCGGACAGACGCTCGTCGGAGAGGGCTTCGAGGAAGTCCGACAGGCGTTTGGAGCGCGCCACCGCGAACAGGACCATGAGCAGCGTTGCGCCGGTCACCACACCGAACTGGAGCAGCTTGCGCGAGTCCGGCACCTCGGGGAAGTTGAACAGGTTCATGCCGAAATAGCCGGTCACCACCGTGGCGATCAGGCCGAAGATGGTCACCACGGTCAGGCGCAGCACAGTGCCCGACTGGCGCCGCTGGCTGTCACTGTCCAGGTAGGCGCTCATTTCGCGGACCTGTTCCTTCACTTCGGCGAACAGCTCGTCATTGCGCAGCAGCCCGGTGGTGCGCTGGAACAGGGCCTGCACCAGCCCCTGCTCGGAAACCTCGTGGAACCAGTAGCGGTGGGTGAAGCGCAGGAAGGCCTCGAAGGACAGCCGGATGCGGCGCTTGAAGCGACGCACCGACTCCGCGTCGCGCACATCCAGATCGTTCACCGCGTCGGCCAGCCCGTCGGAGAAGGACAGCAGCGCAGCCCGATGGAAATGGGCAATCATGAAGACCAGGAAGTACTGGTGGCGGAAGCGCGCCAGGAAGCCATGGTCGGGGTCACGAAAGTACTCGGAATGGGCGTCGCCCACCAGCACCAGGGCATTGCCGGTGCACAGGAAACGGCTGTTCGGCCCCTCCTCCGAATCGGTCCAGAACCGGTCCTCGCAATGCAGGCGCTCGAAGCGCAGCACCGAGGGGTCGCGCACCGGCAGCGGGTCGCGGGCCGGCAGGTTGGCCACGAAGCCGATCCGGATGAAGTCCTCGCGGCTCAGGGCACGGGGGTTGTCGAGGGCCAGGAAGGCCATCATCGGCATGCGGTAGTACTCGATCAGGCGATAGCGCAGCGCTCCGGGCAAATCTTCCTGATCCTGCACCAGGGGCTGCAGCAGCCAGGCCCACAGGGCGCCGACCCGGGGGGCGCGCTTGGTGCACACAAAGTGCAGGTAGCGATCGCGCTGCTCGGAGTCGGAGGTGGCAAGGATCTGTCCGTCGCGGCCCAGCAGTTCCGAGCGATGCACGTTGTGCACGCCCTGGCCGTTGGCGTCCCAGCCGGTCGGATAGGCCCGCCCGAAGCGGTACAGCAACTCCAGGGCGGTGGCCAGGGGCAGATCGTCGGCTGCCACTTCCACGTTGAGCAGGGCCACGTCCATGTCGAGGAAGAGGTAGAGATCCACGTGGGCCACCCGCAGAGCGATCGGCGGGTCACCCGGCTTGAGGGTCACCCGCAGGCCGGCCACGTCGGTACGCCGGTAGACCGACATGGACGCCGGCCGGGCTGCCTCCGCCTCCACGCCGGAGCGGCTGTCCCCGTACAGGAAGCGCTGCACATAGGGCAGGAAGGCGACGAACTCCTTGTAGTGGCGCTCCTGGAAATCCGCCGGATCGGCGGTGAACTCATCGTCCACTTGCGCCCAGCGGCCGTCGCCGGTGATCAGCGCGTGCAGGCGGCCGATCTCGCCCCCGCTGAAACCCGGCCGTATCTGCACCGGCCAGACCAGGACATCCCGGAAATGGCGGACCAGGTGATCCGGTTGTGACAGCATGGCGTCTCCTCTACGCATTCTTCTTGTTCTGCGGCTGGCCGGGTGGCAGCCGCGGGCGGATTGTCTGTCATTTGGGGCCCTCCGGGCACGCCTGCGTATCGCTCCGCAACGTACTGTCCCCAAGCGCAGCATGGCGGACCCGGCGCATGCGCCCGGCCGCCTCGGCCATTTCGGCGAGCGTTCGACGACGGACCAACGCGGCCAGGGCTGCCGCCACCTGCACGCGGGGCAGACCGTGCCAGCGCTGCATGTTCTGGCCAACCTCGTCGAAGAGTGCCGCGGCGCTGCCGACCTCCAGGTCGAGGAGGATGTCCTCCGGCAGCAGGATGTCCGAAAGCGTGATCATGACTCTTTCCTTTCCGTGCCCATGCTCAGAAGCTCCGGCTCAGCGACAGCACCGCCGTACCGCGGCCGGCATCGCGGCTGCGCGACCCGTTGCCCGTGCCGCGGGTGCCCGGCATCGCAAAATAGTCCGTCACCGCCTGGGAATACTTGAGGGTGATGGCATTCCAGGTCGCGGCCACGTAAACCTCGCCGTTATCCACATTGCCACTCGAGGCGCCGCCGGGATGGCGGCGGTTGGCGCCGGCATAGGCATGGTCGAGACGGCTCCCCGGATAGGCGTAGTAGAGCGCACCGATGTCGAGCCCCACTTCGCCCAGTTGGTGGCGGTAGCCGGCGTAGAAATCCATCTCGAGGCTTCCCTCCGGGTAGCCCGCCCCGCTGCTCACATTGGAATTCCAGTTGCCCGCATAGACAAGATCGGTGCTCCTCAGGGTGATTCGGTCAGCGTTTCAGCGCATCCAGCGCCAGGTTGAGCGTCAGGACATTGACCCGGGGCTCGCCCAGGAAGCCCCATTGGCGGCCTTCCGTGTGGGCATCCACGAGGGCCCGGAGCTGCGCCTCGGGCAGGCCGCGCGCGCGGGCCACCCGACCGAGCTGCCAGAGGGCCGCGGCGGGGCTGATATGGGGGTCCAGGCCGCTGCCGGACGCGGTGACGAGGTCGGCTGGAATGGATGCGCCATTGCCCGGATCGGCGGCCCGCAGGGCGGCGATGCGCCCCTTCACCGCGTCTTCGAGGGCCGGATTGAGGGGTCCCTGGTTCGAGCCGGACGAGGCGGCGGCGTTGTAGGGCTGGGGCGCAGTGGCAGAGGGACGGCCCCAGAAATGCCCGGGGTCGCTGAACGGCTGGCCGATCAGGCGCGAACCGACCGGCTTGCCGTCCTTGAAGATCAGGCTGCCCGCCGCCTGCTCGGGAAACACCGCCCCGGCGATGCCGGTGACGGCCAGGGGGTAGGCCAGCCCGGTGACGGCGCTGAGCAGTACGAACAGGCTGAGGGCGGGACGCAGAAGGCTTTTCATGCTGGGTTCTCCGGATTCAGGCCAGGCCGGTGACGGCCAGGAAGACATCGATCAGCTTGATGCCGGCAAAGGGCACCAGAATGCCGCCGAGGCCATAGACGGCCAGGTTGCGGCGCAGCAGGGTGGCGGCGCCGAGGGGGCGGTAGCGCACGCCCTTGAGCGCCAGGGGAATCAGGAAGACGATGATCAGGGCGTTGAAGATCACCGCCGACAGGATTGCCGAGGCCGGGCTGGCGAGGCCCATCACGTTGAGGGCGGCCAGCTGCGGATAGGTGCCGACGAAGGCCGCCGGGATGATGGCGAAGTACTTGGCGATGTCGTTGGCGATGCTGAAGGTGGTGAGGGAACCCCGCGTCATCAGCATCTGCTTGCCGGTCTCCACCACCTCGATCAGCTTGGTGGGGTTGGAGTCCAGATCCACCATGTTGCCGGCCTCCTTGGCGGCCTGGGTGCCCGTATTCATGGCCACCGCCACATCCGCCTGGGCCAGCGCCGGCGCATCGTTGGTGCCGTCGCCGGTCATCGCCACCAGGCGACCTTCGGCCTGGTACTGGCGGATCAGGGCCAGCTTGGCCTCGGGTGTGGCCTCGGCCAGAAAGTCATCCACCCCGGCTTCGGCGGCGATGGCAGCCGCAGTGACCCGGTTGTCGCCGGTCACCATCACCGTCTTGATGCCCATCCGGCGCAGTTCGGCAAAGCGTTCGCGGATGCCGCCCTTGACGATGTCCTTGAGCTCGATGACGCCGAGCACCCGCTTGCCTTCGGCCACCACCAGGGGCGTGCTGCCGCGCCGGGCGACTTCGTCCACCCGATGGCTGACCGAGGCCGGGAAGCTGCCCCCCAGGCTCTCCACCTGACGCCGGATGGCGTCGGCAGAGCCCTTGCGGATCTGCCTGTCGCCCAGGTCGACACCGCTCATCCGGGTCTGGGCCGAGAAGTGGACGAAATGGGCGTCCAGCGCATGGATGTCCCGCTCCCGCAGCTTGAACTTCTGCTTGGCCAGCACCACGATGCTGCGCCCTTCTGGCGTTTCATCGGCCAGGGAGGCGAGCTGGGCCAGATCGGCCAGCTCGGCTTCGTCCACGCCCTCGGCGGGCAGGAAGGCTGAGGCCTGGCGGTTGCCCAGGGTGATGGTGCCGGTCTTGTCCATCAGCAGCACATCCACGTCACCGGCCGCCTCCACCGCGCGGCCCGAGGTGGCGATCACGTTGGCCTGCATCATGCGGCTCATGCCGGCCACACCGATGGCCGAGAGCAGACCGGCGATGGTGGTGGGGATCAGGCATACCAGCAGGGCCACCAGCACCGTGATGCTCACCGGCCGGCCGGCGCCGGACACCTCGACACTGAACAGCGAGAAAGGCAGCAGGGTCACGGTGACGCCCAGGAAGACGATGGTCAGGGCCACCAGCAGGATGGTCAGGGCGATCTCGTTGGGAGTCTTCTGGCGCTTGGCGTTCTCCACCATGGCGATCATGCGGTCCACGAAGGTCTCGCCCGGGTTGGCGGTGACGCGCAGCACGATCCAGTCGGAGAGCACCCGCGTACCGCCGGTCACGGCCGAGAAGTCGCCGCCCGACTCGCGGATCACGGGGGCCGACTCGCCGGTGATGGCCGACTCGTCCACCGAGGCGACGCCCTCGATCACCTCACCGTCGGCCGGGATCACCGACTGGCCGATGTCGCCGGCCTCCACCACCACCACATCGCCCTTGCGCAAGTCCTGGCCCTGCACCAGCTGCCACTTGCCGCCGTAGTGAGGCTCGAGCAGCTTCTTGGCCCAGATCTCGCGCTTGAGCCCGCGCAAGGAGGCGGCCTGGGCCTTGCTGCGGCCTTCCGCGAGGGCCTCGGCAAAGTTGGCGAAGAGCACGGTGAACCACAGCCACACGGCGATGGCCAGGATGAAACCGGCCGGCGCATCGCCCTCCCCGCCCAGCGCCTGCAGCGCCAGCAGGGTGGTCAGGATGCTGCCGGCGTACACCACGAACATCACCGGGTTGCGCCACTGCACCACCGGGTTGAGCTTGCGGAAGGCCTCGCCGATGGCCGGCACGGCCAGGGCGGGGTCGAACAGCTTGAAGGTTTTCTTGGTCATGGTCTTTTCCTCAGGCACCCAGCCACAGCACCAGGTGCTCGACGATCGGCCCGAGGGCCAGGGCCGGTACGTAGTTGAGCAGGCCCACCAGCAGCACGGTGCCGATCAGCAGGGTGACGAACAGCGGGCCATGGGTCGGCAGGGTGCCGGCGCCGGCAGGCAGGCGCTTCTTGGCAGCCAGAGAGCCGGCCATGGCAAGCACCGGGACGATCACCCCGAAGCGACCGAACCACATGGCCACCGCCAGCAGCACGTTGTAGAAGGGGGTGTTGGCGGACAGGCCGGCAAAGGCGCTGCCGTTGTTGTTGGCCGCCGAGGTGAGCGCGTAGAGGATCTCCGAGAAACCGTGGGCGCCCGGGTTGGCGATGCCCGCCCTGCCCGCCTCGCTCATCACCGCGACGGCGGTGCCCAGCAGCACCAGCAGCGGCGTGACCAGGATGGCGATGGCGCTCATCTTCATCTCGTGGGCTTCGATCTTCTTGCCCAGGTACTCGGGGGTACGCCCGATCATCAGGCCGGAGATGAACACCGCCAGGATGGCAAACACCAGCATGCCGTAGAGCCCGGTACCGACCCCTCCGAAGATCACCTCGCCGAGCTGCATGTTGACCAGGGGCACCAGGCCGCCCAAAGGGGTGAAGGAGTCGTGCATGGCATTCACCGCGCCGCAGGAGGCTGCCGTGGTCACCGCGGCGAAGAGGGCCGAATCGGCACTGCCGAAGCGCGCTTCCTTGCCTTCCAGGTTGCCGCCGGACTGCAGCGGGCCGCCCAGCTGATCCACCCCCAGCGCGGCCAGGCGCGGATTGCCTTGCTGCTCGAAACTCATCGCCGCAGCGGCCGCCACCACGAACATCAGGGTCATGGCGGCCAGCACCGCCCAGCCCTGCCGGCCATCCCCGACCATGCGGCCGAAACTCACGCAGAGGGCGGCAGGGATCAGGAAGATCGCCAGCATCTGCACGAAGTTGCTCAGGGGGGTTGGGTTCTCATAGGGGTGGGCCGAATTGGCGTTGAAGAAGCCGCCCCCGTTGGTGCCGAGCATCTTGATCGCCTCCTGGGAGGCCACCGGCCCCATGGCCAGGGTCTGCACGGCCGTCCGGGCCGGCTCGGTCAGCACCGCGCCCTTGTCGTCGGTCAGGGGCTGGCCGGCGGCATCGAGCCGGGGCGCGTCATAACGGGTGACTTCGAGGGTCGTCACCTCCCGGTAGGGATCGAGGTTCTGGATCACGCCCTGTCCCGCCAGCACGATGGCAATCAGGAAGGACAGGGGCAGCAGCAGGTAGAGGGTGACCCGGGTGAGGTCCACCCAGGCATTGCCGACGGTCGTGGCGCTGTGGCGGGCCAGCCCGCGGATAAGGGCAATGACGACGGCGATGCCGGTGGCTGCGGACAGGAAGTTCTGGACCGTCAGGCCGAGCATCTGCACCAGGTAGCCCAGGGTGGACTCGCCGCCATAGCCCTGCCAGTTGGTGTTGGTGACGAAGCTCACCGCGGTATTGAAGGCCGAATCCGGGGTGACCGCCGGCATCTGCTGCGGATTGAACGGCAGCATCAGTTGCAGGCGCTGCAATGCGTATACCGACAACACGCCGAGGGCATTGAACAGCACGATGGCGAGGGCGTAGCGCAGCCAGCCCATCTCTTCATCGGGGCGCACGCCGGCCAGGCGGAACACCACATTCTCGAGGGGACGGCCAAGGCGCAGGCGCTCTTCCATCAGGCAGGCAATGTAAAGACCGAGGGGCCTGGCCGCGAGCAACAATACGGCCAGAAAGGCTCCCAGCAGGAGCCACGCGTGGGTGCTCATGAGAAGTCCTCCGGCTTGAGGAGGGCTGCCACCAGATAGACCAGCAGCGCCGTGGCGATGCAGGCGCCAAGCACGTGGAGTCCGCTCATCGTCCGCCTCCCAGGCGGTCGCAACCGACCGCAAGGCCGATCACCAGCGCCACCATGGCAGCGGTGATCGCGAGGTAGGTGAAGTCCATGAATGTCCCTTTCGCAGTACGGAATTGAGTACCGTCATGCTAGGCAGGGCGGTATCAAAACGTTCGCAAAAGGGATCGGAGCGGTGTAAAGGGTCTGTAAAAATGCGGGGAAAGTGTGGAGAAGGCGCGCCTCCAGCCCCCTCGCGGGCCCGCTCTCCTCAGACGGCAGACAGGCGCGCCAAGGCTCGGGCCAGCCCGTCAAGGCCGGCTTCGATCTCGGCCGGCGCCAGGCTGGCATACCCCAGGCGCAGGCCCCCGGGCAGATCGCCGGTGGCACAGAAAGGCCGGGACGAAGGTATCTGCACCCCCTCCTCCCGCGCCAGCCGGATCAGGGCTTCGTCGTCCACGCCCGGATCGAGGCGCAACCACAGGGCCAGCCCACCCGGTGGCAGGGTGAAATCCACCTGCGGCGGCAACTGCGCCGCCCGGTCAGCCATCAGGCTCCGCCGCGCCTCATACACCCTCAAGGCGCGGCGGATGTGGCGCTTCAGCTCGCCGCTGTCCATCAGGTCGCTCACCGCCCGCTCCGTCACCGGATTGCCCTGCCGGTCGATCAGCAGGATCTCCGCCGCGCAACGGTCGATCAAGGCCGGCGCACCGACCACATAGCCGACCCGCAACCCTGGCGCCAACACCTTGGAGAGCGAGCCGACGTAGATCACCCGGCCCGAGCGGTCAACGCTGGCCATGGGGAACATCGGCCGATGGGAAAAATGGAACTCATGGTCGTAGTCGTCCTCGATGATGGCAAAGTCGAACTGCTCGGCCAGCATCAGCAGATGCACGCGCCGCTCGGCCGGCATCAGCCGGGTCGTCGGAAACTGGTGGTGCGGCGTGAGGTAGACAGCACGGATGCGCACGCGGCGGCACAGTTTCTCAAGCGCGTCGGGTCGCATTCCGTCGGCGTCCATGACCAGGCCGTGCACTTCCGCCCCGGCCACCTGGAAAGCCTCCCGGGCCGGCGGATAGCTGAGCGCCTCCACAGCCACATGGTCGCCCGGCCTCAGCAACAGACGGGCGGCCAGATAGATCCCCATCTGGCTGCCCCGCACGATGCAGACATTGTCGGGCCCGGCCTGCAGTCCCCGCTCCTCGGCCAGCATGCGCGCCACGGACTGACGCAGGGCCGGGTCGCCACGGGGATCGCCGTAGCCCAGTCCGTTGTGCCGGGGGTCGTCTCAGAATTCGGAAAATAAAGCACGTTAAGCCGGTTGCAATGCTCGCAACGGCCTGAACTTGCCCGCGCCGATCTTGGCGCTGCTGCGCCAGAGGTAATCGCCGGTCAGGTTGATGTGTTCCCAGCCTAGCGGCGATAGGTACTGCAACAGCACATCATCGACGGCATGACCAGTGCCACGTAGCCCGTGTGTCGCCCGCTCCAAATAGACCGTATTCCACAGTACGATGGCCGCCGTCACCAGGTTGAGGCCGCTGGCCCGGTAGCGCTGCTGCTCGAAACTGCGGTCGCGGATTTCTCCCAGGCGGTTGAAGAACACGGCGCGCGCCAGTGCGTTGCGCGCTTCACCCTTGTTCAGCCCGGCATGTACGCGGCGGCGCAGTTCGACGCTTTGTAGCCAGTCCAGAATGAACAGCGTGCGCTCGATGCGCCCCAGCTCGCGCAGCGCGACGGCCAGGCCGTTCTGGCGCGGGTAGCTGCCGAGTTTCCTGAGCATCAGCGAGGCCGTCACCGTGCCCTGCTTGATCGAGGTGGCCAGCCGCAGGATTTCGTCCCAATGGGCGCGGACGTGCTTGATGTTGAGCGTGCCGCCGATCATGGGTTTCAGCGCGTTATAGGCGGCATCGCCCTTCGGGATATAGAGCTTGGTGTCGCCCAGGTCGCGGATGCGCGGCGCGAAGCGGAAGCCCAGCAGGTGCATCAGCGCGAAGACGTGATCGGTGAAGCCCGCCGTGTCGGTGTAGTGCTCCTCGATCCGCAGGTCGGATTCGTGGTACAGCAGGCCATCGAGCACATAGGTC
>JAFLDU010000053.1 GCA_017309145.1 Zoogloea sp. | reverse complement strand
CTATGCCGACTTCTGGATCCAGGATCAGGAATACCGCGACCAGAACACCGGCGAGATCCTCGACCGCAACGCCCTCAACGACGAGCTCGAAAAGATCGAGAAGCCGGCCGGCATCGCCAATCCGAAGGACTTCCGCAACGAGGTGGTGAACTTCGTGCTGCGCGCGCGGGCCAAGAACAACGGCAAGAACCCCAGCTGGACCAGCTACGAGAAGCTGCGGGCGGTGATCGAGAAGAAGATGTTCTCGAACACCGAAGACCTCCTGCCGGTGATCAGCTTCAACGCCAAGGCCAGTGGCGACGAGCAGAAGAAGCACCAGAACTTCGTCAACCGCATGATCGAAAAGGGCTACACCGAGAAACAGGTCCGACTGCTCTGCGAATGGTACTTGCGCGTCCGCAAGTCGTCCTGACGCTCTGCCGGGCGGCCGACCACCCCGTCGGCTGCCCGGGGCACGCCAATAACCCGGGAGGCTCGAATGGTCCGTATCATCGACCGCCGGTTCGACAGCAAGAACAAGAGTGCTGTGAATCGGCAGCGGTTCATGCGCCGTTTCAAGAACCAGATCCGCGAAGCCGTGGCCGATGCCATCGCTGGTCGCTCGATCAAGGATCTGGACAACGGCGAAAGCGTTTCCATCCCCGCCAAGGACCTCTCCGAACCCCAGTTTCACCATGGGCGCGGCGGTATCTGGGAAACCGTGTTCACCGGCAACGACCAGTTTTCTTCCGGCGACCTGATCAACCGCCCCCAGGGCGGTGGTGGCGGCGGAACCGGCAAGGGCAAGGCCAGCAATGAAGGCGAAGGGGAGGACGATTTCGTCTTCAACCTGTCACGCGAAGAGTTCCTCGACGTCTTCTTCGACGACCTCGCCCTACCCAACCTGGTCAAGACCCAGCTCGCCCGCATCCACGAATACAAGAGCCAGCGCGCCGGCTTCACCAATGACGGCACGCCGGCGAACATCAACGTGGTGCGCTCCCTTCGCGGTGCCCTCGGGCGGCGGCTCGCCCTGGCCTCTCCCTATCAGGGCCGGCTGAGGGAACTGCAAAAGGAACTCGAGGCCCTGCTCGAGACCGGCCCTCCCCCAGACGATCCCGAGGTGCTGCGCCTGAAGGAGGAGATCGGCATCCTGCGGGCCAAGATCGATGCCATTCCCTTCATCGACTCCTTCGACTTGCGTTACAACAACCGGGTCAAGGTGCCCAAACCGACCACCCAGGCCGTGATGTTCTGCATCATGGATGTCTCCGGCTCGATGGACGAGGACAAGAAGGCCACCGCCAAGCGCTTCTTCATGCTGCTCTACCTCTTCCTGACCCGGACCTACGAGCACATCGAGGTGGTGTTCATCCGCCACCACACCGTAGCCAAGGAAGTGAACGAGGAGGACTTCTTCCACTCCCGGGAGTCCGGCGGAACGGTGGTCTCGAGCGCCCTCGAGATGATGAAGGACATCCTGCACGCCCGTTATCTCAACGGCGCCTGGAACGTCTACGGTGCCCAGGCCTCGGACGGGGACAACTGGGAGAACGACTCGCCCCACTGCCGGGAACTCCTGGCCAACGGCATCCTGCCCTTCGTGCAGTACTTCGCCTACATCGAGATCACCCCGGGCGAACCCCAGAACCTGTGGAGAGAGTACGAGAAGCTCAGCGGCGCCCACCCCAACTTCGCCATGCAGCACATCGAAGGCTTGCCGGACATCTACCCGGTCTTCCGAGAACTCTTCAAGAAGAAACTGGCATGAGCGCAAAAAGACAGAAGCGCAGGCAACCGCTGCCCGCCCCCGGCGAATGGACCTTCGAGCTGATCGAGGCCTATCACGCCGAGATCGACCGGGTGGCCCGGGAATACGGCCTGGATACCTATCCCAACCAGATCGAGCTGATCACGTCCGAACAGATGATGGACGCGTACTCATCGGTCGGGATGCCCGTCAACTACCACCACTGGTCTTTCGGCAAGAGCTTCCTGCACACCGAAAAGGGCTATCGCCGTGGCCAGATGGGCCTGGCCTACGAGATCGTCATCAATTCCAACCCCTGCATCGCCTACCTCATGGAAGAAAACACCATGACGATGCAGGCCCTGGTGATCGCGCACGCGGCCTATGGTCACAACAGCTTCTTCAAGGGCAACTACCTCTTCAGGCAATGGACCAATGCCGATGCGATCATCGACTACCTGATCTTTGCCCGTAACTACCTCACCGAATGCGAAGAGCGCTACGGTGAGGAGGAGGTCGAACTGCTGCTCGACTCCTGTCATGCCCTGATGAATGTCGGCGTGGACCGCTACAAGCGCCCGGCCAAGCTGTCCCTGGCCAAGGAGCTGACCCGCCAGCGGGAGCGCGCCGAATACCTGCAAAGTCAGGTCAATGACCTATGGCGCACCCTCCCCGCGCAGCAGATCAAGGCCCAGACGGTCGAAACCCGCCGCTTTCCACCGGAGCCCCAGGAGAACCTGCTCTACTTCATCGAGAAGAACGCCCCGCTGCTCGAGCCCTGGCAGCGGGAAGTCGTCCGCATCGTGCGCAAGGTCGGCCAGTACTTCTTTCCCCAGCGTCAGACACAGGTCATGAACGAAGGCTGGGCCACTTACTGGCATTACACCCTCATCAACACGCTCTACGACGAGGGCCTGCTGGCCGACAGTTTCATGATGGAGTTCCTGCACTCCCACACCAACGTGGTCTACCAGCCCGCCTACAGCGAGCCCTGGTACCGGGGGCTCAACCCCTACGCACTGGGCTTCGCCATGTGGCAGGACATCCGCCGCATCTGTGAGCACCCGACCGACGAGGACCACTACTGGTTTCCCGACATCGCCGGCAGCAACTGGCGCGAGACCTTCGACTTCGCCATGCGCAACTTCAAGGACGAGAGCTTCATCGCTCAGTTCCTGTCCCCCAAGATCATGCGCGACTTCCGCCTGTTCGCGATCCTCGATGACGACAAGGAAGCCAAGCTCAAGGTGTCGGCGATCCACGACGAAGCCGGCTACCGCAAGGTCAGGGAGATCATGTCCGACAACTACAACCTGGGCAGCCGCGAACCCAACCTGCAGGTCTGGAATGTCGACCTGCGCGGCGACCGCTCGCTCACCCTGCGCCACCAGGCCTACCTGAGGCGCCCCCTCAACGGCGAAGCCGAGGAGGTCCTCAAGCACGTGGCGCGGCTGTGGGGCTTTGCAGTACGCATGGAAGTGGCGCACGAGGATGGCCGCATCGAACTCCTCCACGAATGCCGCCAGGACCGGCGGCGCGCCGACAAGGACTAAAGGCCAAACGCTCCCGGCATGACCCGCGCCCCCGCGGGGCGGGTCCCGACGGGCGGCGTGTATTCCCGTACGGGGCGTAGCGCATCGACAGCCTGTGAAGGTGCAACAACGGGAGACTTTTCGTCCCCGACCGGCCGCAGGCCGCGGCGGATCCATGCGGCCACCCCGACGGCATCATGGAGTTGCAGGTTTCCCTGGCCCGACAAACGGGTCCATCCGGGGCTGGCCTCCTCCTCCCGTCGGAACACATCGTCCGGACACGCGGCACCAGCACATCCCCCCAGCAACAGGTTGTCCGACGCACGCACACGGACACGCTCAGGAGACCAGATGGCGACGAACTGTCCGCCTCCCGGCACGTCATCCACCAGCGTGTTCGCCACCATCAGAAACTCGTGCCGGTCGCCGCGCAGCCCCTCCGCACCAAAGGCGATGAGGCGCCTATTTTCGGTGGCCACGCCCTGCCAGACGATGTTGCCCAGCAAGACCACCTCGCCCCCCTCGGGGAAGTCCATCTCATAACTGGCCTGCCCACCTGCCTCGTCGCTGAACCGGCTGTAGCTGACGTGGCTCACCGCGGCACGACTCTTCAGCAGATGACCGATCCGGCCGTCGTGAAAGTAGCTGCCCGTCACGTCGAGGCGGTCGATCCGCCCGGCATAGAGCAGATGGCTGATCCTTGGCTTAGGGAGCAGCACGCCATGGGCGAATTCGGAATCCTCGACCTCGAGACTGATTCCTGGCAGATTGGCCGTCAGGATTCCCATTTCATTATCGACAAACAGGCAGTTGCGCACCACCAGACGGCCAGCCTCCAGCCTGATGCCCGAGCCCGCCCGGGTCGGCCCCCGCGCCCCCTCGAAGGCCAGGTTGGACACCTCGATGTCACCCCCGCGCATCACCCAGATGCCCTTGCCCTCGGCGATCCGTCCCCCCGCCACCAGACGGGGGCGCCCCGAAACACCGCGGATCGTGAGCCGCTGCTGCTCCCAGACAGCAACGTCCCCCACATAGGTGCCGGCAACGATCTCCACCACATCGCCATCCCGCGCCCGACGGGACGCTTCTGCAATGGTGGAGATCGCCTCACCCGGCCCGACCCTGAGGGTCTCGGCCCACACCACCCCTACCACCAGACAGGCCCACACTCCCACCACAATCCGCCACACCGGGACCATGAATCACCCCACCCCATCCAAGAATCGGTCTCACCGCTTAGAATACCGAAATGTCGAGAACCGATTTTCACCAGATCCTGGGCGTCAAACCAGACGCCAGCGCCGCCGAGATCAAACGGGCCTTCAAGCGCATGGCCATGCGCTGGCACCCGGACCGCAATCCCGATCCGGACGCCCACGAGCAGTTCCGCCGGGCTCGCGAGGCCTTCGAACGGCTTACCGAAGTGCGCCCGCCTGAGCCGGACACCTCCACCGGTGCGGCTGCAGACACCCCCTCCGCAGATGATGCACCGCCCCCGAAGGGCGAGGACCGGCACATGGAACTGGACGTGGATCTCGAGGAAGCCGCCCTCGGCGGGGCCGCCGAGATCACCGTCGACGGGCGCGTTCCCTGCGCCTCCTGCGACGGAAGCGGGCACCGCAGCTACGGCCGCACCACCATGTGCGGCGCCTGCCACGGCAGCGGACGCATCCGCAGCCCGCAAGGGCTGGAAACCTGTCCGACCTGCAGCGGGCGGGGCTACTTCACCGACACCCGCTGCAGCGACTGCGACGGGCGGGGCTGGCACCCGGCCGAACGGCAGCTGTCCGTCACCCTCCCGCCCGCCATGCTGCCCGGCGAAGAACTGAGAATCTCGGGCCAGGGCGGCCCGGCGCCGGAAGGCGGCGTACCCGGCGACCTCTATCTCGCCCTGAAGGCCCGCCCCCACCCGCTGTTCCGCCTGGAGGGCCACGACCTGCACCTGTCCATGCCGGTCAGCGTGTTCCGGGTCCTGGCCGGTGGCGAGATCCAGGTCCCCACCCTCGGCGCCCCCATCGACGTCCTGCTCCCCGAAAGCAGCGCCGAGACACGCATCGTCGTCCCCGGCGCCGGCTTTCCCGGACGGAAGAAGCGGCGCGCGGGCGATCTGGTGGTGCACCTGCAGGTCCAGTACCCCCGATTTCTGACCAACGAACAAAAAGCCCTGCTCGAAATGGCCGACCAGGTCATGCACCAGCAGCTTGACGACCAGAGCCCCATCCTGGCCCGCTGGCGGGACCAGCATGGCGCCGGCGCCTGAACACCATAACAACACCTAGCCCCAAGCCTACAGCGCAATGCCCCAAAAAACCCCCGAACTCCTCGCTCCAGCTGGCTCCCTGGCCATGCTGGACACCGCCTTCGCGTTTGGCGCAACCGCCATCTATGCAGGTCAGCCCCGCTATTCCCTGCGTGTCCGCAACAACGACTTCGGCGACCTTCCGGTGCTGGCCGACGGCATCCGCCGCGCCCGGCTCCTGGGCAAGAAGTTCTACGTCGTCGCCAACATCTACCCCCATGGGGCCAAGATCAAGACCTTCCTGAAGGACATCGCCCCGGTCATCGCCCTCCAGCCAGACGCCCTGATCATGTCGGACCCCGGCCTGATCCTGATGGTCCGGGAGAACTTCCCCGACATGCCCATCCATCTGTCGGTACAGGCCAACACGGTCAACGCTGCCGCCGTGCGCTTCTGGAAGATGGCTGGCATCTCCCGGGTGATCCTGTCACGGGAGCTCTCCCTCGACGAGATCAGCAGCATCCGCCAGGACAGCCCCGACACCGAGCTGGAAGTCTTCATCCACGGCGCGCTGTGCATCGCCTACTCGGGCCGCTGCCTGCTCTCCGGCTACTTCAACCACCGGGACCCGAATCAAGGCAGCTGCACCAACTCCTGCCGCTGGGACTACAAGACCCATGAGGCCCGCACCTGCGGGGCGGGCGATGTGCATCTGATCGAAGAACCCCACAAACGGGCCGGGGAGTACATGCCCATCGAGGAGGACGAGCACGGCACCTACATCCTCAACTCCAAGGACCTGCGCGCCATCGAGCACGTGCAGAAACTGGTCGAGATCGGCATCGACTCCTTCAAGATCGAAGGCCGCACCAAGAGCCCCTACTATGTGGCCCGGACCTGCCAAGCCTATCGGCAGGCCATCGACGATGCCGTGGCCGGTCGCGGCCTCGACCCCACTCTGCTCGGGCAGCTCGAGGGCCTGGCCAACCGCGGGTACACCGACGGCTTCTACCAGCGCCACACCCCGCACGAGACCCAGAACTACCTGCGGGGTCACTCCGAATCCGGGCGCAGCCTGTATGTGGGCGATGTGGTCGGCTACGACCCTACCCGCGGCCTGGCCGAAATCGCTTCGAAGAACGCCTTCTCCGTCGGAGACCGCCTGGAGCTCGTCCATCCCTCGGGCAACCGCGAGGTCGAGGTCACCCACATCGCCGATGCAAACGGCCAGTCGATCGCGCGGGTTCCGGGCAGCGACCACCGCGCCTGGCTCCCCCTCCCTGCCGACAGCGTGGGTGCCTTCGTGGCGCGCTTCATCCAGGCCGCCTGAGGGGCCTGAAGAATCTTGCATAAAGCGCTGAAATACTTCAGAATGCCAAATTCTCGGGTGGCCAAATTCACCACCCACGTACCCAAAGGATAAAGCGATGAAAGCCGACACCCATCCGAATTACACCGAAGTCCAAGTGACCTGCTCCTGCGGCAGCACCTTCACCACCCGCTCCACCATGGGCAAGGCCCAATACCACGTGGAAGTGTGCTCCCTGTGCCACCCGTTCTACACCGGCAAGCAGAAGATCGTTGATACCGCCGGTCGCGTCGAGCGCTTCCGTCAAAAGTACGGTTCCGTGCAGCGCCTGGGCTAATCTGAGCGCAGTCGCCGGGATCGACCGAAAAAGGCAGCCGCGGCTGCCTTTTTTGTTGCCTGAATCCCCCTCCCCGTCACGCCATGCACAACGACGCAGCCACCCGCTTCACCCTCCCCTCGCCCCTGACCGGCTGGCCGCTGGCAGTGCTGCTGGCCGTCTATCTGCTGGTCGGCACCACCGGACACCTGCCGTGGCGGGGTGACGACCTGACCCACCTGGGCCCCATCCACGCCATGCTGGGTGGCGAAGGCTGGCTGCTGCCCGAGATCGCCGGTGAGATCTACCGGGACGCCGGCCCGCTCTACTATTGGCTGGGAGCCGGCCTGGCCTCCGCCCTCGGCTGGCTGATGCCGGTACACGACGCCGCCCGTCTGGCAAGCAGCCTTTTCTGTGCCGCCACCCTGTACTGGACCGCACTGGCCGCCAGGCGTCTGTATGGAGAGAGCGCCTTCGCACCAGCCATCCTCCTCGGCATGGGCAGCCTCGGTCTGGTGGTCCACGCCCACGAAACCCAGCCGGCGCTGGCCCAGATCGCCGGTGTCGCCCTGTGCCTGGCCGGCACGGTGAATATTGGCCGCCAAGGCCTGCAGGCCGGCCTCCAGGCCGGGTTGGGCATCGCTCTGGCCTTCCTGGCCGGCGGACTCTCCGGCCTGGTCCTGACCCTACCCATCGTGCTGGCCGCTCCGCTGCTGTGCCCCAGCTGCCGGACGCCCGCCGTACTGAAGCGCATCGCATTCGGCTGCGGTATCGCCCTGCTGATCACGGCGCTCTGGCTGACCGGGGTGGCCCTTCAGGCACCGGACGAGCCCGCGCGCTGGCTGCAGGAAGAACTGCGCTCGATCCGCCCCCACACCGAACACCTCGCCAACCTGGGCAAGCTCCTGCAGCTCTTCGGCTGGTTTGCCTGGCCGTTGTGGCCGATCGCCGGCTGGGCTCTGTGGAAGAACCGCCCGACCTGGACCACCCCGCAGGTCGCCGTGCCACTGATCGCCAGCCTCAGTGCCATCCTGCTGGTCGCCACCACCGGCAGCGGTCTGCGCCCGGCCGGCGCACTGCCGCTGCTGCCTCCCCTGTGCCTGCTTGCCGCCCTCGGTGTACAGAGCCTGCGCCGGGGAGCCGCCAACGCTTTCGACTGGTTCGGCGTGATGGCCTTTCTCTTCTTCGGACTACTGGTCTGGCTGGTCTGGGGAGCACTCCACTTCAGCTGGCCTCCCGGCCTGGCCCGCCAGATCATCAAGCTCGCCCCGGAATTCCCCCGTGGCGACTTCCTGGCCTCGGCGGTCATCGGCATTCCCATCACTCTTGCCCTGCTGATGCTCCCCGCCGCAACGGAGCGCACGCCGACCCGGGGAACGACCACCTGGGCTCTGGGCATGACCCTGCTGTGGTGTCTGGCGGTGGCGCTGCTGCAACCCTGGTTTGCCTACACCAAGAACTATCAGCCGATCGCTTCCAGCCTGCAGGAGGCCCTGGCAACTCAACCAGCGAGCTGTATCAAACGTCGCGGGCTGGGCGACACCCAGCGGGCAGCCCTGGACTACTTCTCCGACATCCGTACGCTGCGCTATGGCGCACGCGATGACTGCCAGCTGCTGCTGACCTACGGCACAGCCAACAACAGCAGTAATGTTGCCAGGGAATGGGGCCTGCCGGTGTGGGAACGACGCCTGGGCGGCGGCAGGAAGGCGGAAGTATTCCGGCTGTACCGGAAGTCCTGAACAAGACCTGAAGACGGGGGACGCCCCACCTCACCGGGTGGGCCACCCGATGACGGCGCAGGTTTATTTGGGCTGGGGAGTCTGAACGAAGATCTCGTCCGGCTTGGTCAGACCCAGCTCGAAGCGGGCACGCTCCTCGACGGCCTCATAACCGGTCTTGAGGTCACGAACCTCGGCCTCCAGGCCCGTATTACGTTGCTCGAGCTTCAGATTGGCCGCCTTTTGGGAGGCCAATTGCTTTTCGACTTCCCAGACGCGCAACCAGCCGCCCTTGCCGATCCACAAGGGATACTGCAAGAGGACGGCCAGCAGGGCCAGGATTAGGATGGGCCAGCGCATGACAAGGAGCCCGCGTGCCACGCAGATCGCGGCACGCGTTGGCTCTCAACCCTGCAATCAGCGATTGCGCAGGTTGTAGAAGGCCGACAGGCCCGGGTAGAAAGCGGTATCGCCGAGGTCTTCTTCGATCCGCAGCAGCTGGTTGTACTTGGAGATGCGATCGGAGCGGGACAGGGAGCCGGTCTTGATCTGCATGGCGTTGAGGCCCACCGCGATGTCGGCGATGGTGGAGTCCTCGGTCTCGCCGGAGCGGTGGGAGATCACCGCGGTGTAACCAGCACGCTTGGCCATCTCGACGGCGGCAAAGGTCTCGGTCAGGGTACCGATCTGGTTGATCTTGATCAGGATGGAGTTGGCGATGCCCTTCTCGATGCCTTCCTTGAGGATGCGGGTGTTGGTCACGAACAGGTCGTCACCCACGATCTGCACCGTCTTGCCCAGGCGGTCGGTCAGCAGCTTCCAGCCAGCCCAGTCGCCTTCGGCCATGCCGTCCTCGATGGAGATGATGGGGAACTTGTCCACCAGGGTCGCCAGGTAGTCGGTGAAACCTTCGGAAGACAGGGACAGGCCTTCGCCGGACAACTCGTACTTGCCGTCCTTGTAGAACTCGGATGCGGCGCAGTCGAGGGCCAGCACGATGTCACGGCCCGGCTCGTAGCCGGCGTTGGAAGCCGCCTCGAGAATCATGTTGAGGGCTTCGTCGGTGCCGGACACGTTGGGGGCAAAGCCACCTTCGTCGCCCACGGTGGTCGGGTAGCCCTTCTTGTCGGTGAGCTTCTTCAGGTGATGGAAGATCTCGGCGCCGCAGCGCAGGGCTTCACGGAAGCTCTTCACGCCGACCGGCATGATCATGCATTCCTGGATGTCCAGGGAGTTGTTGGCGTGGGCACCACCGTTGATGACGTTCATCATCGGCACCGGCATGGCCATGCCACCGGAGCCGCCGAAGTAGCGGTAAAGGGGCAGACCGGCTTCTTCGGAAGCGGCCTTGGCCACGGCCATCGAGACGGCCAGCAGCGCGTTGGCGCCCAGGCGCGACTTGTTGTCGGTGCCGTCGAGGTCGATCAGGGTCTTGTCGAGGAAAGCCTGCTCTTCGGCGTCGAGGCCGATCAGCGCCTCGGAAATCTCGGTGTTGACGTTCTCCACCGCCTGCAGCACACCCTTGCCCAGGTAGCGGGCCGCATCGCCATCACGCAGCTCGATGGCCTCGCGGGAGCCGGTGGAGGCGCCGGAAGGCACCGCGGCACGGCCCATCACGCCGGACTCGAGCAGCACATCGGCTTCAACGGTGGGGTTGCCGCGGGAATCGAGTACCTCGCGGGCAATGACATCAACAATTGCGCTCATGAACTTCCTCTTTCTTTAGCTGAATGCAAACCGGCGGCGCGGGGCCGCCCTTAACTTAAAACGGGGTTCGGCCCGGGCCGCTCAGGGCCGCAGTTCCTCGAAGCCTTCGGCCTTGACCAGTGCATCGAGGGCCTTGAGGGTGGCCAGCAGGCTCTTGAGCCGGGGCAAGGGCCAGGCGTTGGGGCCGTCGGAGAACGCTTTGGCCGGATCCGGATGGGTCTCCATGAACAGGCCGGAGATCCCCACCGCAACCGCCGCCCGGGCCAGCACGGGTACGAACTCCCGCTGACCACCGGACGAAGTGCCCTGCCCGCCGGGCAGTTGCACCGAATGGGTGGCATCGAAGACCACCGGACAGCCAGTCTCGCGCATGATCGCCAGGGAGCGCATGTCGGACACGAGGTTGTTGTAGCCGAAGGAGGCGCCACGCTCGCAGACCATGATGTTGTCGGCGCCGCCATTTACCTCGCGGGCCTTGTCCACCACGTTCTTCATGTCGCCCGGCGCCAGAAACTGGCCCTTCTTGATGTTCACCGGCTTGCCGCAGGAGGCCACAGCGTGGATGAAATCGGTCTGGCGGCACAGGAAGGCCGGCGTCTGCAGCACATCGACCACAGCCGCCACATGAGGCACCTCGGCCTCGTTGTGCACATCGGTGAGCACCGGCACGCCGACCTTCTCACGGACTTCACCGAGGATCTCGAGGCCCTTCTCCATGCCCATGCCGCGGAAGGACTTGCCGGAACTCCGGTTGGCCTTGTCGTAGCTGGACTTGTAGATGAACGGGATGCCCAGCTCACCGCAGATGTCCTTCAGGCGGGAAGCCGTGTCGAAGGCCATCTCACGGGACTCGATCACGCAGGGCCCGGCAATCAGGAAGAAAGGCTTGTCGAGGCCGATGTCGAAGCCGCAGAGTTTCATGCTGTGTCCTTTCAGCCGGCTTTCTGGTGAGCCAGGGCCGCCTTCACGAAGGCAGTGAACAGGGGATGACCGTTACGCGGATTGGAAGTGAATTCCGGGTGGAACTGACAGCCCACGAACCACGGATGAACGTCGGTGGGCAGTTCGATCATCTCGCACAGATCGGTACCCGGCGCACGGCCGGCCACGCGCAGGCCCTGCTCTTCCAGGCGGGCCAGCAGGGTGTTGTTGACCTCGTAGCGATGGCGGTGGCGCTCGGTGATCTCGGGCTTGCCATAGACCTCACGGGCCAGCGAGCCTTCAGCCAGATGGCAGACCTGACCGCCGAGGCGCATGGTGCCGCCCAGGTCGGAGTCCTCGCCGCGCTTTTCGATCTTGCCGGAGGCATCGAGCCATTCGGTGATCAGGCCGATCACCGGGTAGTCGGTGTGGCGGTCGAACTCGGTGCTGTGGGCACCGTTCATGCCGGCCACGTCGCGGGCGAACTCGACCACGGCCAGCTGCATGCCCAGGCAGATGCCCAGGTACGGCACCTTGTTCTCGCGGGCGTAGCGGATCGCGGCGATCTTGCCTTCGGTACCGCGCCGGCCGAAGCCGCCGGGCACCAGGATGGCGTCCATGGACTTGAGGGCCCCGCAGCCGTCCTTCTCGATGTCCTCGGAATCCAGGTAATGGATGTTGACCTTGCTACGGGTATGCATGCCCGCGTGGTTGAGGGCCTCGATCAGGGACTTGTAGGACTCGGTGAGGTCCACGTACTTGCCCACGAAGGCGATGTTCAGGTTGTGCTGGGGATTGTTCAGCGCATCGAGCAGGCGCTCCCAGATGGACAGATCCGCCGCACGGGCCAGGATGCCGAGCTTGTGGCAGACGATCTCGTCCAGCATCTGGTCATGCAGCATGCCCGGGATGCGGTAGATGGAATCCGCGTCCAGACATTCGATGACGGCCTCGGGCATCACGTTGCAGAACAGCGCAATCTTGCGGCGCTCGTCGGCCGGCACGGAGCGGTCGGCACGGCACAGCAGGATGTCGGGCTGGATGCCGATTTCGCGCAGCTCCTTGACCGAGTGCTGGGTCGGCTTGGTCTTCAGCTCGCCAGCGGTCGGGATGTAGGGCAGCAGCGTGAGGTGGATGAAACAGGTGCCCTGGCGGCCTTCCTCGATGCCCATCTGGCGGATGGCCTCCAGGAACGGCAGGGACTCGATGTCACCCACGGTGCCGCCGACTTCGACGATGGCCACGTCGGCACCTTCGGCGCCACGCTTGACGTAGGTCTTGATCTCGTCGGTGATGTGGGGGATGACCTGGACCGTCTTGCCCAGGTATTCGCCGCGCCGCTCCTTCTTGATCACCGCCTCGTAGATCTGGCCGGTGGTGAAGTTGTTGCGCTTGCTCATCTTGGCGCTGGTGAAGCGCTCGTAATGGCCGAGGTCGAGGTCGGTCTCGGCGCCATCTTCGGTCACGAAGACTTCCCCATGCTGGAAGGGGCTCATCGTGCCGGGATCGACGTTGATGTAAGGGTCGAGCTTGAGGTGGGTAACCTTGATGCCGCGGGATTCGAGAATCGCCCCGAGGGAGGCGGCGGCGATGCCCTTGCCCAGAGAGGACACGACACCACCGGTAACGAAGACGTATTTGGTCATGACACGGGGGACTTCTGGAAAGGGGAATGATAGCCGATTCAGCCCCTTCTCTTCAACGGGAGATCCCCTCCAAACAACGCGCGGAGCTGGCTTCGGAGCCCGGAATGAGCCCTGAAGCCAGCTTTCGCGCCTCAGTTATCCCGGATGAAATCCCGGTTAACCTCACGAAAAAGATCGGTGGCACTGCGCTTGAGCCATTCGAAGGCAACCATCTCGCGGGTCACGATCTCCACCCCATGGGCCCGCATCCGCGCCAGCGCGGCCTCACGGTCGGCAGGCTTGCGGGAGCCGACGGCATCGGCGACCACGAAGACCTCCTTGCCCTGCCAGCGCAGCTCGAGCACGGTCTGCATCACACAGACATGGGCCTCGGTGCCAACCACCACCACCTGGCGCCGGGACTCGACAGCCGTACCCGTCAGACAACCGTCGGCCACGCAGGAGAAGTGAACCTTCTCGACGACCTGCCCGCCCGCCGCGTCGAGCAGCGCCGGCGCGGTACGCCCCAGGCCGGTCGGGTACTGCTCCGACACGACGACCGGCACTGCCAGCCGACGCGCCACGCCCGCCAGCCAGATGCAGTTGCGCAGCACCGTCTCCCCCTCGTTGATGGACGGCAGGAGGCGCTCCTGCACATCCACCACCAGCAAGGACGACTTTCCGCTATCCATCAACATGGGCGACTCCTCTCAGGATTGCAGCTCGGCGCGGTCGCGGAAGTGCTCCAGCGCCGCTGGATTAGCCAGCGCCTCGACGTTCTTGACCGGCTGGTTGTGCACCACCGAGCGCACCGCCAGCTCGACGATCTTGCCACTCTTGGTACGCGGGATGTCCTCCACCTGCACCACCCTGGCCGGCACATGGCGTGGCGTGGTGTTGTCGCGGATGGTTCGGCGGATCCGGTCGGTCAGCCCATCGTCCAGCCGCAAGCCATCCCGCAGCTTGACGAAGAGCACCACCCGCACGTCACTGGCATCACCCGGCGGCCATTGCTGGCCTATCACCAGGGATTCGAGCACTTCCTCGAGCTTCTCCACCTGGCGGTAGATCTCGGCCGTACCGATGCGCACACCACCCGGATTGAGGGTCGCGTCCGAGCGGCCATAGATGATCAGGCCGTCATGCACCGTGATCTCCGAGTAATCGCCATGACACCAGATGTTCTCGAAGCGTTCGAAATAGGCGGCCCGGTAGCGGGCACCGTCCGGGTCGTTCCAGAAGCCTATCGGCATCACCGGGAAGGGACGGGTACACACCAGCTCCCCCTTCTCACTGCGCACCGGAACGCCAGCCTCGTCGAACACCTCCACCGCCATGCCGAGGCCCTTGCACTGGATCTCGCCGGACCACACCGGGAGGGTCGGATTGCCGAGCACGAAGCACGAGATGATGTCCGTGCCCCCCGAAATCGACGACAGGCACAGGTCGGCCTTGATCTCCCGGTACACATACTCGAAGCCTTCCGGCACCAGGGGGCTGCCGGTCGAGAAGATCGCCCGCAAGGCGGACAGGTCATGGCTCTTCCCTGGCCGGAGCCCGGCCTTGGCAATGCCGTCGATGAACTTGGCGGACGTACCGAGATGGGTCATGCCCTCGGCCTGCGCGTAGTCGAAGATGATCGCCCCGTTGCCGATCATCGGCGAGCCATCGTAGAGCAGCAGCGTGGCCCCGGCCGCCAGGCCCGACACCAGCCAGTTCCACATCATCCAGCCGCAGGTGGTGAAGTAGAACACCCGGTCACCGGGCTTCACATCGCCATGCAGGCGATGCTCCTTGATGTGCTGCAGCAGCGCCCCGCCGGCACAATGCACGATGCACTTGGGCACCCCGGTGGTGCCCGACGAATACATGATGTACAGCGGGTGATCGAAGGGCAGCCGGGCGAAGGGAATCTCGGTGACCGACAGGAAGGGCTTCACGAAATCGGCCAGCACCCGCGCATGATGCACATGGGAGAGATCGTGCTTCGCGTGCACATAGGGCACCACCACCACCCGCTTGAGCGAAGGCAGGCCATCGGTGATCGCGGCAAGGCGATCCAGGCAGTCGACGATCTTGCCGTTGTAGTAGTAGCCATCCACCGCCACCAGCACCTTGGGCTCGATCTGACCGAAGCGATCCAGCACCCCCTGCACCCCGAAGTCCGGCGAGGCCGACGAGAAGATGGCACCGATGCTGGCCGCGGCCAGCATCACGATGATGGTCTCCGGCAGGTTGGGCATCCAGGCGGCAACGCGGTCGCCCTGCTCCACCCCCATCTCGCGCAGCGCCGCCGCGAAGTGTGCCACCTGGCGGTACAGGTCGCCGTGGGACATGCGGTTCTTGACCCTATCCTCACCCCAGAACACCAGCGCATCGGTGTCGTCCCGGCTGCGCAGCAGGTTCTCGGCAAAGTTCAGGCGGGCCTGCGGGAACCAGCGCGCGCCCGGCATGCGACCACCCTGCTCCAGCACCCCCTCGCCGCGCTCACCGATGACCGCTCCGTAATCCCACAGGGACAACCAGAACTCTTCGGGGTGCGCCACGGACCAGGCATGCAGCGCGGGGTAATCGGGCAGCGCGCGCCCCCAGCGGGCGGCGGCATCCCGGCTGAAGGTGGTGATGTTGGCTGCGGCAATGCGCTCGGCGTCAGGACGCCACAGCGGCTCGGCGGCTACTGCGTAACTCATCGGCTATCTCCTCAACATTTCTTATTTTCAATCCGGACCTCTTCCGGATCCAATCGGCCTTAGGGCCCCTGCTAGCTTACCTTGGCCCGCAGGGTTTCCGGGATGGGCGCCGACTTTCCGGTGCGCGGATCCATCCACACCACCTTGGCCGCACCTTCGGCATAGAGGCGATCATCCCCCTCCACATACAACTCGTACCAGGTCATCACGCTGCTGCGGCCGGGCTCACCGGCGTACACCTTGACGATCACCGTGGCCGGGTAGTTCACCGGCATCAGGAAGGTGCAGCTGGCATTGATGATCACCGCACCGCTTTCAGACTGGGGGCTGACGATGAAACCCTCGTTCTCGATCCACTCCACGCGGGCCTGCTCGAAGAACCGGAAGTAAACGGTGTTGTTGACGTGCCCGTAGAAGTCCATGTCCCCCCAACGGACGACTATCCGCGAAGTGTGCTGGAGCTTTCTCTGTGGCGGCGGGAGATTTGATTCCAGATTCATGATGCGCTGTCTCCTTGCTGGATTGATTTCTTGTTCGACGACTCCGCGGAACCAGGTGCAATGCTGTCCCGCAGGAATCGGGGCCAATGTAACATACGCCTGCGTATGCTCGAATCACCGGCATGCCGCCCGCTGCCCGGGATTGCCCCGGATTGCCTGGAAGAGTTACCCTTCCACAGTTCAAGCGGATTAAAACAAGTCCAATATTCTCAGGAGGAGGCAGCATATGGAACGCGATTCCATGGAGTTCGATGTCCTTGTCGTTGGTGGCGGCCCCGCAGGCCTCGCCGCCGCTATCCGGCTCAAGCAGCTCGCGGCAGAAAAAGGGCAGGACTTCTCGGTCTGTCTCATTGAAAAGGCTGCCGAAATCGGCGCCCACATCCTCTCCGGTGCGGTGCTCGATCCCCGTGCCCTCAACGAGCTGATCCCCGACTGGAAGGAAAAGGGCGCTCCCCTGAACACCCCGGTCTCCGAAGACCGGGTCATCTTCCTCTCCGAGAGTGGCGGCCGCCAGATCCCCAACGGGCTTCTGCCGGATGCCTTCCACAACGACGGGAACTACATCGTCCGACTCGGCAACGTGGTCAAATGGCTCGGCGAGCAGGCCGAAGCGGCCGGCGTCGAGGTCTACCCCGGCTTTGCCGGCGCCGAACTCCTGTTCGACGACAAGGGTGCGGTGGCCGGCGTCATCACCGGCGACATGGGCCTCCTCAAGGACGGCAGCCAAGGGCCCAACTTCCAGCCCGGCATGGAGTTGCGCGCCAAGTACACCCTGTTCGCCGAAGGCTGCCGCGGCCACCTGGGCAAGCAGCTTGAGGCCCGCTTCAAGCTTCGCCAGGACGCCGACCCGCAGACCTACGGCATCGGCATCAAGGAGTTGTGGGAGATCCCCGAAGGCCAGCACGTGCCCGGGCTCGTCGTCCACACCGCCGGCTGGCCGATGGATACCGCCACCTACGGCGGCGGCTTCTGCTACCACCTGGAAGATCGCCTGGTGGCGGTGGGCTTCGTGGTGGGTCTCAACTACAGCAATCCCTACCTGTCCCCCTTCGAGGAGTTCCAGCGCTACAAGACCCACCCGGAAATCCGCAAATATCTCGAAGGCGGCAAGCGTCTCGCCTACGGCGCCCGCGCCATCGCGGCGGGCGGCCTGCAGAGCCAGCCCAAGCTGGTCTTCCCGGGTGGTGCGCTGATCGGCGACGATGCGGGCTTCCTCAACGCGGCCCGCATCAAGGGGTCCCACGCGGCCATGAAGTCCGGCATGCTGGCCGCCGAGGCCGCCTACGATGCCCTCGCAGCAGAACGTGCGCAGGACGAGCTCGACGCTTTCCCTGCCGCCTTCAAGTCCAGCTGGCTGTACGCCGAACTGCACAAGACCCGCAACTTCAAGCCCTACATGAAGAAGGGTCTGTGGCTGGGCTCCTTCCTGTTCGGGGCCGAACAGAAGCTCTTCGGCGGCAACGTCCCCTGGACCCTGCACAACAGTGCGGACCACACCGCCCTGCGCCCCGCCGCCGAGTGCAGCCCGATCGCCTACCCCAAGCCCGATGGCAAGCTGAGCTTCGACCGTCTCTCCTCGGTGTTCCTGTCCAACACCAACCATGAGGAAGACGAGCCGTGCCACCTGCAGCTCAAGGACGCCTCGGTCCCCATCTCCATCAACCTGGCCAAGTACGACGCGCCTGAACAGCGTTACTGCCCGGCCGGCGTCTACGAGATCGTGCGCAGCGCAGAGGGCGACAACCCGCGCCTGCAGATCAACGCGCAGAACTGCGTCCACTGCAAGACCTGCGACATCAAGGATCCGACCCAGAACATCAACTGGGTCGTCCCCCAAGGCGGCGAAGGCCCGATCTATCAGGGCATGTAACACGCCCTACACCTCCCGGCGCCTGCAAGGCCCTGCGGTCCCCCGCAACGAGGTGGCCTGCAGAGCCGGGAGCGCACATACGATCCATCGCGGGATGACACTCAAACTCAACGCCACGCTGCTACAGCAACTGCAGCAGCGCGCTGGCATCGACGGCCAGCAGGAACTGGACGCAGCCCTGCAGGCCTTGCAGGCAGTTGCCCCCGACGGTGCGGCCGCCCGGCTGGCCGCAGCCCTTCCAGGGCTCCTTGAGCACCTCAACCACAATGATGAACTGCGCGAACAGGAGCTCCGGCTCACCGACGCCCTGTTCGAGACCATTCCGATCCCCATCTACATCAAGGACCGGAATGCCCGCTACCTGCGCTTCAACAGAGCGTTCGAGACACTTTCGGGCATCGACCGCAGACAATGGCTCGGACGCAACGCCTACGAGGTCATGAGCGACGAGGACGCCCGCCTGCATGACGACCTGGACCGCCAACTGCTGTCTGACGGCAACACCCAGGACTTCGAATGCCGCCTCCATTACGGCAGCGACGGCCTGACCGCCCAGATCCGCAAGGTGGCGCTGCGGGACAATGAACAGCGGATCATCGGGCTGATCGGAACAGTCTTCGACATCACGCCGCGCAAGCAGGCCGAGGAAGCCATGCGCCAGGCCAAGGAGGCCGCCGAAGCAGCCAACCGGGCCAAGAGCAGTTTCCTGGCCAACATGAGTCACGAGATCCGCACGCCGATGAACGGCATCCTGGGCATGACCGAGCTGGCCCTGGATACCGACCTGAACGAAGAGCAGCGGGAGTACCTGCAGCTGGTACAGACTTCCGCCGACTCATTGCTGGCGATCATCAACGACATTCTCGATTTCTCGAAGATCGAGGCCGGCAAGCTCCTCATCGAATCCATCGAGTTCGACATCCACCGCACGGTGACCGATGCGGTGAAGTCCATCGCCCTGAAGGCCTGCGAGAAGAAGCTCGAGCTGATCTGCGACATCGATACTGACGTTCCCCGTTTCGTCCAAGGTGACCCGGGCAGGCTGCGCCAAGTGGTCCTCAACCTGATCGGCAACGCCATCAAGTTCACCCCCGCGGGGGAAATCGGCCTCAAGCTGTCGACCGTGGTGAGCGAAGCTGGGGAAGCTCAGTTGCAGATCGACGTCCGCGATACGGGCATCGGCATACCCACCGACAAGCTGGGTCGTATCTTCGATGCCTTTGCCCAGGAGGACAGCTCGACGACCCGGCGCTTCGGTGGCACGGGTCTGGGGCTCTCCATCTGCAAACGTCTGGTGCAGGCCATGGGCGGCAAGATATCGGTGGACAGCACCCCAGGCTGCGGCAGCACTTTCCGCTTCACCCTGCCCCTCCAACCCGCCAGCCGGCATCAAGCCGAATCCTTGCCCGGCAGCCAGCTGGCCGGGCTGAAGGTGCTGATCGTGGACGATCACCCGACCAACCGCGCCATCCTCCACAAGACAGTCAAGGACGTCCGTGCCACCTGCAGCGAGGCCGAGTGCGCCCGCGACGCGATGGCCGCCCTGCTCACCGCCGCCGCCGAAGGCACGCCCTTTGACGTCGTCCTGCTCGATGCCAGCATGCCCGACGAAGACGGCTTCAGCCTCGCCAGCCGGATTCTCTCCCGGGCAGACCTCCCTCGGCCCGTGCTCGTCCTCCTGTCCTCGGTGGGGCTCAAGGGCGATGCGGCGCGCTGCCGCGAGATCGGCATCGACGGCTACCTCACTCGCCCGGCGACCCGTGACGAGATCTACCAGATCCTGACCCAGACACTCGCCAGGGCCAGCTCTCGCCCCGACGCGGGGACCCTGGTGACCCGCCACGCGCTTGCCGAAGACAGCATGCTGCCGCCCCCACCCACCGACCTGAAGCCCTCCCCGTCCTGAACTGTGCTGCGGCACCGGGCCGGGTCGCCACCGGCTCAAAAAAACAGGGGAGCATCGCGCTCCCCTGTTTCGTTACCATCCTGCTTCAACCGGCGACGGCTGTCACCCCACCCACTTGCGGGCGTTGCGGAACATCCGCAGCCAGGGCGAATCCTCGCCCAGATCAGCCGGATGCCAGCTCATCTGCACGGTGCGGGCGGTACGCTCCGGGTGCGGCATCATGATGGTAAAGCGGCCGTCCGGGGTGGTCAGGCCGGTGATGCCGGCCGGCGAGCCATTGGGGTTGAACGGGTAGCGCTCGGCCAACGCACCGGTGTTGTCCACATAACGCAGGGCCACCCTGGCGTTGTCCTGGGCGTCGATACCGGCAAACACGGCCCGGCCTTCACCATGGGACACCACGATCGGCATGCGGCTGCCGGCCATGCCGGCCAGCAGGATGGACGGGCTTTCCTGCACCTCGACCATCACGAAGCGGGCCTCGAACTGCTCGCTGCGGTTGCGGTGGAAGCGCGGCCAGGCCTCGGCGCCCGGAATGATCTCGGCCAGGTTGGACATCATCTGGCAGCCATTGCACACGCCAAGGGCGAAGGTGTCGTCGCGCTTGAAGAAGGTCTCGAACTGCTCACGCAGCGCCGGATTGAACAGGATGGATTTGGCCCAGCCCTGCCCCGCCCCGAGCACATCACCGTAAGAGAAGCCGCCACAGGCCGCCAGCCCCTTGAAACCGGACAGATGCACGCGACCGGCCTGCAGGTCGGACATATGCACGTCGAAGGGTGCGAAGCCGGCTCGCTCGAAGGCCGCAGCCATCTCAGCCTGGGAGTTAACGCCCTGCTCGCGGAGGATGGCAATCTTCGGACGGGCACCCGTGGCGATGAAGGGCGCTGCGATGTCTTCGGCGGGGTCGTAAGTCAGCGCGACGGACAAGCCCGGATTGCTGTTGTCCGCCAGGGCCTCGAACTCCTCGCGGGCGCAGTCGGCGTCATCACGCAGGCGGGCGATCTGGTAGCTGGTCTCGGACCAGGTCTGCAGCAGCTCGGCACGCGGGGCGCTGAACACCAGCTTGGCGTTGCGCCAGAAGCGCAGCTCGTCCCGGTCGTTCGGCTCACCCACGAAGTGGTAGGACAGCCTGGCAGCACGCAGGGCCTCGGTGAAGCGGCTGCGGTCGTCACGGCGGATCTGGATCACGGCCCCCAGTTCTTCGGCGAAGAGCGCCTTGAAGAGCATGTCGTTGAAGCGGCCCTTGAGGGAATCCGGCCGCTTGTCCAAGCCATCCACGTCATTCATGTACTGGTCGTAGGCCACCGTATCCAGCATGACTGACAGACCACACTTCGAGGCAAACGCCATCTCGCAGAGGGTCGCGAAGAGGCCGCCATCGGCGCGGTCGTGATAGGCCAGGATCAGGTCGTCCTTGCGCCACTGCTGGATCAGGTCGAAGAAGGCCTTGAGCTGACCGGCGTCCACGTCGGGGGCATGCTCGGCCACCGAGTTATAGGCCTGGGCCAGCACTGAGCCGCCGAGGCGGTTGGCGTTGTTGCCCAGATCAATCAGCAGCAGTTCGGTCTCCACGCCTTCGGGGAACTGCAGCTGGGGCGTCAGGGTGCGGCGCACATCCTGCACCGGGGCAAAGCCGGTGACGATCAGGGACAGGGGCGACACCACCTGCTTGTCCTCGCCGTCTTCGTTCCAGGCCGTACGCATGGACAGGGAGTCCTTGCCCACCGGGATGGCGATGCCGGCCTGCTGACAGAACTGGGACACGGCCTCGACCGTCTTGTAGAGCTTGACGTCCTCGCCCCGGTGACCGGCAGCGGCCATCCAGTTGGCGGAGAGCTTCACGTCACCCAGGCTGCGGATGTCGGCGGCGGCGATGTTGGTGATGGCCTCGCCGATCGCCATGCGGCCGGAGGCCGGCGCATCGAGGGTGGCCACCGGGGTGCGCTCACCCATGGCAAAGGCTTCACCCTTGTAGCCCTGGAAGCTCATGGTGGTGACGGCCACATCGGCCACCGGGATCTGCCATGGGCCGACCATCTGGTCGCGGGCGGTCATGCCCCCCACCGACCGGTCACCGATGGTGATCAGGAAGCTCTTGCTGGCCACCGCCGGCATGCGCAGCACGCGGCGACAGGCATCGGCCAGGTCGATGTCGGTGACGTCGAAGGGCGGTACGAAGACCTGGCGGCTGGAGACGTTGCGGGTCATCTTGGGCGGCTTGCCCAGCAGCACCTGCATTTCCATGTCGACGGGCTTGTTGTCGAAATGGCGGTCGGACACCACCAGGTGACCATCGGCGGAAGCCGTGCCCACCACGGCAAACGGGCAACGCTCACGCTCGCAGATGG
>JAFLDU010000007.1 GCA_017309145.1 Zoogloea sp. | reverse complement strand
GGTCAGCCGCAACGCCCCCGAGGAAGCCGCCGCCAGCGGCGAAGCCACCGACGAAGCCGTGCAATGCAGCACCGAACTGCCGGAAGTACCGCCGCTGGACACGGTCGGCGCCCTCCAGGGACGTCCACAGCCCGTTGCCGTACCCCTGCCGGTTCCGGCGCCCGCCCAGGCGGCCGCACCGGCCGCCGCACCGGCCACCCCCAGCGGCGTGGAGGCACAGGTCAAGGCCTGGGCTGCCGCCTGGTCTGCCAAGGACTTCAAAGGCTACAAGGCCTTCTACTCGAGCAACTTCAAGCCCGAGCAAGGCAGCCTCGAAGCGTGGCTGAGCCAGCGCGAGAAGCGGCTCGCCAAGCCGGGCGAGATCAACGTGAGCGTCGACGGCATCACGGTACGCCGCGTGTCCGCCACGGCGTCGGAAGCCAGCTTCACGCAGAACTACCGCTCCGCCGACTTCACCGACAGCATGTCCAAGACCTTGCACTATGAACTCGAGAACGGTCAGTGGAAGATCGTCCGCGAGTCCAATCGCTGAGCTGCAGCAAAGCCCCCGGTGAGGGGGCTGCAGCGGCGCAGGCAATGAAAATGGGAGCCCTGAGGCTCCCATTTTCTTGATCAATCCAGGCTGTTTCAGCCGATGTGCGGCTGCATGATCCGCCGGTAGAACTCGTGGAAGTGCTGCATTCCGTCCTCGTAGGGCGACTGGTACGGACCGACCTCGTTGCGACCCTCACGCAGCAGGGCCAGACGGCCGCGGTCCATGCGCTCGCCGATGTCGTCGTCCTCGATGGCCGTCTCCATGTAGGCAGCCTGCTCAGCCTCGACGAACTCGCGCTCGAACTCGAGGATGTCCTCCGGATAGTAGAACTCGACCACATTGGTGGTCTTGTGCACATCCGTCGGAATCAGGGTGCTGACCACCAGCACGTGCGGATACCACTCCACCATGATGTTCGGGAAGTAGGTCAGCCAGATGGCGCCATGCTTCGGCATCTCGCCACCGTGATAGGCCAGCACCGACTCATGCCAGCGCTTGTAGGTGGGCGAGCCCGGCTTCTGCAGGGAGGTGATGCCAACCCGCTGCACCGAATACCAGTCGCCGAACTGCCAGGTCAGGTCGTCACAGGTGACGAACTGGCCGAGGCCCGGGTGGAAGGGGACGACATGGTAGTCCTCGAGGTACACCTCGATGAAGGTCTTCCAGTTGTAGTTGCACTCGTGGATCTCGACCTTGTCGAGCTTGTAGCCCGCAAAATCCAGCTCCTTGGCAACCTGCATCCCCGCCAGATCGGCGTTGGCCGAACGCGGACCATTGAACAGCAGGCCATGCCAGCTCTCGAGCTTGTCACGCTTGAGGTTGAGGCAGGGCTTGTCGGCAAAATGCGGCGCACCGATCAACAGGCCATCCGGGTTGTAGGTCCAGCGGTGGATCGGGCAGACGATGTTCCGCTCGGCCGTGCCGGACCCCTGGAGCATGATCGCCTGGCGATGACGGCAGATGTTGGACATCTGGTAGAAACCGTCCTCGCGGTTGATCAGCAGCCGCGCGTGGTCCGCCCACTCGAGGGAGCGGTACTGATTGACTTCCGGCACCATCAGCTCGTGGCCGACGTAGCCGGGACCGGCATCGAAGAGGAGTCGTTTCTCCAATTCGAAGATTTTTTCGTCGAAATACCACGATACCGGCAGCTGGCTGGCAGCCGGCGAGAGAAGTGCCTGAGAAGCGATGTCAGACATCCCGAACCCCCTGATTCAAAGCGAAAGCCCGAAACGTTAAACACGGGATTCTATAGTATTACGCGTTTGACCTGAAGCCCGGCCATAGGCTATTTTTACGGTTTCCCCACGTCTGAATCCGGCCGAGCATGGTCAAGAACTCCAAGTCACCGAGTTTCGAAACAGCTGTTTCCGAACTGGAATCCATCGTTCAGGAAATGGAAAACGGCCAGCTTCCCCTCGACCAGGCGCTCGCCGCCTACCAGCGTGGCACCCA
This sequence comes from Zoogloea sp., assembly GCA_017309145.1. Lineage (GTDB taxonomy): Bacteria > Pseudomonadota > Gammaproteobacteria > Burkholderiales > Rhodocyclaceae > Zoogloea. The sequence continues at coordinate 42,091 of JAFLDU010000007.1, read as the reverse complement.
GCTGCTGCGGCAGTGCCAGGATCTGCTGTCACACGCGGAGCAGAGCATCCGCGTGATCGAAGCCGCCGCCCCGGAGGCCCCGCACCATGAGTGACAACCGCGCTGCCCAGAAGCACTTCGGCCTGTGGATGGCCGACATCCAGGCCCGTACCGAAGATGCCCTCGACCGGGCCCTGCCGTCCGCAGACATCGCCCCCACCCGCCTGCACGAAGCCATGCGCTACGCCGTGCTCGGTGGTGGCAAGCGCGTCCGCCCCCTGCTGGTCCATGCCGCCGGGCAGCTCACCGGCGCCGCCCCCGAACGCCTCGACCGGGCGGCCTGCGCCCTCGAGATGATCCACGCCTATTCGCTGGTTCATGACGACATGCCCTGCATGGACGACGACGTCCTTCGGCGGGGCAAGCCCACGGTGCATGTGCAGTTCGATGAAGCCACCGCCCTGCTGGTCGGCGACGCCCTGCAGACCCTGGCTTTCCAGCATGTCGCCGACGCCCCCCTGTGCGACGACCCGGTGCGTCAGCTCGGCATGATCCGCCAGCTGGCGATTGCCACGGGCTCCAGGGGTATGGCCGGCGGCCAGGCCATCGACCTCGCCTCGGTCGGGCTGCAGCTGACCCTGGCAGAACTCGAATTCATGCACATCCACAAGACCGGCGCCCTGATCCGGGCCTCCGTGGCCCTGGGCGCCCAGTGTGGCCAGGTCCTCGACGGATCGGCGATGGATACGCTGGACCACGTGGGCAAGGTCATCGGCCTGCTCTTCCAGGTGGTGGATGACATCCTCGACACCGAGGCCGACACCGCCACCCTCGGCAAGACCGCCGGCAAGGACGCCGCCAACGACAAGCCCACCTATGTGAGCCTGCTGGGCGTCGCGCGTGCCCGAGAGCTTGCCGAGGAAATGTGCCAGGATGCCCTCGCCCGCCTCGCCCCCTTCGGCGACGCCGGCCAGCGCCTCTCGGAACTCACGCGCTTCATCATCCGCCGTCAGTTCTGATTGAGCCGCCCCAAAGAACACCCATTAACGACCCGGTAACCCGGAATGCCCCTCGGAACGCAGCCCGCCTCACCCCGCGCCAGCCTGCTCGGCAGCATCGCGTCGCCCGCGGACCTGCGCAAGCTCGACCCGGACCAGCTCCCCCAGCTGGCCGACGAACTGCGCAGCTTCCTGATCGACTCGGTCTCCCGCACTGGCGGCCACCTGTCGTCCAACCTCGGCACCGTCGAGCTGACCATCGCCCTCCATTACGTCTTCCAGACGCCCGACGACCGCATCGTCTGGGATGTCGGGCACCAGACCTACGCCCACAAGATCCTCACCGGACGCCGCGAGGGCATGGCCAGCCTGCGCCAGTACCAGGGCATCTCGGGCTTCCCGCGCCGCTGCGAAAGCACCTACGACACCTTTGGCACCGCCCACTCCTCCACCTCGATCTCTGCCGCCCTCGGCATGGCCGAAGCCGCCCGCCTGCGCGGCGAGGACCGGCGCGCCATCGCGGTGATCGGTGACGGCGCGATGTCGGCCGGCATGGCCTTCGAGGCGCTCAACAACGCGGGCGACATCCACGACACCAATCTGCTGGTCATCCTCAACGACAACGAGATGTCCATCTCGCCGCCGGTCGGAGCCCTCAACAAGCACCTCTCCCGGCTGCTCTCGGGGCGCATCTACAACGGCGCCCGCAAGATCGGCAAGCGTTTCCTCGAGAACCTCCCCCCGCCCGTTTTCGAGCTGGCCAAACGCACGGAAGAACACGTCAAGGGCATGGTCATGCCGGGCACGATGTTCGAGGAGTTCGGCTTCAACTACATCGGTCCGATCGACGGCCACGATCTGGAAGCCCTGCTCCCCACCCTGCAGAACCTGCGTACCCTCAAGGGCCCCCAGTTCCTGCACGTGATCACCCGCAAGGGTCAGGGCTACAAGCTGGCCGAAGCCGACCCCATCCTGTACCACGGCGTCTCCAAGTTCGATCACACCGCAGGCATTCCCGCCGGCAAGGACAGCAAGGGCGGCGGCAAGCTCACCTACACCCAGGTCTTCGGTGACTGGCTCTGCGACATGGCGGCGGCAGACCGCAAGCTCGTCGCCATCACCCCGGCCATGCGTGAAGGTTCGGGCATGGTGCGCTTTGCCCAGGAATACCCGGACCGCTACTACGACGTGGGTATCGCCGAGCAGCATGCCCTCACTTTCGGAGCCGGCCTGGCCTGTGAAGGCTTCAAGCCTGTGGTGGCGATCTACTCCACCTTCCTGCAGCGAGCCTATGACCAGCTGATCCACGACATCGCCCTGCAGAACCTGCCGGTCATGATGGCAATCGACCGCGCCGGCCTGGTGGGCGCAGACGGCGCCACCCATCATGGCGCCTTCGACCTGTCTTACCTGCTGTGCGTCCCAAACCTCACGATCTTCTGCCCGGCCGACGAGAACGAATGCCGGCAGATGCTCTACACGGCCTACCAGCACGATGGCCCCACCGCCGTACGCTACCCCCGCGGCAGCGGCCTGGGCGTGACGCCGCAGACCGCCATGACCGGGGTGACGATCGGCAAAGGTGAAGTCCGCCGGGAAGGCCACAAGACCGCGTTGCTCGCCTTCGGCAGCCTGCTCGGGACCGCCCTGCAGGTCGGCGAAAAGCTCGACGCTACCGTGGCGAACATGCGCTTCGCCAAACCCATCGACCGGGATCTGATACTCGATCTCGCCGGGCGCCATGAACTCCTCGTCACCCTCGAGGAAAACGCAGTGATCGGCGGTGTCGGCACCGAGGTCGCACGCGTCCTCCATGAGGCCGGCGTGACCACCCGGGTGCTTCAGCTCGGCCTGCCCGACCGCTTCATCGACCACGGCGACCAGACCCAGCTGCTGGCCGAGATCGGCCTCGACGCCGCCAGCATCACGCAACGGATTGAAGCCGCCTATCCGTCGAATAGTTGAGCGCTTTTGTCGGGAATGTTAGGATCGGACGATCAAGGGGGCCGACAGATCCCCATTCCCCAACGAGATCTTTGAGAACAGTGCAACCATGACCACGTGCGCCACCCCCACGCCCATCCCGGACGTACAGAATTCAGCGGACTCCCGCCACCTCGCCATCAACAAGGTCGGCATCAAGTCGATCCGGCATCCCATCAAGGTGATGGACAAGAGCGGCAGCGGCGTCCAGCACACCATTGCCGTCTTCAACATGTACGTCGGCCTGCCCCACAACTTCAAGGGCACCCACATGTCGCGCTTCGTGGAGATCCTCAACAGCCACGAGCGGGAGATCTCCGTCCAGTCCTTCGAGCCGATGCTGCGCGAGATGGTCAAGAAGCTCGAAGCCGAGACCGGTCACGTGGAGATGACCTTCCCCTACTTCATCAACAAGGCCGCTCCGGTGTCCGGTGTGCAAAGCCTGATGGACTACGAGGTCACCTTCATCGGCGAGATCCGTGAAGGCGGCGCCTATGAGTTCACCATGAAGGTGGTGGTACCGGTGACCAGCCTCTGCCCCTGCTCCAAGAAGATCTCCGCCTACGGCGCTCACAACCAGCGCTCCCACGTCACGGTGACCACCGTCACCAACGACCTGCTGTGGATCGAGGAGCTGGTCCAGCTGGTCGAGGCCCAGGCCTCCTGCGAGCTGTACGGTCTGCTCAAGCGCCCCGACGAAAAGTTCGTGACCGAGCGGGCTTACGACAATCCCAAGTTTGTCGAAGACATGGTCCGTGACGTGGCCGGCAGCCTCAATGACGAGCCGCGTGTGGTGGCCTACGTGGTCGAATCCGAAAATTTCGAATCCATCCACAACCACTCGGCCTACGCCCTGATCGAACAGGACAAGCGCCTCGGCTGACCCCCTCTGCCCTGCCCGTCGTCAGACCGGGCGGATTCACCCGATGGCGGGGTGACGCGGTCAAAAAAAAACGGAACCCGAAGGTTCCGTTTTTTTCGTCCTGGAAAAACTCAGGCCTTGGCAGCAGCAGCGGCAGCCTTGGCAGCGAAGGACTTGTAGTCCAGCTTTTCCTTGATACGGGCAGACTTGCCGGAGCGGCTACGCAGGTAGTAGAGCTTGGCACGACGCACGTCACCACGACGCTTCACTTCGATGCTGGCAACCAGCGGGGAGTAGGTCTGGAAAGTACGCTCAACGCCTTCACCGGAGGAAATCTTGCGGACGATGAAAGCGGAGTTGAGGCCACGGTTACGCTTGGCGATGACGACGCCTTCGTAAGCCTGCAGACGCTCGCGGTTGCCTTCCTTCACCTTGACTTGCACCACCACGGTGTCGCCGGGAGCGAACTCGGGGATGGTCTTGCCTTGGGTCAGGCGGGCAACTTCTTCCTGTTCCAGTTGCTGAATGAGGTTCATGCGTAACTCCTGAAAGATATGGGCCATTGGCCTTACATGCAGAGCAGGTCGCCACCTGATGCACGGCTTTTTTATGAAGGACGCCTTACTCTGCGCCCTTCTTGTTTGCCTGCCGGAATGCCTCCAGCAGGCGGAACTCTTCCTTGCTCAAGACCCGACCGGACATCAGGTCGGGCCTGCGCTGCTCGGTGCGCCCCAGCGATTGCTGCAGGCGCCAGCGCCGGATCTCCGCATGATTGCCCGACATCAGCACCGCAGGCACCGACACACCCTCGTAGTCCACCGGGCGGGTGTAATGCGGGCAATCCAGCAAGCCATCGACAAAGGAATCCTCAACTGCGGAGTCTCCGTCGTTCAGCGCGCCCGGCAACTGCCGGATCATCGCATCGAGCAACACCATTGCCGGCAACTCCCCCCCCGAAAGGACGAAATCACCCAGCGAAATCTCTTCATCCACGCAGCGCTCGATGAGGCGTTGATCCACCCCTTCATAGCGGCCACACAGCAGCACCAGCGAGGGCTCCGCCACCAACTCGAGCACGCGGGCATGATCCAGACGCCGGCCTTGCGGGGACAGGTATATCACCCGTCCAGCACGCCCTACGGAATCCGCCTGCCGCGCCTTTGCCGCGCAGATCGCCTTTTCGAGGGGTCCCGGCAACATCACCATGCCAGGGCCTCCACCGTAGGGTCGATCATCTACCGTACGATGCCGATCCTCGGTGAAATCACGGGGATTCCAGCACTGGAGTTCATACAGCGTCCTGTCCTGCGCCCTTCCGGTGACCCCGAAGCCCGACAGGGCATCGAACATCTCCGGGAACAGCGTGACCACATCGTAGGCCCTGCGCCCCGGCTCAACGGTCACCAGTCGGCTTCCCACTCGACCTGGATGGTCTTCGAAGGCATGTCGACCGCAACGACATAACTCGCCACGAAGGGAATCAGACGCTCCACATCGCCATCCTGCACCTGGAGCACATCGTGCGCCCCGGTGGACATCAGGCCGGTCACCCTGCCAAGCAGCGTACCGGACGCGTTGCGCACTTCGAGGCCGACCAGGTCGGCCCAGTAATACTCATCCTCGGCAGGCTTGGGCAATGCCTCACGCGGCGCGGCCACGTAATACCCCGCAAGGGCTTCAGAGCCATTACGGTCGGGCACCTCGTCAAAAGACGCAATGAGGTCACCCTTGCCATGTTCCTGACAGGACTTCAGGGTGTACTCGACCCACTCCGAACCTTCCGGATCCGTGCCGAGCCACCATCTGGACATGCTTCCCCAGGACAGGGGATCATCCCCGAAGGGATGTACACGGACCCAGCCCTTTACGCCGAATGGGGCGACAATCTTCCCCAGGACGATCATCGATCGGTCACTCACGCAAAAAGCCGGGCCAGCACAGGCGCTGAACCGCTCAGGCGGCAGCCTTGGCGGACTGCTTGACCAGACGGGAAACGGTCTCGGACAGCTGGGCGCCGTTGCCTTCCCAGTGGGCCAGACGCTCGGCGTTGATCACCAGGCTGGCGGCGTTGCCGGAAGCAACCGGGTTGTAGTAACCGATGCGCTCGATGAAGCGGCCGTCGCGGCGATTGCGGGAATCAGCGGCAACGATGTTGTAGAAAGGGCGCTTCTTGGAGCCGCTGCGGGCGAGACGAATGACAACCATGACGTGTTCCTGATCCGATGGAATGGAAAAACGTCGGATCATAAATTATGAGCGGCAAAACAGCAAGGCGAACGCAGTGAGTCCGCAATCCACTCCCTGCCGCCTGCAGCAATCCGTCACCAGACCACAAGGACAGCTTCATAAAGTGGGCGGAACGCGGCACAGGTGTCGGGGAATTATTTACAATACCACCTCGCCCCCGAGACTTAGCAGGCAATGAGCGCCGCAGACCCCCACCTCTCCGATCGCATGGCTCCGGTTCTCGACTGGCTTGCATCCCCGCTGATCGACGACCCCGACCTGGAACTGGCTTCCCTCGTACGCCACCTCGACGAACTCGGCAGCTCGGAGTCCAACCGGGGGCAGCTTAAGCGCTGCCTCGACCCCCTGCACGCTCGGAGCATGGCGATCAGCCGCCTGTTCCGCGGTCGCCTGGCCATGGCCACCCTCCCGCTGACCATCGGCATGCATCGTTCGGCGACCCGCCTGCTGGCCGCGCTGGGCAAGGTGGCGGCGGCCCACGAGGAAGTCCTCGCCGAAACCCACCACCGGCTGGCCAGATCCCTGCGTCGGAACCCGTCCATCATCAGCGCACGGGCCATCGAGCTGCTTGCCGAGCAGTTCACCATCGCCCATCTGGCCGGCAGCAGCGCGCCCTTCGAATTCTGGCTGCGCGCCCACGCGGTGTTCAACGCGGCCGACCCGCTGTCGGGTGACAAGGGTGACGAGGCCGTCGAAGGTATCCTGGCCGCCTATAAATACCTGCTGGCCCTCTCTGCGGCCCATCCGGCAGGTCTCACCGGCCGCGAGATCAGCTGGCTGGCCGACTATCTGAGCGCCAATGTCCGGGCAACATCCATCCGGCACTCACCTCCGGGGGAAGACGAATTGGGCTGGTTCTGGGTCGACCCCGACCAGGACACCCCACCGATCTCCATCCACCGTCGCCCGCCCCCGCCGGTTGAGGGGCTGCTGTATTTCTCCGGCGAGGAGCTTGCTCGTCGCGCAACCTGCCTGATCGACCAGCTCGAAGGCGATACGCCCCCCTCCCCGGACACCCATCCCGGCCTGGAGCGCCACGAAGTGGCCACGCTGCTGAGGCGGGTCCGTGAATATTGGGCTTGCCCGCCGCATCGGGAGCACTCCCGGCGCAGAAACCAATACTCGGTCCAGGTCTGCTGTGGCCTGGAGACCATCTGGAAGATGCTCCGGGAGCCGGGCTCGGCCCGCCAGTCGGCCCATAGCAGCGAATGGATGGTGGTCAACGAAAGCCCGACGGGCTACGCCATCATGCAGGTCACCGCCTCGGCGGCCACGCTCAGTGCCGGCATCGCCATCGCACTGCGCAGGGACGACGAGGAGCCCTGGACCCTCTGCGTGGTGCGCTGGATCCGCTCCGAAACCCCCGAACAGGTAGAACTCGGCCTGCAAGTCATCGCCAATTCGGCAAAGCCGGTCACCGTGGGTTTCCGCAACGCCAACCGCCCCCGCGCCATGAGCCCTGCCCTGGTACTTCCGCCGATCCAGGCCGCCGGACGGCAGCAGGCCATCCTTGCGCCAGCGGGCACTTACTGTGCGCGCCGCTTCATGCTGGTGTCGGATACCAACCGCCTGTACGTCGCCCAAGGCCGGCTCCTGAGCCTCGACATGCAGACCGCCGCCGTCGAGCTATTCCAGTACGAGATCGACCCTTACCCGCTCTAGGCGGGCTCCCGCCCCTCGCTGTCCGGCTCGCGCAGGCGGCTGAGGGGCAGGTTGGCAGCCTGATCCACGCCCTCCAGAAGGCACGCCCAGACCTGGGCGACCCGCTCCTCGCCCGGACTGCAACCTCCCGCCACCGGCGCCAACCCCAGGCCGAACAGCCTGACCAGCCCATCCAGCGGCAGCCCCTCAGCGGCCTTCGCCAGCATCCACCCCCCTGTATCGCGCCTGGCCACCATCCCCTCCGAGGCAAGCTCACCCAGGATGTCACGCACCTCCTCGTGCCCAACCCGTGCGGCATCCGCCAGCACTTCCACACTACGACACGCTCCTTCGACCTGAGCCTGTGCAAGCTCCCGGGCGATCAGCAAAGCCACGTAAAGCCGGCGCCCTGGAAACTCGGGAAGCGGCCGCCTGCGCAGGCTCCGCTCAGGCAGCACCGCCGCAACAACCGCCCCCAGCAGGATGATCAGCCACGACAGGTACAGCCACAGCAGGAAGATGGGCACCACCGCGAACGCCCCGTAGACCAGGGTGTAACTCGGGAAATGCACCAGATACAAGCCGAAGAGACGCTGCATCACGAAGAAGCCCAGCGCCGCCAGCAAGCCCGCGAAGGCCGCATCCCGCGGGCGGACCGTGCAGTGGGGAACGGCGAAATACAGCGCACCGAACAATGCCGTCAGCACCGTCACGGAGATCACCCGGAAGCCCGCCACCTCCAGCCAGGCGGGCTCGTTCATGAGATCCATCGAGGCCGTCAGCATCATGCTTGCGGCCAGCACACCGCCCGCCAGGAACAAGGGGCCGAGTGACAGGACCACCCAGTAGGCGGCGAGCCGTGTCGCCCACGGCCTGCCGCCGGGCACCCGCCAGATCTGGTTGATCACCTGATCGATGGTCCGCATCAGCATGAGCGCCGTCAGGATCAGCACAGCCCCGCCAACGATGGTGAGGTTGGTGGCCTTCTGGCTGAACTGCAGTGCATAGGTCGCAATGACCTTGCCCGCCTTATCGGGAAGCAGATTATCGAGCAGGAACCCCCTGAGCACTTCGGCAAAGCGCTGGGATTGGGGAAAGCGGCTGAACACCACCGCCACCAGCGTGACGAAGGGCACCAGGGACAACAGCGAGGTGAAAGCCAGGCTCGCCGCCACCTGGGCACAGCGCCCTTCCCGGAAACGCCTGACGACAGCGCCCGCGAGCAGCGACCAGGACCGGAGCCGCGCCCGCTGACGCAGGCCGGGATCAAGCAAGGAGTTCATTTACGTATAATGCCAGTCCGCACCAAAGGCCTTGTTCATGCAGGAAATTCTTGTACTTTATTACAGCCACCGGGGTTCGGTCCGGGCCCTGGCTGAGATGATCGCCCAGGGGATAGACAGCGTCCCCGGCGCCGCCGCCCGGCTTCGCACCGTTCCCCGCATCTCCGCGGTATGCGAGGCCACCGAACCCGACATTCCAAGCACTGGCGCCCCTTATGCGGACACGCAGGATCTGGAGGAGTGCATCGGCCTCGCGCTGGGCAGCCCCACCCGCTTTGGCAACATGGCCGCGCCGATGAAGTACTTTCTGGACAGCACCGCCGGCCCCTGGCTGTCCGGCGCCCTGGCAGGCAAGCCGGCCTGCGTCTTCACCTCAACGGCCAGCCAGCACGGCGGACAGGAAAGCACCCTGCTCTCTATGATGACCCCCCTACTCCATCACGGCATGCTGCTCGTCGGCCTGCCCTTCTCGGAGCCGGACCTGACCCGCACCCGCAGTGGCGGCTCGCCTTACGGCGCAACCCACTGGGCCGGCAAGGACGACAACACCCAGCTCACCGACGAGGAAAAACGCCTCGCGACCGCCCTCGGCAAGCGACTTGCCGAAACCGCACTCAAACTCCATTCCCGATGAAACCCAAGACTCTCGCCCTGATCGCCAGCATCACCCTGCTGGCACTGATCGCCCTGTGCCTCGCCTGGGAGACCTTCCTGGCCCCCCTCCGCCCGGGCGGTTCCTGGATGACCCTCAAGGTCCTGCCGCTGATGGCGGCGCTGTTCGGTATCCTGCGCGGCACCCGTTACACCTATCAGTGGAGCTCGATGATGATCCTGCTCTACCTCACCGAAGGCGTGGTCCGCACCAATGACGCGGCCCCCGGCAACGCTCTGGCGCTGGCGGAGGCCGTACTGAGCGTGATTTTCTTCATCGTCGTGGTGCTGTACGCCCGCAACACCGCGCCCTCGCGCCTGGCCCAGGCCGCCCGCAAGGACGCCTGAGCCGTACACCGCAGGCCTCAGACCTGCGGATTCATCTTCTCGACGCCCGCCTGGATCTTATTGAGGGCATTCAGGTAGGCCTTTGCGGATGCCACGATGATGTCGGTATCCGCGCCCTGGCCATTGACCACCCGGCCGTCCTTCGACAGACGAACGGTGACCTCACCCTGCGCATCGGTACCGGTGGTGATCGCATTCACCGAATACAGCAGAAGTTCGGTGCCACTGTTGGCCACCACCTCGATGGCCTTGAAGGCAGCGTCCACCGGACCTGAACCGCAGGACTCGGCCTTCGCCTCGGCACCACCGACCGACAGGGTCACACGGGCACAGGGCGTCTCGCCGGTCTCGGAATGAAAGGACGACGACACGAGTCGGAAATGCTCCTTCGGCTCGGAGCTCTCATCGCTCATCAAGGCCTGCAGGTCCTCGTCGAAGATCTCGTGCTTCTTGTCGGCGAGTTCCTTGAAACGGGCGAAGGCGTGATTGAGCTGCTCCTCGGAGCTGATCTCGACACCCAGCTCCTGCAGCCGGGAGCGGAAGGCATTACGGCCGGAGTGCTTGCCCATCACCAGCTTGTTGGCGCCCCAGCCCACATCCTCGGCACGCATGATCTCGTAGGTTTCGCGGTGCTTGAGCACGCCATCCTGGTGAATGCCGGACTCGTGGGCAAAGGCATTGGCACCGACGATCGCCTTGTTGGGCTGCACCGGAAAGCCGGTGATGCCGGACACCAGCTTCGACGCCGGCACGATGTGGGTGGTGTCGATGCGGGTGTCGCACTGGAAGATGTCCTTGCGGGTCCGCACGGCCATCACCACCTCTTCCAGAGAGGCGTTGCCCGCCCGCTCACCAAGGCCGTTGATGGTGCACTCCACCTGGCGCGCTCCGGCGCGCACGGCGGCCAGGGAGTTGGCCACAGCCAGGCCCAGGTCGTTGTGGCAATGCACCGACCACACCACCTTGTCAGAATTGGGGACACGCTCGATCAGGCTGCGGATGGTGGCCGCGAACTGCTCAGGCACGTTGTAGCCCACGGTATCCGGCACATTGATGGTGGTCGCGCCCGCCTTGATCACCGCCTCGAAGATCCGGCACAGGAAGTCCAGGTCCGAGCGCCCCGCATCCTCGGCGGAAAACTCGATGTCGTTGGTGTACTCACGAGCCCAGCCGATCGCCTTCACTGCCTGCTCGACCACCTCGTCGGGCGTCATGCGCAGCTTCTTCTCCATGTGGATCGGACTGGTGGCGATGAAGGTATGGATACGGCCGGACGCGGCCGGGCGGATCGCCTCGCCAGCCCGGCGGATGTCGTTCTCGTTGGCCCGGGCCAGCGAACAGACGGTGGAATCCTTGATCGCCTCGGCCACTGCCTTCACCGCTTCGAAGTCGCCGTTCGAGGCGGCAGCGAAGCCGGCCTCGATCACATTGACCTTCATGCGCTCGAGCTGGCGGGCGATCCGCAGCTTTTCATCCCGGGTCATCGATGCGCCGGGGCTTTGTTCACCGTCGCGCAAGGTGGTATCGAAAATGATGAGCTGGTCGTTCATGATGGGCTCCCGCCGGATTCCTTGTTATTGGAGGTCAGCGCCGATCCGGCGTTCAATGCCGGCAGCGCAGGATGTCAGAGAGGATCGCCGTGCCTTCCGGAGCAAGCCCCAGCAGGCACGGGAAAGATTTCGACTATAAATCAGTCTTTTCGGATGCGGCAACCGCCCCGCTCCGGCGCCCCTTGAGCCAGCCCCAGGCACCCAGCACGTAGCCGGACACCGCGTAGCACAGGAAGAGCCCAAACAGCACGCCCGGCGGGTAGCTGGAGACCAGCAGGAAACCGAGCACGAAGGCGATGATGACGATGAAGGGCACACTGCGGCGCAGGTTGATCTCCTTGCCGCTATAAAAGAGCACATTGCTCACCATCGATACACCCGCAAAGATGGTCAGGGCGCAGCCATACCAGCGCACGTCCGGGCCGGCGATGCCGTTGTCGATCATCACCCACACCAGGCCGGCCACCAGCGCGGCAGCAGCCGGGCTCGGCAGGCCCTGGAAGTAGCGCTTGTCGATGACGTCGATGTTGGTGTTGAAACGGGCCAGCCGCAGGGCGGCACCAGCGCAGTAGATGAAGGCGGCCATCCAACCAAGCTTGCCCATCCCCTTGAGGGCCCATTCGTACATGATGAGGGCGGGTGCCGCGCCAAACGACACCATGTCGGACAGGGAGTCGTACTCGGCACCGAAGGCGCTCTGGGTGCGGGTCAGGCGCGCCACGCGCCCGTCCAGCCCGTCGAGCACCATGGCGATGAAGATGGCCACCGCCGCCTGCTCGAACAAGCCGTTCATGGCCTGCACGATGGCATAGAAGCCCGCAAAGAGGGCTGCCGTGGTGAAGAGATTGGGGAGGATGTAGATACCCCTGCGGCGCCGTTCTGGATTGAGCAGGGGTTTGCGTGAATGCTGATCGGCCATGGAGGGGACGATGGAAGGAATCGGCTTGGATTGTAACGCAGGACGCCGGAGCGGTCCCGAAAACGACAAGGGGGACTGTCGTCCCCCTGTCGCATTCAAGCCTGCAGCGATCAGTTCTTGGACTGATCGACCAGCTTGTTGGCCTTGATCCACGGCATCATGTCACGCAGCTGGCCACCGACCACTTCGATCGGGTGCGCGGCGTTCAGACGACGACGGGCGGTCATGGACGGGTAGTTGGTCTTGCCTTCCTGAATGAACATCTTGGCGTATTCGCCGGTCTGGATGCGCTTCAGGGCATTGCGCATGGCAACGCGGGACTGCTCGTTGATGACTTCGGTGCCGGTCACGTACTCGCCATACTCCGCATTGTTGGAGATGGAGTAGTTCATGTTGGCGATACCGCCTTCGTACATCAGGTCAACGATCAGCTTCAGCTCGTGCAGGCACTCGAAGTAGGCCATTTCCGGAGCGTAGCCAGCTTCGGTCAGGGTCTCGAAGCCCATCTTGACCAGCTCGACGGCGCCGCCACAGAGGACAGCCTGCTCGCCGAAGAGGTCGGTCTCGGTCTCTTCGCGGAAGTTGGTCTCGATCACGCCACCCTTGGTGCCGCCGTTGGCAGCCGCGTAGGACAGGGCGATGTCACGGGCCTTGCCGGACTTGTCTTGATAGACGGCGATCAGGGTCGGCACGCCGCCGCCCTTGAGGTACTCGGAGCGCACGGTGTGGCCGGGGCCCTTCGGGGCAACCATGATCACATCCAGGTCGGCGCGCGGCACGATCTGGTTGTAATGCACGTTGAAACCGTGGGCGAAGGCCAGGGTGGCGCCTTGCTTGATGTTCGGGGCGATGTCGTTCTTGTAGACGTCCGGCTGGGACTCATCCGGCAGCAGGATCATGACCACGTCAGCGGCCTTGACGGCATCGGCCACTTCCTGGACGTTGTGGCCGGCATTGACGGCCTTGTTCCAGGAGGCGCCATCCTTGCGCAGACCGACGGTCACATTGACGCCGGACTCCTTGAGGTTCTGGGCGTGGGCATGGCCCTGGGAACCGTAACCAACGATCGTCACCTGCTTGCCCTTGATCAGGGAGAGGTCCGCATCCTTATCGTAAAAAACCTTCATTTCATGCCTTTCTGACACAAAGAGTCGCAAATCGCGGGCCGGCATCAGCCATCGGCCGACGCCATCCCCGCATTACACTTTCAATACCCGATCACCTCGGCCGACGCCGCAGATACCGGAGCGCACGGTTTCGAGAATCAGCCCGGCGTCGATGGCGCCCACGAAGGAATCGAGCTTGGCCTGGTTGCCGGTCAGCTCGATGACGTAACTGGTGTCAGTCACATCGATGATGCGCCCGCGGAAGATGTCCGCCATGCGCTTCATTTCTTCACGATCCTTGCCGGTTGCGCGCACCTTCACGAGCATCAGCTCGCGTTCGATGTGGGCGGACTCGGAGAGATCCACCACTTTGACCACTTCCACCAGCTTGTTCAACTGCTTGGTGATCTGTTCGACGACATCATCGGAACCGCTGGTCACGATGGTCATGCGGGACAGGGAGGCATCCTCGGTTGGCGCCACCGTCAGGGATTCGATGTTGTAGCCACGGGCCGAGAAAAGCCCCGAGACGCGCGACAGGGCGCCGGCTTCGTTCTCGATCAGGAGGGAGATGACGTGTCTCATAGTTGTCTTGTTCTGGATGGCCAACAGCCCACGCAGCCAGTGGGCATCAAGCGCCGTGGAGGAGTCGGAAGCCTGCGGGATCCTCCCCACGGCAAGCACCTGTGATTCAGAGGTCCTCGGCCGACAGGATCATGTCCGTCAGGCCCTTGCCACCCTGAACCATCGGATAGACGTTCTCGGTGGCATCCACCTGGAAGTCGAGGAAGACCAGATCGTTCTTCTGCTTGAAGGCCTCGCGCAGCGCGCCCTCCACATCGCCAGGCTTGTCCACCCTCAGCCCCACATGGCCATAGGCCGCGGCCAGCTTCGGGAAATCAGGCAGCGCATCCATGTAGGACTCGGAATAGCGGTTGCCGTGGAACAACTCCTGCCATTGCCGCACCATGCCCAGGTAGCCGTTGTTCAGAAGGATGACCTTGATGGGCAGACGGAACTGCTTGCAGGTGGACAGCTCCTGGATGTTCATTTGGATGGAGCCTTCACCGGTGACACAGGCCACCGGAGAACCCGGGTGGGCAAGCTGCACGCCCATCGCGGCCGGCAGGCCGAAGCCCATGGTGCCGAGGCCGCCGGAATTCACCCAGCGACGCGGCTTGTCGAACTTGTAGTATTGGGCCGCCCACATCTGGTGCTGCCCCACGTCCGAGGTCACGAAGGCATCGCCGGAAGTGACCTCCCACAGCTTCTGGATCACATACTGCGGCTTGATCAGGCCCTCGCCCTGCGTGAACTTGAGGCAGTCGCGACGACGCCATTCGTCGATCTGCTTCCACCAGGAGGCCAGGGATTCCTGATTCGGCCGCTCGGAAGTGGCTTCGAGCTGCGCGAGCAACTCGCCAAGCACCTCACCCACATCACCGACGATGGGCACATCCACCTTCACGCGCTTGGAGATGGACGAAGGATCGATGTCGATGTGGATGATCTTGCGCGGCTCCGATGCGAAATGGTCCGGACTGCCGATCACGCGATCGTCGAAACGGGCACCCACGGCCAGCAGCACATCACAGTAGTGCATGCCCATGTTGGCCTCGTAGTTGCCGTGCATGCCCAGCATGCCGACGAACTGCGGATCCGTGGCCGGATAGCCGCCGAGGCCCATGAGCGTGTTGGTACACGGGAAACCGAGCTTGCGTGCGAGGGCGGTCAGCTTGTCGGCCGCGTCGCCCAGCACCACTCCACCACCGGTGTAGATCATCGGCCGCCGGGCTTCGAGGAGCAGCTGCAAGGCCTTCTTGATCTGTCCCTGGTGCCCCTTGACCACGGGACTGTAGGACCGGATCGAGACCGTCTGCGGGTACTCGAATTCGCACTTCTGGGCGGTGATGTCCTTGGGGATGTCCACCAGCACGGGGCCGGGACGACCCGTCTTGGCCAGATAGAAGGCCTTCTTGATGGTCGGCGCGATGTCACGCACGTCGCGCACCAGGAAGTTGTGCTTCACACAGGGACGGGTGATGCCCACGGTGTCCACTTCCTGGAAGGCGTCCTGACCGATCGCAGCCGACGGCACCTGACCCGAAATGACCACCATCGGGATCGAGTCGCAGAAGGCGGTGGCAATGCCGGTCACCGCATTGGTGGCGCCAGGACCGGAGGTCACCAGGGCAACCCCCACCTTCTCGGTGGAACGGGCATAGCCGTCAGCGGCATGGATGGCCGCCTGCTCGTGACGCACGAGCACATGACGGACCTTGTCCTGCTTGAAGAGCTCGTCGTAGATATACAGGACAGCTCCACCAGGATAGCCGAACAGATAATCGACCTTTTCTTCCTGGAGGCACCTGATTACAATTTCCGCACCGGTCATGACCATCACTGCACCCGAAGCTCTATCGGCGATGTAAAACGTTGAACCATACCGCCGCACCGCAGATTGGTCAAGGAAGCCGTTTGGCTGCCCCGTACCGATCCGCTCCGGCAGCGACACCTCTCCAGGCCACACAACACGGGCAACACGCCGGGCCAGGCACCTCCGGACCACAAAGGATTTACCCCTGTCATCCCGCCTAGAACTATCGGATTTCCTTGCCAACGTTGAAAGACGGGCCTTCAAGCAGGCCCTCTTCGCGGTCCGCAATGAAGAGTCCGCGCTGGATATCGTTCAGGACGCGATGATGAAGCTCGCGGAAAAGTACGGGGACAAGCCGTCCGAGGAGTTCCCCATGCTCTTCCAGCGCATCCTGCAGAACACCATCCGCGACCACTATCGCCGGCAGAAGGTCCGCAGCATGTGGACCACGCTGCTGTCCGCATTTTCCGGCCCCGAGGAAGACGAGCACGACCCGCTCGACAGCCTTGAATCCGCCGACAGCGATTTCAAGAGCGAGTCTCCGCAGGCTCAGCTGGAACAAAGGCAGACCATCGTTGCCATAGAAAGGGAAATTGAAAAGCTTCCTCCACGTCAACGCGAAGCCTTCCTCATGCGTTACTGGGAAGAAATGGATATCGCTGAAACGGCAGCAGCAATGGGTTGCTCCGAGGGCAGTGTCAAGACGCACTGCTCCCGGGCCACGCACACCCTTGCTGCCGCACTCGCTGCAAAGGGCATCAAACCATGAACGAACGGGAACTCCAGCTCAGGATCCGGCAGCATCTGAACGTGTCTGCCCGGGACATCCCCCTGCCGATGGCCAACCGTCTGGCTGACGCGCGGCAAAAAGCACTGTCACGACAGAAAGTCCGTGTCGGCAAGTTCAGCCTTGCGGGCCTGGGCCGGAGCGTTGCCGACCATATCCTTCCCGACGGCCGGACGGCCGTTGCCATGGCGGCCGTCCTGCTGCTGGCCCTGGCCAGCGGCTTTCTGGGCGAACTGCAGCATGTGGCCGACCTCGAGGAAGTGGATAGCGCCCTGCTCGCCGACGACCTTCCCATCGATGCTTACCTTGATCGCGGATTCGACGCATGGGTTCAGAACGAATCGCCCGACTGATCGCTGCGATTGCCATCGTGGCCTCGGCCTCGGCCGCGGCCACGCCGCCCCTGACGGTTCCCGCCTGGAAGGATCTCTCACCTGACCAGCAGCGCACCCTCGCCCCCCTGGCCAAAGAGTGGAAGGACCTCCCGGACGAACGCAAGCGCAAGTGGGTGGGCATCGCCGACCGCTTTCCCGGCTACACCCCGGAGGAACAGTCACGCCTGCAGCGACGCATGGAAACCTGGTTCTCCCTGACTCCTGAAGAGCGCGCCACCGCCCGCGACCAGTACCGTAACCTTCAGCGCATTCCCGCTGAGAAGCGGGAAGTCCTGCGCGAAAAGTGGCTGACCTACCAGGAGCTCCCCAGCGAGGAGAAGTCGCGCTTCAAGGAGGCGGCGAGCAAGCCTGCAGCCAAGGCCGCCGTACCCAAGATGGGCGCAGCGCCCCTAAAGCCCCTCAGCGCACCCCTGCCCCCACGGGTCGTGGTGCCCAAGAAGCCCGCTCCGCCTCCTCCTGCAGAGCCTGTCACGACACAAGAATCCGCTCCGCCGCCGGCTGCAGCGGGCCTTCCCATCGCACAACCCGTGCTGGAGCCCCCTGTCGGCACCAGCACCGCCGTCGTCACCGGCAAACCCTGACCACCGCCACGGCCTCCCCATCCCGGGGAGCAGCCAGTCGCGGATGCTCCCAACAGCCGCCCCACCAGTCCATGCCCCAGACCTCCCCCTCCTCGCCATCGGCGACGCCGCGGCAGCCTGCCGAACTCGCCGGACTGCGCCGCCGCCTGGCGAGCATGCTTTACGAGACGCTGCTCCTGCTCGGCGTGCTGGCTCTGACCTTCATGGTTCCACTGCTCCTGCTCGGCATCGGCACGGGCTACACACCACCGGGCGAACTGCTGTGGATCCACGTGTTCGTGGTGCTGGGATTGTATTTCCTGTGGTACTGGCGCAAGGGCGGCCAGACCCTGGCCATGCAGACCTGGAAGCTTCGCATCGTGGATACGGACGGCAACACGGTGAGTCTGGCGCGTGGCTGGACCCGCTATGCCCTGGCCTGGCCCTCGGTGCTCTTCTTTGGCATCGGCCTGCTGTGGGCCCTGATCGATCGTGACCGGCAATTCCTGCACGACCGGCTCGCAGGCACCCGGATCGTGCTGCTTTCCGGGCAGGCCGCCAC
This sequence comes from Zoogloea sp., assembly GCA_017309145.1. GTDB lineage: Bacteria > Pseudomonadota > Gammaproteobacteria > Burkholderiales > Rhodocyclaceae > Zoogloea. Next base: position 23,843 of record JAFLDU010000007.1, on the reverse strand, counting down.
CTGAAGTGGGAGCGGCGCCACGCGCGACTTCAGCGCCGCTCCACCCACCACATCATGAACATGGCCGCCAGCAGGAAGACAACACTGGGGGTCAGCGCCGCAACGGCAGGCACCCAGCCATTGATCACGCCCAGGTTGGAGAACAGACCGTTCAGCAGGTGGAAACCCACCCCGATCATGATGCCCGAGAAGACCTTCAGGCTGACGCCGCCCATCCGCGTTTGCATGTAGCCGAAAGGCAGGGCCAGCCCCATCATCACCAGCGATGCGAAGGGATAGGCCAGCTTCTTCCACAGGGCGATCTCGTAACGCGTCGTGCGCTGGCGGTTCTCGTCCAGGTGACGTATGTACGAATACAAGGTTGACACCGACATCCGCTCCGGCACCACCATCAGCACCGACAGCACATCCGGCGTCAGCTCCGAATGCCAGATCAGCTCCTCGATCTTCAGCACCTCGGTCCGATCACCGTGGAAGACCGTCTTGCCGACCCCCTTGAGGCGCCAGCCAGCCGCCTTGTCGTAGGCGCCGGACTCGGCCTCACTGATGGAAAGCAGCATGGCCTTGTCGTCGAACTCATAAATGCGGACCCCCTGCAGGGTCGTGTCCGGCAGCACGCTGCGGACATTGACGAAGAGACTGCCGTCGCGCACCCACAGGCCGGTCTTCAACTCCTGGGACACCATCGATCGGGTTGCCGCCAGGCGCCACTGCTGCGCGGCGCGCTCCGCCGGCGGCGCCAGGTACTCACCAAAGACGAAGGTCAACGCCACAAAGACCAACCCGACCGACAACAAGCCCAGCAGGAAACGCCGGGTGGACAGGCCCGAGGCCCGCAGCACGGTGATCTCGGAATGCCGCGCCAGGGTGGTCAGGGCGTAAAGGGTGCCGATCAGCACGGCAATGGGCAGGAGCTCGTAGACCCGCCCCGGCATGATCATCAGCACATAGACCGCGGCATGATGCAGCGCGTAACCGTTCTTTCCGACCTCATCGAGCTCATTCACCAGATCGAAAAAGGCGAACAGCCCAAGGAAGGCCAGCAGCACGAGGGCCACCGCCGCGTAAACCTCGCGGCTGATGTAGCGGATATAGACGGGAATCATCAGTTTCTGCGCCAGCGGGCAAACACGCTCAAACGCCGGTAGAAGAGCAACGCCAGCACGACGAGCATGACCACATGGGGGACGATCAGGCCCACCTCGAACCGCAGGCGCCCCTGCCCGACCCATGCCTGGCAGACGCTGATCGCATTGCTGTAGATGAGATAGACCAGGATGGCCAGGATCAGGTTGTTGGTGCGCCCCGCCCGGGGATTGACGAACGACAGGGGAATCGCCAGCAAGGCCAGCATCACCGCCAGCAGGGGCGTGCTGATCCGGGCCAGCAACTCGGCCTGGTTGCGCTGGTCAGGGTTCTTGAGCAGCGCCGGCAGGGCCAGGGTCTTGGGCTGGCGGGGGCCATCCACAGCCTCTTTCGACTCCATGAGGATCTGGTAACGCGCGAACTCCATCACCCGGTAGCTCGGCGTGCCCGGGGTCCCCTCGTAGCGGCGTCCGTTCTCGAGCACCACGAAGCGGTTACCGCTGGCATCCACTTCCATGTGCCCCTCAGCCGCCACCATTACCCCCAGCCGGCCATGCTGCATGCTGCTTGCAAACACATTGCGGACCCGACCCGCATCGCCCGACAGGGCTTCGACGAAGAACACCCGTTCCCCGCCCGAGGACTCACGGAAGAGCCCGGGCGCCACACGGGTCACGTCATCACGATTGTTCAGCTGCTCCTTGTACTCGACACTCTTTTTCTGGGCCCACGGCGCGCCGAACAGCGACAGGGCGGCGATCACCACCACCACCGGCAGGACGAAACGCAGCACCGGCCTCACCCAGGCGGTGAGGGGCAGGCCGCTCGAGAACCACACCACCATCTCCGAATCCCGGTAGGAGCGGGACAGGGACATCAGCACGGCGATGAACACGGTCAGGGACAGCACCACCGGCATCTGGGCCACGGCGCCGAAGCCGATCAGGGCCAGCACGGCGTCAGCCGGCACACGGCCGCCAGCCGCCTGGCCCAGCAGGCGGATCAACACGGTGGAGATGAGAATGGCGAACAGCGCCACAAAGACCGCCACGGCGTTCTGCGTGAATTCGCGCTGGGCAGCTCGGAGAAAGATCATGCGGGGGCAGTATTGGCGCCAGCAAAGGCCGTTTTGACGTCTGCCGGGGTGGCGGCCATAATGTGCCGCGATATCCCCAATTGACGCGTGTTTCCAAGGAGAAGCGGGTGGAATTTACCATAAAGGCCGGAGCCCCGGAAAAACTCAAGAACGGCTGCGTGGTGGCGGGCGTGTTCAGCGGTGCCGAACTGTCGGCAAGCGCACGGGCCCTCGACAAGGCCTCTGATGGTGCCATCTCTGCCATCCTGGCGCGTGGAGACCTGGACGACAAGGCCGGCGCCACCCTGATGCTGCATGCCCTCCCCGGCCTGGCCACGCCCCGCGTGCTGCTGGTCAGCCTGGGCAAGAGCGATGCCCTGTCGGACAAGTCCTACCGTGACGCCGTCGCAGCCGCCGCGCGCCAGCTCGCTGCCTCACCGGCCGAAGACGCCGCCTTCTGCCTGGCCGACACCGAGGTGCCGGGCCGCGACCTGGCCTGGCGCCTGGCCCAGGCCACCCAGATCCTCCTCGACAGCACCTATCGCTGCGACGAGCTCAAATCCAAACGCGACGAATCCCGCAAGGGTGTCCGCCAGATCGTCTTCGCCACCCGCGCCAAGATCGACGACACCCTCAAGGCCGCCCTGCTCGAAGGCCAAGCCATCGCCGAAGGCATGGCCCTGGCCAAGACCCTCGGCAACCTGCCCGGCAATGTGTGCACCCCGGGCTACCTGGCCACCACCGCCAAAAAGCTCGCCAAGGACCACAAGATCAAGGTCGAGGTGCTCGAACGCGCCGACATGGAAAAGCTCGGCATGGGCTCGCTGCTTTCGGTAGCCCGGGGCTCCCACGAGCCCCCCAAGTTCATCATCCTCAACTACAAGGGCGGCAAGGCCAAGGACAAGCCTGTCGTGCTGGTCGGCAAAGGCATCACCTTCGACACTGGCGGCATCTCCCTGAAGCCCGGCGAGGGCATGGACGAGATGAAGTACGACATGTGCGGCGCAGCCAGCGTGCTCGGCACCTTCAAGGCCATCGCCCGCATGGCCCTGCCGATCAATGTGGTCGGTCTGATCCCGACCACCGAGAACATGCCCGGCGGCTCGGCGATCAAGCCGGGCGACATCGTCACCTCGATGTCCGGCCAGACCATCGAGATCCTCAACACCGACGCCGAAGGCCGCCTGATTCTCTGCGACGCGCTCACCTACGCCGAGCGCTTCGAGCCGGCCGCGGTGATCGACATCGCCACCCTTACCGGCGCCTGCATCATCGCCCTGGGCAACCTGACCTCCGGCCTGATGGCCAACGACGACCCGCTCGCCGCCGAGCTGCTCGCCGCCGGCCAGGCCGCTGGCGACAAGGCTTGGCAGCTGCCCTTGTGGGATGAGTATCAGGACATGCTCAAGAGCAACTTCGCCGACATCCCCAACATCGGCAGCAAGGGGGCCGGCACCATCACCGCCGCCTGCTTCCTGGCCCGCTTCACCAAGGCCTACAAGTGGGCGCACCTGGACATCGCCGGTACCGCCTGGAAATCGGGGGCCGACAAGGGCGCCACCGGCCGGCCCGTGCCGCTCCTCACCCGCTTCCTGATCGAGCGCGCCTCCCGCTGAGCCGCCTGCCCCAGCCATGACCGCCGAGATCCGCTTCTACCACAACGCCCACGACCGTCTGCGTGTGGCCTGCGTGCTGACCGCCAAGGCCTGCGCGGGCGGCAAGCGGATCTCGGTGTTCGCCCCGGATGTGGGCACGGCCCGCCATTTCGACCAGATGCTATGGGCCTTCCAGCCTCTTGCATTCGTGCCGCACGTACCGGCGGGCTCACCGCTCGCCGCCGAGACCCCCGTGGTCATCGGCAGCACCCTAGACGTCCTGCCCCACGAGGATGTCCTGATCAATCTGGGCTACGAGCTCCCCACCAGCTTCGACCGCTTCGGACTGGTGCTCGAGATCGTCGGCCCATCCGACCCCGAGAAGGCCGCAGCCCGCGGCCGCTACCGGGACTACAAGGCCCGCGGATACACCCTGGCGGCCCACGACCTGGCCCAGCGGAGCGGCGAATGAACATCCACCACAGTTCCGACTTTGAAATCTCCCTGGAGGACGAAGACAGCGAACCCCATTTCTCCGCAGAGATCGACGCGGCTGGCACCGATGGCGACGACCTGCCCGTCCTCACCGAAGTGGTCAACGACCGCGTCGAACCCTACATCGGTGAGAGCACGCCCATCATCCTCGAGCCGATCACACCGGAGCCGGCCGCCTTCGATGCCGTCGCCCTGGCCAGCCCGGAGGATGCCACCAACCTGATGGCCGAGCGCCTGATCGCCCTCGAAACCGCCATCAGCCGCCACATCGAGGACTGGATGAGCAACGAGCTGCCTCAACTCCTGTCACGGGAACTGGACGAGTTCGCCGACCGCATCCGGGTGAAGGCGGTGGCCCACCTGCGCAGCACCCTCCTCCCCCTGATCTCCACCGAGATCGCCGACAACCTGGACGACGACCGGAACACCTGAGGACGGTCGGTTCGGGGCAAGACGGGCGCATCCGCTATAATCCGCCCTTTGCCTTAACAGACAGAGTCCCCATGGAACTGGCCAAGAGTTTCGAACCGGCGGAGATCGAACGCCGCTGGTATGAGCACTGGGAGTCGAGCGGCTACTTCGCCGCCGGCCTCGACCGCAGCAAGCCTGCCGATCAATCCTTCTGCATCCTGCTGCCGCCGCCCAACGTCACCGGCACCCTGCACATGGGTCACGGTTTCAACCAGACCATCATGGATGCGCTGACGCGCTACCACCGCATGCGCGGCTGGAACACCCTGTGGCAGCCGGGCACCGACCACGCCGGCATCGCCACCCAGATCGTCGTCGAGCGCCAGCTGGACGCCCAGGGCGTCTCCCGCCACGACCTCGGCCGCGAGAAGTTCCTGGAGAAGGTCTGGGAGTGGAAGGAATACTCCGGCGGCACCATCACCCGCCAGATGCGCCGCATGGGCACCAGCCCCGACTGGTCGCGCGAGCGTTTCACCATGGACGCCGGCCTCAACAAGGTGGTCACCGAGACCTTCGTCCGCCTTTACAACGAAGGCCTGATCTACCGCGGCAAGCGCCTGGTCAACTGGGACCCGAAGCTGCATACCGCCGTCTCCGACCTGGAAGTCGTCCAGGAAGAAGAAGACGGCTTCATGTGGCACCTGAGCTACCCGCTGGCCGACGGCAGCGGCAGCCTCACCGTGGCCACCACCCGGCCTGAAACCATGCTCGGCGACACCGCCGTGATGGTCCACCCGGAAGACGAGCGCTACGCCCACCTGATCGGCAAGAGCGTGCGCCTGCCGCTGGTGAACCGCGAGATCCCGATCATCGCCGACGAATACGTCGACCGCGAGTTCGGCACCGGCGTGGTCAAGGTCACCCCCGCCCACGACTTCAACGACTACGCCGTCGGCCTGCGCCATGGCCTGCCGATGATCATCGTGCTGACCCTGGAAGGCACGATTCCCGCCGAAGGGAGCGTGGTGACCCACGGGCAGGTCAGCGGCACCGTCGCGCTGCCCGCCGACCTGGCCGGCCTGGATCGTTTCGAGGCCCGCAAGCAGGTGGTGGCCCAGTTCGAGGCCCTCGGCCTGCTCGGCGAGATCAAGCCCCACAAGCTGCAGGTGCCCCGCGGCGACCGCACCGGCGTGGTCATCGAGCCGATGCTCACCGACCAGTGGTTCGTCGCCATGTCCAAGCCGGGCGAGGATGGCAAGTCCATCACCGAGAAGGCCCTCGAAGTGGTCTCCTCCGGCGAGATCAAGTTCGTCCCTGAGAACTGGGTCAATACCTACAACCAGTGGCTCAACAACATCCAGGACTGGTGCATCTCCCGCCAGCTCTGGTGGGGTCACCAGATCCCCGCCTGGTACGGCGAGAACGGCGAGACCTTCGTCGCCCACAGCGAGGAGGAAGCCCGTGCCCTGGCCGACAAGGCCGGCTACGGTGGCGCCCTCAACCGCGACCCGGACGTGCTGGACACCTGGTACTCCTCCGCCCTGTGGCCCTTCTCGACCCTCGACTGGACCCCGGAATGGCCGGCCAAGTCCAACGACGCGCTGGACCTCTACCTGCCGTCCACCGTGCTCGTCACCGGCTTCGACATCATCTTCTTCTGGGTGGCGCGCATGGTCATGATGACCAAGCACATCACCGGCAAGATCCCCTTCAAGCACGTCTATGTGCACGGCCTGATCCGCGACGGCGAAGGCCAGAAGATGTCCAAGTCGAAGGGCAACGTGCTCGACCCGATCGACCTGATCGACGGTATCGGCATCGACGACCTGGTGGCCAAGCGCACCACCGGCCTGATGAACCCCAAGCAGGCCGCCAGCATCGAGAAGAAGACCCGCAAGGAATTCCCCGACGGCATCCCCGCCTTCGGCACCGACGCCCTGCGCTTCACCTTCGCCAGCCTGGCCAGCCCCGGCCGCGACATCAAGTTCGACATGAGCCGCTGCGAGGGCTACCGCAACTTCTGCAACAAGCTGTGGAACGCCACCCGCTTCGTGCTGATGAACGTGCAGGGCCACGACCTGGGCCTCGAGCACAAGCAGGACGGCCCCAGCTGCGGCGGCAACGGCCCGCTGGAGTTCTCCTTCGCCGACCGCTGGATCGTCAGCCGCCTGCAGCGCGTCGAGGCCGAGATCGCCCAGCACTTCGAGGAGTACCGCTTCGACCTGGTCTCCAAGACGGTCTATGAGTTCATCTGGGACGAGTACTGCGACTGGTACCTCGAACTCGCCAAAGTGCAGATCAACACCGGCAGCGAGGCCGCCCAGAAGGGTACCCGCCGCACCCTGATCCGCGTGCTGGAGACCATCCTGCGCCTGGCCCACCCGCTGATCCCCTTCGTCACCGAAGAGCTGTGGCAGACCGTCGCCCCGCTGGCCGGCCGCAAGGATGTGGACAGCCTGTGCCTGGCCCGCTACCCCGCCGCCGACCTGGGCCGCATCGACGAGAAGAGCGAAGCCGACGTGGCCGAGCTCAAGGGCCTGATCTACGCCTGCCGCAACCTGCGTGGCGAGATGAGCATCTCCCCTGCCCAGCGCATGCCCCTGGTGGCGGCCGGCAATGCCGAGCGCCTGAAGAAGTTCGCCCCCTACATCGCCGGCCTCGCCAAGCTGTCCGAGGTGCAGGTGGTGGACGAGATCAGCAGCGAGGAGCTGGCCCCGGTCGCCGTCGTCGGCGAGCAGCGCCTGATGCTCAAGGTGGAGATCGACATCGCCGCCGAAAGGGAACGCCTGTCCAAGGAGATCGCCCGCCTCGAAGGCGAGATCACCAAGGCCAACGCCAAGCTCTCCAACGAGAGCTTCGTGGCCCGCGCCCCCGCCGCGGTGGTGGCTCAGGAGAAAGAACGCCTGGCCAACTTCAGCGCCACCGTGGACAAGCTCAAGCCCCAGCTGGCCAAGCTGGCGGATCGCTGAGCCCCTGCCACCCACGAAGAAAAGGCCACGCACTGCGTGGCCTTTTCTTCATCGCGACAGGCTCTGCCGCAGCCTACTTCCGGCGCAGGAAGAACTCGTAGACGCCATCCGGCAATTCCCCCTGGCTGACCAGCTCGTTACCGGTCTGCCGGGCAAACGCGGCAAAGTCCTTGACCGAGCCCGGGTCCGTAGCCAGCACCCGCAACACTTGCCCGGCCTGCAGCTCCGACAGACCCTTCTTGGCCCGCAGGATGGGCAGCGGGCAATTCAGGCCGCGGGCATCCACTTCCTTGTCAAAATCCATTTATCGTTCACTCCCTATCGAAGGCGCATCAGCCGCGATTCTAACCGTGCCCGGCGCCTTCAGCGCTCACGACGCTCCTTCATCTGCTCCGCCAGCAGGACACGGACTTCCCGCAGGCGCGAATCCACCGCCGACATCTCGAAGAAATCCCCATCCTTGGCGCCCTGGGCCAGGGTCAGCTGCTCCGCAGCCGCAGCAAAATTCCCCTGGATTGCATACATCTCGCCCAGCGAACGATGCTGGCCCATGCGGTGACCAAGGGCGGCCTCGGTGCGGGCCCGCAACTCCCATAGCAGCGCATCGTCCGGGGTGGTCTGCAGCTCGGTCTTGACCAGGTTGAGCACCTCCGCATTGCGCCCGGCATCCAGCAGAGCCCCCGCCTCACCGTAGAGCAAGCGGCGCGATTGCGGGAAGCGGCCCCTGCCGTCATGGAAGACCTTCGCCGCCGCCACGGCATCGCCCTTCGCCAGCTGCAGTTCGCCATCCAGGCCTTCGATCATCGCCGAGGGCTGCTTGAGGGCCCGCAGGGCGGCCAGCTCACGATCCGCCTCGGTGAAACGCCGCGCCACCAGATAGGCGCGCGCCAGGGCGTAATGGGCCACCACGCTCTGCCCGTCCCGTCGTCCGGCTGCCTGCAGCTCTTCCATCAGCTCCCGCGAGGCGGCCTTGCCCACCCGCAGCTTGGCCCGCACCAGCTGGAAATCCAGGGAGTCGGGTACCTGCCGGTAGGGCATGTGGAAGATGCGGTCCTCCATTTCGGAAATCCGGTCCGAGGTCAGCGGGTGGGTCCGCATGTAGGCCGGCGCATTGTTCTCGTAAAGCCGGCTGTTGCGCTGCAAGCGCTCGAAGAAGCTGGCCATGCCACGCACGTCGAAACCCGCCGCGGCCAGGTTCTGGACGCCCAGACGGTCGGCCTCGTGCTCGAAATCCCGCGAATAGGCCAACTGGGAGCTGATGCCCGCGGCCTGCCCGGCCATGATCGCCGCCTGGCTGGCGTTGGGGCTCGACTTGGCGGCCAGCACGGCCACCAGCAGAGTGGCCAGCATCAGCATGCTGGAGCGCCCCTGCTGTCCCACCATGCGCGCGATGTGGCGCTGGGTGACGTGGGCGATTTCGTGGGACAGCACGCCGGCCAGCTCGGACTCGCTCTGGGCGGCCAGGATGAGGCCGGTATGCACCCCGATCTTGCCCCCGGGCATTGCGAAGGCATTGAGGGACGGATCATTGACGCCGAAGAACTCGAAGGGCATGCCGGCGCCGGGCCCGGCCGCCACCAGCCGGTCACCCAGGCGGTTGAGGTAATCCTCCACCTCGGCGTCGCGCAGATAGGCTGCGTCATGCCAGCGGATGTCGCGCATGATCTGCATGCCGAGCTTTTGCTCGGCCAGGGGCGACAGGTCGGCGGAGGCACTATCCCCGAGGTCGGGAAGGCCCTGGGAGTAGCTGCCCGGCGCGAGCGCGAGGCACAGCAGGACGGCGATCAGGCGATTTTTCACGATGCTATGATAACGCCCCGCGCCACAGGTTCCCCACCCTTCCCACGCCCGACCATGAGCGACTCCCTCACCCATTTCGATGCCCAGGGCCAGGCCCACATGGTGGACGTCTCCGCCAAGTCCGAAACCCGCCGCGTGGCCCGTGCCGAAGGCCTGATCGTGATGCTTCCCAGCACACTGGAACGCATCCTCGCCGGCGACAACAAGAAGGGCGATGTGATCGGCATCGCCCGCATCGCCGCCATCCAGGGCGCCAAGCGCACGGCCGACCTGATCCCCCTGTGCCACCCCATCCCCCTGACCCGCGTCGCCGCCGACTTCGCCATCGAGGGCACCGACACCATCCGCTGCACCGTCACCGCCGAGACGGTCGGCCGCACCGGCGTCGAGATGGAAGCCCTCACCGCGGTGCAAGTCGGCCTGCTCACGATCTACGACATGTGCAAAGCCGTCGACAAGGGCATGACCATGACCGGCATCCGCCTGCTCGAAAAGGAAGGTGGCAAATCAGGGCACTGGAAGGCAGAGGACTGAACCGTGAAGCGCCGGCATTTCTTCAAGGCTTTCGGGAGCGTGAGCGCGCTCGCCCCCCTCATCGGCAGCGGCGTGCTACGCCCCGGCCAGGCTGTCGCGGTGGATTTCAACCGCGCGCCCTTCGAGGCGAAGACCACCGCCGACGTATTGCGCCTCACCGGCACCGCCGCGGCGGAAGCGACCCGTGACATCTTTCTGAAGGTGCCGGAGGTGGCCGAGAACGGCGCCTCGGTACCCATCGAGATCAGCAGCAACATCCCCGGCACCACCCGGCTGGCGGTGATCATCGACAAGAACCCCTTGCCCCTGACCCTGCAATTCAACTTCGGCCCTGAGGCTGTTCCGCGTCTGCAGACCCGGCTACGCATGGCCGAGAGCTCCCGGCTGCGTGTGGTGGCCACGGCCGGCGGCAAACACTACACCGTGTTCCGCGACGTCAAGGTCACGGTCGGCGGCTGCGGTGATCAATAGATTCCCATCATGAGCGAACCCATCAAGATCCGCGCGAGCATCAAGGGCAGCGAAGGCGAAGTCCGGGTGCTGATGCCCCACCCCATGGAAAGCGGCCTGCGCAAGGACCCGTCCGGGCGCATTCCGCCGGCCCACTTCATCATCCAGGTCAGCCTGAGCCTCAACGGGCGCCCGGTGATCGAGGGTGCGCTGGGCACTTCCGTATCCGCCAACCCCTTGTTCGCCTTTCAGTTGAAGGACGTCAAGGCCGGCGACCGGGTGGCCGTGAGCTGGCTCGACAACACCGGACAAAAGGGCGCTGCCGAGACCGACTTCAGCACAGCCTGAGGGACGCAGGAAGGCGCCCGGACTGTAACCCGGGCGCGCAAGACAGGCGCACGTCATCGGGTCTAGAATGGGCCGCTTCGTCGATCCCGCCCGGGAACGACCCCCATTTTCCAAAGCACGACGGCCTGTCCATGAGCCACGAAATCGAACTGAAGCTCACCCTTCCCCAGAAGTCCCTCGCAGCCCTCCGTCGCCACCCGCTGATCGCCGACGCCCCCCGCGACGGACGCAGCTGCACCCTCGAGAACACCTATTTCGACACGCCTGAGCTGGAGCTGCGCGAACGCCGCATGGCCGTGCGCACCCGCAAGGCCGGTGCCCGCTGGCTGCAGACGGTGAAATGTGCGGCCGAGTCGGTCGGCGGCCTGTCTTCGCGCCCGGAATGGGAACAGCCCTACCTGAACGGTTGCTTCGACTTCTCGTCGATCGACCGCGAGGACGTACGCAGCCGGCTCGAAGCCCTCCATCCGCGCCTGGTACCGGTATTCACCACCCGCTTCAAGCGCGAGACCTGCATCCTCACCCCACGCGACGGCGTCAAGGTGCTGGCCATGATCGACTCGGGCAGCATCGAAGCCAACGGCCGCGAGCGCCCCCTGTGCGAACTGGAACTCGAACTGGTCGAGGGCGACCCGCAGGAACTCTACGCCCTGGCCCTGCAACTGGCCGAGAACCTGCCCCTGACCCCCGAGAACGTCAGCAAGGCCGAGCGCGGCTACCGCCTCTTCTCCAACCACGCCCTGCGCCCGGCCAAGGCCCGGCCTTCCCGGCTCAGCGCCGAACAATCGCCGGTGGACGCCTTCCGCATCATCGGCTTCGACTGCCTGGCCCTGTGGCAGGCCAATGAATCCGGCGCGCGGGAGAGCGACGACCCCGAATTCATCCACCAACTGCGCGTGGCCCTGCGTCGCCTGCGTTCCGCCCTGCGCCTGTTCGGCCCAGCCCTGCCCACCGACTTCGTGACCCGCTGGTCGGACGGCCTGAAGGATGCCGCCGACGGCCTGGGGGCAGCCCGCGACCTGGACGTGATGCTGGCCGAGGTGCTCAGCCCGGTGGCGGAATCCGGCCTCGCCGATGACGCCACCCAGCGCCTCATCGCCATGGCGGTGGACCGCCGCGACCGTGAAAAGGCGGCCGCCCGCGAACAACTGCTCGCCGCCAGCCATGGCCGCCAGATGCTGGCCCTGGCCGCAGACCTCTACGCACTGCAGAGCGACGCCCTGGTCAAGTCCGCCAACCTCACCACCTTCGCCCGCCTGCAGCTGAGCCAGTTGCGCAAGCGCGCCCGCAGGCGCTTCAGCGCGGCCGCCGATCTGCACCCCGACAAGCTGCACGAGCTGCGCGTGTCCCTCAAGCGCCTGCGCTATGGGATCGAGTTTCTGCTGCCCCTGCTGCCCGAGAAGGCCACCGTGCGCTTCGCCAACGACATCGCTGACATCCAGGAGACCCTCGGCTACCTCAACGATGAGGCGGTGGCCCGCAGCCGCCTGAAGAACTGGGCCGGCAAAGACCCGGAGCTGCGCAGCGGCGCAGCCTTCGTGGCCGGCTGGCACGCCCCACGGGTGGCACGCCTGCGCAAGAGCGTGCTGCCCGCCCTAGAGCCCATCCTGTGGGGCAAGGCGCCATGGAGACGCTGATGGATTCATCCGGCAGTAACATCCCTGCTCCAGAATGCCGGCCTCTCGATAACAATAATGAGGAGACACACAGGATGGATCTGCTTTTGTGGCGCCACGCCGAGGCCGTGGATGGCATCCCCGACCACACCCGGGAACTGACCGAGCGCGGCCTTCGCCAGGCCCACAAGGTGGCGGAATGGCTGGAAAGCCGACGCCCGAAGAAGCTGCGGGTCCTGGTCAGCCCGACCACCCGGACCCGCCAGACGGCAAGCGCCTTCACCTCCAGCTTCGAGGTCGTGCCTGCGCTGGCGCCGGGCAACGACATCACCAGCATCCTCGCCGCCTGCGGCTGGCCCGACGGCGGCGGCTCGGTGCTGGTGGTGGGTCACCAGCCTGAACTCGGCCGCCTGGCCGCCCTGCTCCTGTCCGGCCAGGAGGCCGACTGGACCATCAAGAAGGGGGCCCTGTGGTGGTTTACCAACCGCGTGCGCGAGAACGAGACACAGACCGTGCTGCGAGCGGTGATGCCCGCCGATCTGGTCTGACTCCCCTCCAGACCCCTGATGAACAAAACGGCCCGCAGGGCGAACCTGCGGGCCGTTTTGCGTCGTGGGACTCCGTCGATCAGACCGACAGGGTCTTCACATGCTGGATCACCTCGCCGATGGCCTGTTGGGCCGAGCCATACAGCAGACGGGTGTTGTCCTTGTAGAACAGGGCGTTCTCGATGCCCGAGTAACCCGTGCCCTTGCCCCGCTTCACGACGATGACGTTCTGCGCCAGGTCGGCGTTGAGGATCGGCATGCCGTAGATCGGGCTGGACTTGTCGGTACGCGCCGACGGGTTCACCACGTCGTTGGCGCCGATCACCAGCGCCACGTCGGCCTGGGCGAAGTCGCCGTTGATCTCTTCGAGATCGAAGATCTTCTCGTAGGGCACCCCGGCTTCGGCCAGCAGCACGTTCATGTGGCCGGGCATGCGCCCCGCCACCGGGTGGATCGCGAACACCACCTCGACGCCAGCCTCCTCCAGCAACTCGGACATCTCCCAGACCTTGTGCTGGGCGCCGGCCACCGCCATGCCGTAACCCGGCACGATGATGACCTTGGAGGCATAGCGCATCATCGCCGCCGCATCCATCGCGCCGATCTCCTTCTGCTCGCCCTCCACCGCCTCGCCGCCACCGGCTGCCGCCATCGGCACGAAGAGGATGTTGCTGATCGGCCGGTTCATGGCCTTGGCCATCAGCTGGGTGAGCAGCGTACCGGCCGCACCGACGACGATACCGGCGATGATCAGGGCCGGAATGCCCATCACGAAGCCTTCGAAACCTACCGCCAGGCCGGTGAAGGCGTTGAACAGGGAGATCACCACCGGCATGTCCGCCCCGCCGATGGGCAGGGTGATGATGGTGCCGAGGATGAGCGACAGGATGAAGAAGGCCACCACCAGCGTCGGGTCGATGGTCGGTGCCAGCACGATGGCCGCGCCAAGCCCCACCGTGGCCAGGGCCAGCAGGATGTTCACGGCGTTCTGGGCAGGCAGGCGGAAGGCCTTCTTCATGACCCCCTGCAGCTTGGCCCAGGCCACCACCGAACCGGCGAAGGAGACCGCACCGATCAGCGCCCCCAGCGTCGCCAGCAGGGTCACCACGGTGCCGTGCATCTCGCCGCGGGCGAACTCCACCGCCGCAATGGCCGCCGCGGCACCGCCGCCCATGCCGTTGTAGATCGCCACCATCTGCGGCATGTCGGTCATTGCGACCTTCTTGCCGGAGATCCACGCCACCGCGCCGCCCAGGGCGATCGCCAGCACCATCAGGGCGAAGTTGTTCATGCCCGGGGTGAGGAAGGTGACCACGGTGGCCAGCACCATGCCCACCCCCGCCCAGACAATCCCCTTGCGCGCCGAGACCGGCGAACTCATGCCCTTCAGGCCGAGGATGAAGAGCACCGCGGCCACGAAGTAGCTCGCGTCAATCAGCCACTTGATCGCCATTACTTCTTCTCCTTCGACTTGAACATGGCGAGCATGCGTTCGGTCACCACGTAACCGCCCGCCGCGTTGGCCGCGCCGAGCAGCACGGCAACGAAGCCGATGGCCTGCTCCAGCGGGGTTTCCGCCTGGCCGAGGGCGATCATGCCGCCCACCAGCACCACGCCGTGCACAAAGTTCGAGCCGGACATGAGGGGCGTGTGCAGGATCACCGGCACACGGGAGATCACCTCGTAACCCGTGAAGGCCGCGAGCATGAAGATATACAGTGCAACGAATCCGTCCATGGTCGTCCTCCGCTTACATTCCAAGGGCCTGCTTCACGCCGGCGTGCTTGAGCACCCCGTCGTGGGTCAGGCAGGCGCCGGCCATCACTTCGTCTTCCCAGTCCAGGGCGAGGGCCCCGTCCTTGATGAAGGGCGAGATGAAGTTGAAGAGGTTCTTGGCGTACATCTCGGAGGCATGCACGGGCATGCGGCTGGCGATGTGGGTGGGGCCGATGATCAGCACTTCGCCGACCCAGGTCTTCTCGCCCGCCACGGTACCGACCACATTGCCACCGGTCTCGGCGGCCATATCCACCACCACCGAGCCCGGCTTCATGCGCGCGACCATGTCGGCCGTGACGATCTGCGGCGCCTTGCGTCCCGGAATCGCTGCGGTGGTGATGAGGGCATCGCACTCGGCGATGGCCTTGCCCAGCTTCTCGGCCTGCTGGCGCTTCTCGTCGTCGGTGAGTTCGCGGGCGTAGCCGCCGCTGCCAGCCGCCGACACGCCGGTATCGACGAACTTGGCACCGAGCGACTCGATCTGCTCCTTGGTCTCCGGACGCACGTCATAGCCCGACACCATGGCACCGAGGCGCTTGGCGGTGGCGATGGCCTGCAGGCCGGCCACGCCGGCACCGATCACCAGCACCTTGGCCGGGCGGATGGTGCCAGCCGCGTAAGTGAGCATGGGGAAGAACTTGGGGCTGTGATCCGCGGCGATCAACGCGCACTCATAGCCCGCCACCGCCGCCTGGCTGGACAGGACGTCCATGCTCTGTGCACGGCTGATACGGGGCAACAGTTCCAAAGCGAAACAGGTGATCTTTTTCTGGAGCAACAGCTCGATACGTTCGCGGCTGGCCCAAGGCTGCTGGAGCCCGACCAGCACGCTGCCCGGCTTGAGCTGCTCAAGCGCATCCAGCCCGAGGGGCTGGACCTGCAGGAACAGATCGGCTTTCTGCAGCACGGCGGCCCTGTCGGCGGCCAGCTCGGACACCCCGTAATCTGCGTCACGGTAGTAGGCCGATTCGCCGGCCCCCGCCTGGAGCAGCAAAGCTGCGCCAAGCCCTTGATATTTCTTGGCTACGTCCGGTACGAGCGCAACGCGGCGCTCCCCCGGCGTGAGCTCTTTGGTCACACCGATGACCAGAGGCATGGAACCTCCTTATAAGTAGGTGGAATTCTGCTATCGTCGTGAGAGGGGTTCAGCGACGTAACACTATCTGACAGGAACAGCCGGGAATTGCCCCGGAAAAGCCCCGATCCTGAGCTGAAATCCGGCCAATTGATCCGAATATTCCAAACAAGATGCGCAAGTCTAGCAAGAAACGAACCCAACTTACCCGAAAGTTGGGGTTACCCCCAGGTACCTTGGTGCATGTAGGCGAGATCAAGACCGACAAGCCCAGCATCACCCTGATCGAGTTCGACGCACGTGGAATCACCGAGACCCACTTCGACTCCCTCGAGGCCTCCCGGCAGTATCAGCCCCAGCGCGAGAAGCTGTGGCTCAACGTACATGGCCTGCATGACCCGGCCGTGATGGCCGAGATCGGCCGGCGCTTCAAGCTGCACCCACTGGTCCAGGAAGACATCCTCAACACCCAGCAGCGCCCGAAGAGCGACGAGTTCGCCGACTACCTCTACATCGTCGTCCGCTGCTTCGACTTCGATCAGGAACGGCACTGCCTGAACTCGGACCAGGTCAGCATCGTACTCGGTCGCAACTTCGTGCTGACCTTCCAGGAACGCCCCACCGGCGCCTTCGAGGCGATCAGGGAACGCTTGCGGGCCGAGAACGGCGCCATGCGCAGCCACGGCACCGACTATTTGGCCTACGCCCTGCTCGACACCCTCGTGGACCGCTACTTCGTGATGCTCGACCACCTCACGGACGAGGCCGAGGACCTGGAGGAGCAAGCCCTGAGCCGCCCCAACCCGGCGCTGCTGGCGGAAATCAACCGGGTCAAGCACGAGGCGCTGACCTTGCGCCGCGCCATCTGGCCGTTGCGTGAAGTGCTCAACAACATGTCGCGGGTGGACAACGGCTTCTTCAGTCCCGATACGCGCCTCTACCTGAGGGACATCTACGATCACACGGTGCATGTGCTGGAATCCCTCGAGTCCGTGCGCGACCTGCTCGCCGACCTGCTCGACATCTACCTCTCCAGCGTCAGCAACCGGTTGAACAGCGAAGTACGCATCCTCACCGTACTGACCACCCTGTTCATGCCGGCCACCCTGATCGCCGGCATCTTCGGCATGAACTTCCGGGATATGCCCATACTGGAAGACCCCGACGGATTCCGCCTGGCCATGGGGCTGATGGCCGGCGCGGCAGGGCTCATGGCCGCCGCCTTCTGGCGCCGCAACTGGCTGAAGACAAAATGAAAACGGCCCCACAGGGGCCGCTTCGGAAGCACAGCGAAGACACAGCGCGTGGGCAGCGGCAGCAACGCCCCGCCCGGAGGGTTCAGGCGCCGAGCGTCGGGAAGTCCGACTTGGTCCTGCTTGGAACCTCCACCAGCTTGACCACGGCCAGCGAGATGTTGTCGCCGCCTCCCCGGGCACGCTGACGGGCGAGTTCGATCAAGGTGGAGGCGGCTTCCCGGGGGGAATTCTCGGCCAGGATCCGGCCCGCCTCTTCCTCCCCGATGTAAGCCCACAGACCGTCGGAACACAGCAGAAAGGCATCCCCGCCCACCAGGGGCGAGGCATGCCCGATGTCCACCCGCGGCTCGCGCTCGGAGCCCAGGCAGGACAACAACACATTGCGGTTGGGATGGCGCAGGGCACTCTCCGCGTCGAGACGCCCCTTGCGCACGAGTTCCTCGACCAGGGAGTGATCAATGCTGCGCGTGACCAGCTGGCCGGACCGGAAGTGATAGAAGCGAGAATCGCCGCAATGGGCCCAGTCGGCCCGGTCGGGCTGCATCATGAAGACGACGGCGGTGCTGTGCGGGTCCTGCTCGCTGGTGAAGCGGGTGAGCTTGATGACGATATGCGCTTCGTCGATGATGCTGCGCAACAGATCAGGCGCGCTCTCCGAAGCCGGAGCAAAAGCCTCGAAATTCTGGCGCGCCTTGAGGATGACCTGCTCCGCGGCCATGGCGCCGCCGGAATGCCCCCCCATGCCATCCGCCAGCACGGCCATGAGGGTGCCCTTGCGACTGGGGTGCGCAAACACGGCGGCCCGATCCTGCTGTTCGGTACGATCGCCCGTGTGCTTGGCCACGCAGGCTTCGGCTTGGTAGCGCTTCTTCGGCGTCGCGGTGTCAGGCGCAGTCAGGGAGGTCAGAGTGGGGTTCAGCATAGGCCATGCTGGCCGGCATATCTTCCGCATCTCGCGGAGAATGCCTGCCCGGAAATCCTTATCTCAAGGGTTGTATCGGACGCAACCCTGTCAAGCACAAAGGCCGACAGCTTTCGGCATTCAACAAGTTTAACTTGTTAAATAAACTGAAGCGGTACATTCACCCTGACTTTCGGTGGTCGTCCGTGATTTTTTCATCGATCAGCTCAATCCAATGCTGAATGGGTACAACGGTACCGCCACTCAAATGCTCGATGCAACCTATATTCGCGGAGGCGATGCGCTCAGCCCCATGGGCCGCCAGGGCTGCCAGCTTGTTGGCCTTGAGCCTACCCGACAGTTCCGGCTGCAGTATTGAGTACGTACCCGCAGACCCACAGCATAAATGCGCATCCGCCACCGGCATCAGCTCGTAGCCGGCCGCCTGCAGCAAGCCTTCCACCACACCCCGGATCCGCTGGCCATGCTGCAGGCTGCAGGGTGACTGAAAGGCGATGCGCTGGCGCGCCCTCCCTCCAGCGTTGGCTGCCAGCAGGGCCTTGAGCGACTCCGCCTCGGCCAGCACGACCTCCGCCGGGTCCCGGGCTAGCGCGGTGACCCGGGCGGCCTTGGCGGCGTAGGCCGGATCCTCCTTGAGGAGGTGGGCGTAGTCCTTGACTTGAACGCCGCAGCCCGAAGCCGTGACCACGATCGCCTCGACCCGCCCTGCCTCGATGTCCGGCCACCAGGCGTCGATGTTGCGGCGGGCATCGGCCCGCCCCCCATCGTGATCCTGAAGGTGGAAGCGCACAGCACCGCAACAGCCCGCCCCAGCCGCCTCGATCAGGGAGATGCCCAAGGCGTCCAGCACCCGGGCCGTGGCCGCATTGATGGATGGACGCATGGCCGGCTGCACGCAACCCGCCAGCACCAGCATCCGACGGTCATGCCTCGGTGCCGGCCAGACACCCGCCGCACGTCCGGGCGACACCTTGGCCGACAGCACGCGCGGCAGCAGCGGCTTGAAGGCCCGCCCCAGCCCGAGCGCCGTGCCGAACAGACCGGGCCTCGGCACGAACTCCCTCAGGGCGCCGCGCAGCACACGATCACTGCCGGTGCGCGGAACCTGCTGCTCGACCACATGCCGCCCGATGTCCGCCAGGCGGCCATACTCCACCCCCGACGGACAGGTCGTCTCGCAGGCGCGGCAGGTGAGGCAGCGGTCCAGGTGCAGACGGGTCTTCACGGTGGCCCGCTGGCCCTCCAGCACCTGCTTGATCAGATAGATGCGGCCCCGTGGACCATCCAGTTCGTCGCCGAGGAGCTGATAGGTCGGGCAGGTCGCCGTACAGAAACCGCAATGCACGCATTTGCGCAGGATCGCCTCGGCCTCACGACCTTCGGGCGTATCCTTGATGAAGCCGGCCAGATTGGTCTGCATGATTCAAAGGCCCTCGTAGAGTCGCCCCGGGTTGAACACCCCAGCCGGATCGAACGCATTCTTCAGATTTCGCTGCAGCCTCATCATGGCCTCTGACAAAGGATGGAAGCACGATCCCTGGCGGTCTCCGTGGCGGAACAGGGTGGCATGCCCCCCCAGGGATTCGACACGCCGCCGGATGTCCGCCACCGGCTGCTCACTGCGCAGCCAGCGCTGGGCTCCGCCCCACTCCACCAGTTGCTCTCCATCGAGCGCCAACGCCAGGGCATCACTTGGCAGCGACAGACGCCACAAGGGGGTGGAGCCCGAAAAGAAGGTGTCGGTGTGATCCCGCAGCCCAGCCCACAGCGCCGCCGCCTCCGCAGCATCCACGCCCTCGCCGCCCAGTCTCGCCTGCGCGGCCTCGACAGCAGCCGATGCGCCCGACAGGCGCAGGTACAGCCCCCTCCTACGCCAGGCCGACGCAGAAATCGGCAGCGGCTGCCCGGCCCACGCATTGAGCCGGTGCAGCGCATCCGCCTCGTCGTCGGCCTCGAAACGGAGCGTGGCCTCGGCCACCGGCCGCGGCAGCACCTTCAGTGAAAGCTCTACGATCAGGCCCAGCGTCCCGAGGCTTCCCGCCAGGGCCCGCGATACGTCGTAGCCAGCCACGTTCTTCATCACCTCCCCACCGAAGCGCAGGACATCGCCCCGGCCATCGATGAGACGCGCCCCCAGCACGAAATCGCGCACACCGCCGACCGCAGCCCGCCGGGGCCCCGCCAGCCCGGCGGCGACACAGCCGCCCACGGTAGAGCCGGCTGCGAACCGGGGAGGCTCGAAGGCCAGCATCTGGCCCTGCTCCGCCAGCGCGCCCTCCAGCTCAGCCAAGGGCGTACCCGCCCTGACGGTGACGACCAGTTCGCTCGGTTCGTAATTGACGATGCCCCGGCAGGCTCCGGTCTCGAGCAGTTCGCCAATCGGCTCCCGGCCATAGAAATCCTTGCTGCCGCCACCGCGGATGCGGAGCTGCCCGCCGCGGGCCGCGACCTCGCGCACCCGCTCGCTCCACGCCTGGATCAGTTCATCCATTGCTGTCTCCATCATTCTTCCCTTCCGGCTCGTCGGCAGCCCGGGGCCGCCTGCGCTCCGCCAATCGACCCGCGGTACGCAGGCCCATCCAGGTTCCCACCAAGGACAGCACGGGCACTGCCACGAACAGGAACTGCAACCAGCCCTCCGACAGCCCGTCCATCAGAAACGGGGCAGGTCCGGGTGAGCCTGGGGCGAGCTCCGCCCCATTCGCTCCCGTCCATACTCGGCGCAGCGGTTGAGAGTCGGGATGGCCTTGCCAGGGTTGAGCAGTCCGGCGGGGTCGAAAGCCGCCTTGACCCGGTGGAAGGCCTTGATCTCGGGCGTCGCAAACTGGCTGCACATCTGGTTGATCTTCTCGATGCCGACACCGTGCTCGCCGGTGATGGTGCCGCCCAGGGCCACCGACAGCTCCAGGATCTCGGCCCCGAAGGCCTCGGCGGTATGCTGGTCGCCCGGCTTGTTGGCGTCGAAGAGGATCAGCGGATGGAGATTGCCGTCGCCAGCGTGAAAAACATTGATGCAACGCATGGCGTACTTCCTCTCCATCTCCTGGATGGCCCTGAGCATTTCTCCCAGGCGCTTGCGCGGAATCGTGCCGTCCATGCAGTAGTAATCCGGCGAGATCCGCCCCGCCGCCGGGAAGGCCGCCTTGCGCCCGGCCCAGAAGCGCAGGCGCTCGGCCTCGTCGCGGGACACACGGATCTCGGTGGCGCCGCTCTGCGCCAGGATCGCCCTGACCCGGCCGATCTCCTCGGCCACCTCCTCCGGCGTACCGTCGGACTCGCACAACAGAATGGCCTCGGCCCCCAGCGGATAGCCTGCCCTGACGAACTCCTCCACCGCCGCCGTCGCGGGCTGGTCCATCATCTCCAGCCCGGCCGGGATGATGCCGGCCGCGATGATGGCGGCAACAGCGTCTCCCGCCTTGACCACATCGTCAAAGGCGG
This sequence comes from Zoogloea sp., assembly GCA_017309145.1. Lineage (GTDB taxonomy): Bacteria > Pseudomonadota > Gammaproteobacteria > Burkholderiales > Rhodocyclaceae > Zoogloea. Next base: position 2,443 of record JAFLDU010000007.1, on the reverse strand, counting down.
CCAGCACGCACTGAGCCAGCTGGGGCTTGGGGGTGAGCTTGACCGTGACCTCGGTGACCACCGCCAGCATCCCTTCCGAGCCCGTCACCAGGGGCAGCAGGTCGTAGCCGGGAGCATCCAGGGCCAGGCTGCCGAACTCGACGATCTCACCCTGGATGGTGACGCCGCGGACCTTCAGCAGATTGTGAATGGTGAGCCCGTACTTGAGACAGTGCACCCCACCGGAGTTTTCCGCCACATTGCCGCCGATGGTGCAGGCGATCTGGGACGAAGGATCAGGGGCGTAATACAAGCCGAAGGGCGCCGCCGCCTCCGAAATGGCGAGGTTGCGCACACCCGGCTGAACCACCGCGCGACGGGCGTGGGCATCGATGCCCAGGATCTTGCCGAAGCGCGCCAGGGACAGCACCACGCCGAAGCGGTGGGGCTGGGCGCCCCCCGAGAGACCCGTTCCGGCACCGCGGGCCACCACCGGCACCTGCTGGGCGGCGCAGATCTTCAGGATTTCAACCACCTGCGCCTCGGTATCGGGCAATACCACCACCAGCGGCAGCTGGCGCAGCGCCGCCATGCCGTCACATTCATAGGGCCGCAGGTCTTCCGGGTCGTGCAGCAGGCTGGCTGGCGCCAGGACCCGTGACAGGGCCTGCACCAGGCGCGCCTTGTCCACCTGCGAGAAATCCCGCTCCACCGCTCCGAAGGCCGGCTCCTCGAACCTGTCCGCCATGCTCATGTCTCCTGCTTGCCCCTTGGGTGCTGTCGCCAGCCGCACTGGACGGCGGTCCGCTGACGCAAAGGACGGGGCTGAGTCCTTGATCTGCCGGCCCACCCGGCGCGTCACCAGTCTAGAAGAGCGTCCCGGAGGATGCCAAGCGGCCCGCGCAAGAAAGCGCCGAGCACGGCAGGGGCACGCCGGTCATCACCCGCCCACCCCCTGGGCATGGGTACTCAGCCACCCAAAGCTGTCCTCGCTGCGGCCGGTCGGCACGTACTCACAGCCCACCCAGCCCTGGTAGCCGATGGCATCCAGATGCGCGAACAGGAAGGGAAAGTTGATTTCCCCGGTGCCTGGTTCATGACGCCCGGGGTTGTCGGCCAGCTGGATATGCCCCACCCAGGGCAGGTTGCGCATCAGGGTGAGGGCCAGATCCCCCTCCATCACCTGGGCATGGTAGATGTCGTACTGCAGGAACAGGTTGGATCGGCCTGCATCGTCCAGCAAGGCCAGGGCGGGGGCTGTCCGATCGACGAAGAAGCGTGGCGTATCCCGGGAGTTGAGCGGCTCGAGCAGCACCTGCCGCCCCGCTCCGGCAAACAGGTCGGCGGCGAAGCGCAGGTTGCCCACCAGGGTGTCGCGCAGCACCGCCTCGGTGATGCCCTCCGGACGCAGCCCGGCCAGGCAGTTCACCCGCGGACACTCCAGCTTCTCGGCCCAGGCCGCGGCCCTCGCGACCCCATCCCGAAACTCGCCGATGCGTTCAGGCAGGCAGGCGATGCCCCGCTCCCCCGCCGCCCAATTGCCGGCCGGAAGATTGAACAGGACCACCGCCACGCCTGCCTCACGGGCAGCGGCGGCCACCTCGTCCGGCGGAAAGTCATAGGGAAAATGGAACTCCACCGCCTTGAACCCACACGCAGCGGCGGCGGCGAAGCGGTCCAGGAAAGGCCGGTCGAGGAACAGGAAGGACAGGTTGGCGGCGAAACGGGGCATGGGGAACAGGGCAAGGACAAAGGGATATTGTCGCGCATCCGCCCCCTCCGGGAAAAGCGTCCGGACACCGCGTGAAATCAAACGACGGCCCCCGATGGGTTATCATTCCGCCCTTGACCCAAAAACCAGGCAAAACCCAACCAATGATCCGCAAACTGCTGCGCCGGGTATTCCGCCGCGCCGCACCCGCCAACCGAGTTCTCGAACCTGCAGTCATCCCGGTCAGCCGCCATGGCGTGCGCCGGGAGCAGATCTCCCCCGCTGCCAACAAGGTCTGCGCGACCCTGCAGGAAGCCGGCCACAAGGCCTATGTGGTGGGAGGCGCAGTCCGCGACATCATCGTCGGTCAGACCCCCAAGGATTTCGACGTGGCCACCAGCGCCACCCCGGAAGAAGTCCGCGCCCTCTTCCGACGCTCCCGCATCATCGGCCGCCGCTTCAAGATCGTGCATGTGATGAGCGGACAGGAGACCATCGAGGTCTCCACCTTCCGTGCCATGCAGGATGCGGAATCCACCGAAACCGACGAGCACGGCCGGGTCCTGCGCGACAACGTGTTCGGCTCGATGGCAGAAGACGCCACCCGTCGCGACTTCACGGTCAATGCCCTGTATTACGACCCCAGCGACGAGACCATTGTCGATTACCACCACGGCGTGGCCGACCTGCAGCAGAAGACCCTGCGCATGATCGGCGACCCCCGCGTACGCTACCGTGAAGACCCGGTGCGCA